>NZ_JARAMN010000019.1:0-6705 GCF_028807315.1 Dinoroseobacter sp. PD6 | reverse complement strand
CCTTCAGAAGAGACGCAATGAAAAAACCAAACAAGGTCGCAGGTGTCTCGAAACAGGATATGATGGTCGAGGCTGGCTGATCCATGGCGGACCCGGCCCGGTCGGACCTGATTATTGTTCTGAACGCGGGGTCGTCGTCGCTCAAGTTTGCGCTGTTCACCCCGGCGCTCGCAGAGCATCTTACCGGGCAGGCGGAGTCCATTGGCGGGCCCGGGCGGCTGAAGATCGGCGCACGGTCCGCGTCATGCGACCTGCCCGACCATGGTGCAGCGCTGGCTGCGATCCTGGGAGCACTGGCCACGCGAGGCATCACCGCAAGCCACCTCAAGGCTGTCGCGCACCGGGTGGTCCATGGCGGCGTCCGGCTGACCGCGCCCGTGCGGATCACCCCCGCGACCCGATCCGAAATCGCCGCCTGTTCGGCCCTGGCGCCCTTGCACAACCCCCACAACCTCGCGGCCATCGACCGGATCACGGCGCTGATGCCGGACGTGCCGCAATGCGCCAGCTTCGACACCGCGTTCCACGCCTCCAACCCCGAGGTCGCCCTGCGCTACGGCCTGCCCGACACGGCGGAAACCGCGGGCCTGCGCCGCTATGGCTTCCACGGGCAAAGCTATGCCGCGATGGTAGACAGCTGGTCGCGCGTGACCGGTGCCGCCCTGCCCGACCGCCTGCTGGCATTCCATCTGGGCAGCGGCGCGTCGATCTGTGCGATCCGCGACGGACGCTCCGTGGCCACGACCATGGGTTATTCCCCGCTGGAAGGTCTGACCATGGCGACCCGCAGCGGCAGCATAGATGGCAACGCCGTGCTGAAACTGGCCGAGGATCACGGCATCGCGCGCGCACGGCGGATCCTGAACAATGAAAGTGGGCTGGCCGGCCTGTCGGGGGGGCTGTCGGACATGCGGACCCTGATGGCCTCCGACCGCCCCGAGGCCGGCTTCGCGGTGGACCATTTCGTTTACTGGGCGGTGCGGCATGCGAGCTCCCTGCTTGCGCCTCTTGGCGGGACGGAAACCATCGCCTTCACAGGTGGGATCGGCGAGAACGCGGCCGAAATCCGCGCGCGCATCGTGGCGGGTCTTCACTGGATCGGAGCCGAGATCGACCCGGAGGCCAACGCGGAAGGTCAGACCGCTCTGCACAGTGCCGCCTCCGCGACCGGCATCTACATCATCCCGGCAGAGGAAGAGCGAATGTTGGCCGCCGATGCTCTGCGCGTGCTCGGCGCGTAGTCAGCGCACCACCGACAGAACCCAGGCGCCGTGCTCGGCAAAGAGTTGCTGTGCCGCCTGGTCGAACCCGGCGATCACTTCGGCCTCGGACACCGAGGCCACAGGCACTTGTACGGCGAAGCGGCGCGTCCCCATGATCCGCAGATCCGACTCGCGCACCACGCGACCGATCAGGCTCAGCACGACCACCGCGCCCGGCCCCTCCGGCACCGCTTCGGCCTGGAAATCCACGATCTCCGTCAGTACCGCGTAATCACCGTTGATCCCGAGGGGTCGGCGGCCGACATAGCCCAAGCGCCCGCTTGCCTCCAGGGTGCGCAGCATCAAGGTCTGCACCATCACCGGTGTCGCGTCGCCCCACCGCACCCCCGGCAGATACTGCGCCTGCAACGGGTCGGGCCGGATCATGATCCGGTCGGTCTGCAGCGCGCCAGTGGTCGTTGGCAACTCTATGACCACGTCGCGCGCCCGGACCGGCCCCTCCGGCAGAGTCCGAGGCGCCTGCAACTCGTAGACATCCAGAACCTCGGACGCGGAGCCGAGCGCGGACACCGCCGCGCAACCGGACAGGCTGCCAAGCGTCAGCAGCGCCACGGAACAGGCTTTGAGGGGCATGAGGACGCGCATCGGGACCTACCTTCTGAATTCCGGGGTGTTGGGGTTGAGGATGAACCGCGCGGGATCGCGGCTGATCTGGTTGGTCAGCCGGTCGAGGTTTTCGACCAGCACGCGCGCTTCCTGCGCGAGCCGGGAATAAAGCGGCAGGCCGGTGGTCGCGAAAGTCTCCAGCCTGGGCCCGGCCGCCTCGGCCAGCGCCTCCACCTCGGCAAAGGCCCGCGCGGCGGCATCGCTGGCGCTGCGCAGATCCGAACTGATCAGCGGCAGGTCCTCTGCTACGCTGTCCACCGCCCCGGTCAGCGAGCCAAGCGTGCTCTCCAGCGCGGCGATGACCCCGTCGAGATCCTCGCTCATCACCCGATCGGCGGAGGTAAAGGCGCTCTCGGCGGCGCGCAGGGCGCTGTCGCCAGTCTCCATCGCGGTGTTCACCGCCGTGAGGGTCTCGTTGGCATTGCGGAAGGTGGTGGTGACATCGGCGAGGGTGGATTGCGCTGACACGATCAGCGCCTCCACCCGGCCCGACGCGCCGCTCAGGTTCTCGCCTACCTCGGCGACCACCCGGGTCGTGGTGTCGGTCGCGGCGCGGATATCGGCCACGATGGCGGGCATGTCCACGGTCGCCACCGCGTTCACCGCCTCCATCGCCGCCTGCGCCGTTGCGACCAGCGCGCGCGTCTCGCTCAGCAGCGGTGCGCCCTCTTCCGCAACCAGCCCGTCGATGCGCCGCACGGCCACCTGGACCTCGCCCGAGGTTGCCTCCAGTGAAGCGACCAGCCGATCCACCGCCGCCAGCGTGCCCGCAAACTCCGTAAGCCGGGCCGTGGCCACGTCGCCGGTCGCGCCGAACCCCTCGATCAGCGCCGCAGCCTCGGTGCCCAGGGTGTCGGCCTGCGCCCGCAGATCGGCCATCAATGCCCGGGCCTCCTCGGTCGCACCGGCCAAATCGCCTTCGATATAGGTCTGCGCGGCCCCCAGGGAATCGTCGAGCGTCGACAGCACCTCCTCACCGTCGAGGACCATCCGGCGCGTCTCCTCCGACAAGGCTCCGATGGAGGCCAGCGTCGTGTCGGCCGTGGAAAGCACGTCGTTGATCTCTCCCGTCAGGGTATCGAGCGTGGCGTTGAACCGGCTGATCTGGTCGGCAAAGGCGTTCACCGTATCGGCCACGCCGGAGAAATTCTCCAACGCGCTGGCGAATTCTTCCGAGGCCGCCTCGGTATTGACCAGGATATTGCGCAGCAGGTTGCGATTGTCGTCGGTCAGCAGTGCGCTGACCTCCTGCACGATCTGCAGCGCCTCGGTGATCAGCTCGGGCGCGTCCTCAGACAGGGTCTGCAGCACCGAGCGCCCGGCCTCGATCTCGGGCACCTGCGCGTCGGTGGCCGCCACCAGAAGCGGCGCGTCCGGCGTTCCCCCACTGATCCCGACGAAGGACACGCCCGTGACCCCCTGAGCCTCGATCGTCGCAACACTGTCCGTGCGCACCGGCGTGTCGGCATTCACCTCAACCCGCACGACGATCGAGCCGTCCTGCTCCGGGGCCAGCCGTACATCGACCACCTGCCCCACGGGCAAGCCGCTGAACCGTACGTCCGACGCCTCGCTCAACCCAGAGACCGAGGAAAACCGGATGTCGTAATAGGCGAATTGCCGGTCCAGCTCGACCCGCGCGAACAGCAGGAAAAAGGCCATCATGCCGAGGATGCCCAGCAGCGTGAAAAGCCCGATCAGGATGTAATTGGCACGCGTTTCCAAGTCTCGTCTCTCCTTCCGGCCTCAGCCGCCTGCCGTCTCAAGCGCCGCCCGGGCACGGGGGCCGTGGAAATACGCGTGCACCCAAGGGTGATCCACCTTCAGCATCTCATCCATGGTGCCCGTGACCAGCACCTTGCGTTCCGCAAGGACAGCGATCCTGTCGCAGATCGCGTGCAACGTATCAAGGTCATGGGTGACCAGAAAGACCGTCAGGCCCAGATCCGTGCTCAGCCCCTTGATCAACGTGTCGAAATCCGCCGCCCCGATGGGGTCGAGCCCGGCGGTCGGCTCGTCGAGGAACACGATCTCCGGGTCGAGGGCCAGCGCCCGCGCCAATCCCGCGCGCTTGCGCATCCCCCCAGACAGCTCGGAGGGGTATTTGTCCTCCGCCACCGGCGGCAGTCCCACCATCGACACCTTCAGCGCAGCCAATGCCCGGCGCGTCGCCGCATCCAGACCCGGGATCGCGCGCATGGGAACTTCGACATTCTCGCGCACGGTCAGGGAGGAAAACAGGGCACCGTCCTGGAACATCACGCCCCAGCGCGCCTCGACCGCGGCCCGCGTCGCCTCGTCGGCGCTCAGCATGTCGGTGCCCAGAACCTCCACCCGCCCCGCCGCAGGCCGCAACAGCCCCGCGATCGTGCGCAGCAGCACCGACTTGCCGGTGCCCGAGCCGCCGACCACGCCCAGGATCTCGCCCCGCCGCACGTCCAGATCCAGGTCTTCATGGACCACATGCGTGCCGAACTGCGTCCGCACCCCGCGCACCCGGATCACGTTCTCCACCGGCTCTGCCATCAGATCCCCATCTGCGCAAAGAAAATCGAAAACGCCGCATCGGTCACGATCACGGCGAAGATCGCGGTCACCACCGCACCCGAGGTCATCCGGCCAAGGGATTCGGCGTTGCCCTCCACCTGCATCCCCGCATGACAGCCAACCACCCCGATCAGGATGGCGAAGAACGGCGCCTTGACGAGCCCGACCACCGCATGATTGATATCGGTCCCCTCGATCAGCCGGGTCTGGAACATCGCGGGCGAGATGCCCAGCTCGATCCAGGACATCAGCGCCCCGCCCAGCAACCCCGACAGGTTGGCGATCAGCCCCAGGATCGGCAACATGATCAGCAGCGCCAGTACCCGCGGCAGGAACAGCAGCATCGCGGGGTCGAGGCCCAGCGTCCGCATCGCATCGATCTCTTCGCGCATCTTCATCGACCCGATGGCCGCGGTAAACGATGAGGCCGTCCGCCCGGCCACGATGATCGCCGTCAGCAGAATGCCAAGCTCTCGCAGAATCGAGATCGAGATCAGGTCGACGACGAAGACCTCGGCCCCGAATTGCCGCAGCTGGCTCGCGCCCTGGAAGGCAAGAACGATACCGATCAGAAAGGCCATCAGCGCCACGATGGGCACGGCCCTGAGCCCCACCTCCTCGCAATGATGCACCAGCGCGGTCATCCGGAACTCCCGCGGATGCCGCAGGGCCCGACCGAACCGGGCCAGCACGAGGCCCAGCATCCCGGTCAGCCCGCCGAGGAATTTCGTCCCCTCCACCACCTGCCGCCCGAGCCGCTCCAAGCGATCGGTCAGGGTCGGCGGCGTCTCTGTCCGCTCCGGGTGTTCGGGCTCGGCCTTGGTCACGTTGGCGATCAGCCGCGCCACCTTGTCGGGCGCCCCCACAAGGCGGACCCCCTCGCCCCGCGCCAGTTCTGCCAGCAGCCAGGCGCCCGCCGTATCGATCCGCCCGATGCCGGACAGATCCAGGGTCAGCGACCCGGCCGGGCGCGCGGCAAGCTGCCGCTGCAAATCGGCCACCCCGTAGATCGTCAGATCGCCACTCAGCGCGCCTGCGACCCCGGCTTCATCCTGCGATAAGCGCAAGTCGGGCGCGGGGCGCGCATCGACCCCGCGTCCTTCTGCATATTCTGCGGCATCCGTTGCGGCCACGCGTGCTGCCTCATCCCGTTCGCTTCGTTCCGAACAGCACTAGGGCCTCTCTCGCCCTTTGTCACGGGGCGCGCAGCCCCAAGGACCGCGCGCCCCGCCCCCCGCTCAATGAAGTGTGACGGACAACGGCACCCGCCGCGGCGGATCCTGACTGCGCAGGACCATGCGACGCAGCGCCAGACCGAATTCCTGCGCGAGGCCGACCACCTGGTAGCCCATGTCCGGACGCACCAGGGTCGTCGCCAGCAACAGCGCATCCTCCGTGCTGCCCTCGCTAGCATAGCCCACGAAATTGGCGAAACAGGCCTCGTCCGCGCCCAGGCACTTGCAGGCCACGCCATGCCGCGCCATCGGGCGGCGACCGTGACGCAGGCACAGCATGCACAGATTCTCGAGCGCCTTCAGTGCCGGGCGCCCCGCCTCTGGCCCGAGGGAGGCCGCGAAGGCGGTCCAGACCCGGGCCTGCGCGTCCGGCCCATCGCACCACAGGCGCAGGTAGAGCACCGCGTCCCGTTCCAGCGGCGGCAGGTCCTGCACATAGCCGACGGTGGCCGCCCCGCGATGTGTCGCCTGCACCGTCATTTCGTCAGGATCAATTTACCGGCGCGCGTGACCCGCAATGTGTAGATTTGCGCATCGAGCTTGATCCGGGCCAGATCGCCGCCCTTGGTCAGATCCCGTGCGTCATAAACCGGCAGCGCATCTTGCGGCGGCAGTGTCGTTTCCTTCGCAACGCTCAGCATGGGGCATCCTCCCGGTCGCGGTGGGCTTCGACATGGTCGAACAGCCATTCGAGCGTGAAAGGCGCCGGGCCTTCGGGGGCCTCGTCGGCAAAAACCAGATCCATCAAGCGGGTCCGGCGCGTCTGGCGGAGGTCTTCGAACAATTCGGGCATGGCCTCATCCTGTCAGAACAAAGTTGTCGGCTGGCCCTGACTCGGGAGGGTTGGCTGGATGCCTCTATTCCTGACTATTTTAGTAGGTCTTGTCAACCTCTCCATTGTCTGGATCGCAGATCCAAAGCCTCCCGACCTTCGGCACACAGCGGAAAATCGCCACAAATGCGCCCCGCTAACGCCCCCTCCCCCCCTGCGGCCCCGAAACGCCCGCTCACGAAACATGTGATCCGCGTGTGTC
>NZ_JARAMN010000018.1:0-24514 GCF_028807315.1 Dinoroseobacter sp. PD6 | reverse complement strand
GTCGCGAACGGCCGGCCCCAAGGAAACAAGGGGCCGGCCAACTGCATCCCACAACGAAAAAGGCAGCCCAAGGGCTGCCTTTCGTCGTTCCAGGGGACCGAAGATCACACCTCTTCGGCGGTCGCCTCTTCGGTCTCTTCCTCATCGGCCTCGTTATCGGCCGAGCGCAGGCCCGACGGCGCCTGGATGTTGGCGATCACGAAGTCCCGGTCGATGGTCGGCGTTGCCCCTTCGGGCAGGGTGACGGAACTGATCGTCACCGTGTCGCCGATGTCCAGCCCGGTCAGGTCGACCGTGATGCTCTCGGGAATGTCGCCCGCGGTCACGCGCAGCTCCACCTCGGGACGCACGGCGGTCAGCACGCCACCCTTCTTGATGCCGGGGGCGGCACCCTCGTTGATGAACTCCACCGGAATGAAAAGGTTCACCTTCGACGTCCGACGCAGACGCATCAGGTCCAGATGCGTGGGCAGGTCCTTGACCACGTCCCGCTGCACGTTGCGGCAGATCACGCGCACGTCTTCCTGTCCCTCGACCTTGAGGTTGAACAGGGTTGCCATGAACCGGCCCGCCTTGAGCCGCCGCAGCAGCTCGTTGAACTTGATCTGAATGGGCTGCGGATCGGCCCCGCCCCCATAGACCACACCGGGCACATATCCATCACGACGCGCTTGACGGGCGGCCCCCTTGCCTGTCCCCGCGCGCGGTTCCGCTACAAGATCCGGAATCTCTCCAGCCATAGCTTTCTCCTAAATTTCAGTTGCATTAGGGCATCCTCCAAGGGTGTATGCCCGCGAACCTGCGCGATATAGACGAGCCGGACCCGATTGGAAAGGTCCAAATGCGCGCTCAGGGCGTGTGCAAGTGTCCCAAAGCCGCCACACGGTCGTAGAGGTCGAATTCCGCGGCCCGGGCGGCGCGTAGCCGCGCCTCGAGCTCCGGATCGAGCGGCGCAGGCAGGCCCGGGGAGCGGTTCCGGGCCGCCAGGGCGACCTCGCGCCCCAACCGCGCACTCAGCCAGTCGAGCATCACCGGCATCTGCGCATAATCGAACAGATGCGCGATCTGGACCTGCCCCGTGTCCCCCATCACGAACTTGTCCTGCGAGCCGATCCGCGCGCAGGACGGCGGGTCGGGCGCGAGGCTGGCCGCGATGAACCGGTCGAAATCGAGATGGGCGCAGGACCATTCCGTCCCATCGAATTGCGCCTGGGCACGGTAGCGATACCAGCTGCGCAGCCGCGCGACCGGCTCGCGCAACACCGCCATGCCCTCGGGCCGGATGCCGTAGATCCGTTTCAGCACCGGCTGCCATTGGGCCGCATAGGCGCCCCAGTTCATGTGCCGCTGCGACGGCGGCGATTGTATCGCCAGCGAGGCATGGGGACCCAGCGCGTCTTCGAGCGCCGTGCTCCCTGTCTTGGGCACGGCGAAAATCACCAGTCTCTTGTTGTGAAACACCAGCATCCCGGCCCCTTTCGCCGCGCAACAGTGGGGGCCGGGGCGGCGCGTGTCAATTCACGCGCTGGCCTTCCAGCGGGTGGCGAAATCCTCGGGGATCAACAGGTTGGAGGCATCGAGATCCTCGACATTGCGCCGCCCGCACAGCCCCATGGACAGATCGAGCTCCTTGTGGATCACCTCAAGCGCGCGGGTCACGCCCGCCTCGCCCATCGCGCCCAGCCCGTAAGTCCAGGCCCGGCCGATCATCGTGCCGCGCGCGCCCAGCGCCACGGCCTTTAGCACGTCCTGACCCGACCGGATACCGCTGTCGAGATGGACCTCGATCTTGTCGCCCACCGCGTCCATGATCTGCGGCAGCATCCGGATCGAGCTGAGCGCGCCGTCCAGTTGCCGCCCCCCGTGATTGGAGCAAACGATCGCATCCGCGCCCACGTTCAGCGCCATCTTCGCATCCTCGGGGTCGAGGATCCCCTTCAGGATCACCGGCCCGTCCCACCAGCTGCGGAACTGCTTGATGCGTTCCCAGTCGAGCGACTGGTCGAACGCCTCCGCCGTCCAGGAACTGAGCGAACTGGGATCGGTCACACCCTTGGCATGGCCGACGATATTGCCGAAGAACCGGCGTTTCGTGCCCAGCATCC
This sequence comes from Dinoroseobacter sp. PD6, assembly GCF_028807315.1. Classification (NCBI taxonomy): domain Bacteria; kingdom Pseudomonadati; phylum Pseudomonadota; class Alphaproteobacteria; order Rhodobacterales; family Roseobacteraceae; genus Dinoroseobacter; species Dinoroseobacter sp. PD6. Next base: position 22,409 of record NZ_JARAMN010000018.1, on the reverse strand, counting down.
CCAGGCCCCACTGCACCTTGGTCATCATGTTGGCGATGGAGGCGGGCGTCAGCTTGGGCGGGGCCGAAAGGCCGTTTTTGAGGTCCCGGTGCCGCTGACCCAGCAGTTGCAGATCCACCGTGATCACCAGGGCGGAACACTTGGCCTCCTTGGCGCGGTCGAACAGCCGCTTCATGAAATCGTCGTCTTTCAGGGTATAGACCTGAAACCAGAACGGGGCCTCGGTGTGCGCGGCCACATCTTCGATGGAACAGATCGACATGGTCGACAGGGTGAAGGGTACGCCGAATTTCTCGGCGGCGCGGGCCGCCTTGATCTCGCCATCCGCGTGCTGCATTCCCGTCAGCCCCACGGGGGCGAGGGCCACGGGCATCGCCACTTCCTGGCCGACCATGGTCGTTTTTGTGGACCGGTTGTCCATGTCCATCGCGATCCGCTGGCGCAGTTTCAGCAGGTCGAAATCAGAGCTGTTCTCGCGAAAGGTCTGCTCGGTCCAGCTGCCACTTTCGGCGTAATCGTAGAACATTTTCGGCACGCGCCGCTTGTAGATCCGCTTGAGATCCTCGATTTCGGTGATGACCGGCATGATGCTCTTCCCTCGCATTGGTAAATTCTTATTACCAATACTGCCCGTTTCGTGCAATGCGACTCTTTGGTTGGGCTACCCTTTCGCGCCGCGCCACGCTATCACGCGGCGAGACAAGGGGAAGACGCAATGAAACTCTTCGTGGGGCTGGGCAACCCGGGGCCGAAATATGCCCGCAACCGGCACAATATCGGCTTCATGGCGCTGGACCAGATCGCGGCGGATCACGGGTTCTCGCCCTGGCGCACGAAATTCTCCGGCCAGATGGCAGAGGGCAAGTTCGGCAGCACCAAGGTCACACTGCTGAAGCCCGAGACCTTCATGAACCGCTCGGGCCAATCCGTGGGCGAGGCGATGCGGTTCTTCAAGCTGGAGCCGGAAGATGTCATCGTGTTCCATGACGAGCTGGACCTGGCCCCCGGCAAGTGCCGGGTAAAGACGGGGGGCGGGCATGCGGGCCATAACGGGCTGCGGTCGATCCACGGCCATATCGGGCCCGAGTATCAACGGGTGCGCCTCGGGATCGGGCATCCAGGCCACAAGGATCGGGTGTCGGGCTATGTGCTGAGCGATTTCGCCAAGGCGGAGGCGGCGTGGCTCGATGACCTGCTGCGCGGGATCGGGGACGGTGCGCCGGAGCTGGCCGCGGGCGACACGGGCCGGTTCATGAACGCGGTTTCGCTGCGCACCGCGCCGCCACGATCCTCGGGCGGGTCGCCGAAGACCGACAAACCCGCAAAAGCCACGCGCGAGCCCCCGCCCGCCGCGAAACCGGAGGCCACGCCGGAGGAAGAGACCCGCTCCCCCCTGCAAAGGCTCGTCGACAAGTTCCGCTGAGCCCCCATCCGCGCGCAAGCCGCTTGTTCCGCGCGGCGCAGCCGTTAGACTTGCACCATGGCATATGAACGCGCTGAATCGGTAAATGTGTTGGGCGGCGTGCTGCAGCCCTGCTCCCAAGACCCGCTGACCGGGTTCTTTCGCAACGGATGCTGCGACACCTCGGCCATGGACCAGGGCAACCACACGGTCTGTGCGATCATGACCGCCGAATTCCTCGCCTATTCCAAATACGTGGGAAACGACTTGTCTACGCCGCGACCGGAATTCATGTTCCCCGGCCTGAAGCCCGGGGATCAATGGTGCCTGTGCGCAGGTCGGTTCCAGCAGGCCCACGAAGAGGGCTGTGCGCCGAAAGTCCGGCTGGAGGCGACCCACCTGCGCGCGCTGGACGCGGTGTCGCTCGAAACCCTGGCACAACACGCAGTCGAGCCCCGCGAAACCCCGGATCGTTAACGCAAGGCCCGGCAGCCCCCTGAAATCGCCGACAAATTTTTTCGCGAAATCGCGCGGGATCAAGGGTTTCCAGAGATTTGTTTCGCATGCGAAACATTCAACTTCCTGAATAGGTTAACGCCGTCCAATCAACGCGCTCATTCCGCTTGCAGATGCCACGCCTTCGCAGGCTGCCTCCTTTTGTGCTAGGATTTAGGCACCCGAGTGTGACCAGCGGTCTTTTTTCACCGCAGCACACGCCATTTTCGGGCCCAAAGTCTTTTTGAACCAAATGGAGATCTTCATGAGCCTTTCCAGAACCGTGACCTTCAGCGCGCTGGGTATCGACCGACGCAGCATCAATGGTCCCCTGACCGGCGCGCGCAATTCGACCATGTTATCGCTGATCGGCAATCCGCGCGGCACATACGACACCGAATGCCGTTGGCCCACTAACCAGGCGGTGCTTGCACAGATCGCCACGGAAGACGTGGGGCCGTTCCGGGTGTCGGGGCTGAAACCCGCGGTCGACACCCTGCGCAACATCCTGTCGGACATTCGCAGCCAGGAGCGAGAGGTCTATGACGCTCTGGGGCATGTGGGCATGCTCTGCTGCCGCCTGGTGCGCAACTCCAGATCCGCGATTTCCAACCACTCCTGGGGGACCGCGATCGACCTGACCCTGGAAGGCAAGCTCGACCGGCGCGGCGACGGTCGCACGCAGGAGGGGCTGCTGCGGATCTACAAGATCTTCAATGCCCACGGGTTTTTCTGGGGGGCCGCCTTCCCCACCGAGGACGCCATGCATTTCGAGGTGTCCGAGCAGCTGATCCGGCAATGGGCCGACGAGGGCAAGCTGTCCTCGGGCAGTGCTGTCTTCGACAACGGTCTGATCGATTTCGGCGACCGGGGCCGCATCGTCGAGGATTTGCAGCAGGCGCTGAACCTCGCACTGGGGCTCGACCTCGATGTGGATGGTGCCTTCGGGCCCGCGACGCGCGCGGCGGTGATGGAGTTCCAGCGGGTCAACGGGCTGACGGTGGACGGCATCGTCGGGCCGAACACCCAGGCCGCGTTGGGCATGTGACCGGGTTTGCGCATCTCCGGGCCCCGCTGGTCGGGGCGGGCGTGCTGCTGTGGGCGGCGGGCTGTGCCGGCGTTCCCCAGGAGGCGGCACGCCTGACGCCGCTGACCTGCCTGCCCGAGACCGCGGTGCCGCCGGGAGTGGAGGTGCCGGCGCAGGCGCGGCTGCTGGGTTGTGCCGGGGCCGGGCGCCCGGCGGAGGTGTTCGTGATGACGGACGCGGACCTGTCCTGGCCTGTGCTGCCGGGTCGGCAGGGCGCGCGATCGTTGCAAGCGGAAATGCTGGCCGCCCTGCCCCGCTTTGGGGCGGGGATGCTGTTTTTCGATCCTGCTGAGGACGAGGTCTGGGCGGTCGAAGACCGCACGCCCGCGCAAGGACACGTCCTGAGCCTGACCGGCAACGACCCGGTGACCCTGGCACCGAGGCGCGCCTATCTTGCGTTGCCCTCCGGCCCGACCGAGGCCGCCAGCCTGCATGCCAGCCGCGATGCCGCGGTCCGGGCGCTCGGGGATGGCTGAGCGGGCGTGTGGTTCGGCGCACAGGGGCCGGGCGACGCGGGGTACAAGCCGGAGGGTTGCCCCCCGGCCCCCGGGGTGTCAAAGCCGGTCAGTCGCGGGCGGAGTGCCGAGCGACGGCGCCTCGGCCCCGTCGGTCCGTCCCGCGAAAGGCCAAAGACGAACGCCCCGCACTGCTGCCCGGGCACACCGCGCGATAGGGCACCGCCCGCCCGGCGATGTGAACCGCGCCGGGGTCCGCCGGTTGGCCGCCTCGGGGCCGGGAATACCTTCGATTACGGGTTGATCCCGGACAACGCTCGGCTTGGGACAAACGGTTAGGCTGTGCGTGGTTTCAGTGTCCGGGGGAGTAGTCGATGGCCTGCTCAGAAAATCGGCAAGAGGCAGCGCTCGGGGCCGGGCATCTCGTTGCGTTCCTTGTCATCACCTTCGCAATCACCTGGAGCGTGATCGGTGCCTACATCTTTTGGCCCGAGGCCATGGCGGCGCGGTTCGGCGCGATCAGCGGCCGCCATCCACTCTATTTCCTGGCGACCTGGGCCCCGGCGATCTCGGCCATCCTGCTGGTTCTGTTCGCCGCCGGGTTTGGCGGTCTGCGGAGGTTTCTCTCGCGTCTGTTGCTGTGGCGCTGCCCGCCGATCTGGTGGGCGCTCATTCTGCTCGGCCTGCCGCTCGTTTTCATTGCCGGGTCGCTGATCAAGGGCGGTCCGCTGCTGACACCGCGCCCCCCGGAGGGCGCGGGGCCGCTGGTGGCGTTGATGGTCATGATGGTGTTCCTCGGCCCGGTGGAGGAGTTGGGCTGGCGAGGCGTGGCCATGCCGCTCTTGCAGCGCCATGTGGCCCCTTTCTGGGCGGGCGCGGCCATCGGTACGGCCTGGGGCATCTGGCACCTGCCGGCCTTCTATCTCGCCGGGGTGGTCTATGAGAACTGGAGCTTCCTGCCCTTCCTGATCGGCAACATCACCCTGGCAATCCTCGTCACGCCGATCTTCAACGCCGCGCGGGGAAGCCTGCTTCTGCCGGTGCTGTTTCACTGGCAGTTGATCAACCCGTTCTGGCCCGACGCACAGCCCTGGGACACCTGGTTGCTGGTTGTGATCACGGCGGGCGTTGTGTGGTGGACCCGGGGGACGATGTTCACGCCGCAGGGGGCGGTAACCGCAGTCCTCCCGGACGCGGCGCGCGACCGGGCCGAGCCATGGCAGGATCCGCGCCGGTAGGGTCGGACGCGGTCCCGGACCCGGGCCGTTCGGGGTCGGGGCGGCGGGGGGCGTGGCCAAGGCGCGCGCTGCGCCCCGCGTTATCCGGCCAAACTCCGCAGCCGGTCCCCGCGCACAAGGAAACGCCCGTCGATCCGCAGGCCGAGCGGGTCGCCCGAAAGGGGCGGTGCGCCCGCGACGGCGGGTCGTTGTGCGTGGATATGCAGATGCGGCTCGGTCGAAGCGCCGGAATTTCCGACCTGCCCGAGCGGATCGCCCGCCTCAACCCGGTCGCCGCGCTGCACCAACACGCTTGCCTGGCGCATATGGGCCAGCACGATGTCGGCCTCCCCGCAGCGCAGGATCACGTGGTTGCCCAGCCGGTTCACGGTATCCTGTTGCGGGATGTCGAAATCGGGCATGTCGGTCTCCGCAGAGACCACGATGCCCGCGCAGGGCGCAACGAGCGGGGTGCCGAAGATGGCATAGGCCGCCGGGTCCACGGGGCGCCAGCCCTGCGCTCGCAGCCCCCAAGGGCCGATCCCGAGAAAATCGATGGCATAGGATTGGCCGCGCCAGGGGCGGTACCGCTCCACGCTGTCATCCAGGGTGCGCATATGGGCGTTGATCAGCGGGTGCGCACCGCCACTGGCGACCAGAACATGCCCGGCGCCGAACGGGGTCGCGATGTCGACGACGCCGACCTCCGGCACCATGCGCCCCATAAGTGCCTGCGTGCCGAACCAGACGCCAAGACCGAGCAACAGGGCAGAAACCGCGGCCTCGCTCCAGGCCCTGCCCCGCAGGGGCCAGCGCGGCAGTCCGCGCAGACCGGGCCGGACGCCAAGGGCGACACCGACCGCCGCGAGCCAGATCCCCCCATAGACCCGTGGCAGCCACCAGACCGGCAGCGCCCATTGGGCGACGAGGCTGAGCGCGAACAGAAACGCTCCCGTGCCCGCAACCTGCCCTACCAGCCCGACGAGACTGCGCGCAGGCCGGAGCCACAACCAGGCCAGCAGCACGAGCGGGATCGCGACCTGAAAGAGCAGAACCACGGCGATCAACGGTCCGGCTCCGGAAAGCTGATGGCGGTGACGTCGGCGCGGAAGAACGGGAAATACGCGTCGGTCTCGAACATGTTGCCGGCCTCGACATGGGTCGGCAGCCGGAAGCCGTCGAAGACCCGGAACTCGGACAGGTAGCCGCCGAAGGGCTGCAGCCGGTAGGCTTTCTCGGGGTTGGCATCGCTCCAGCGCAGAAAAGAGACCTGCAGCGGTCGGCCGTCCTCGGCCAGGGTCAGCTCGACCGATTGCTCCATATTCTCGTGGCGCATGGTCATGCGCGCGACGTCTTGCGAAACATGCGCCCACGTCACGTTGGGCCCCGGCAGGACGGCCGCAGGGGTCCAGAAGATTGCCTCGGCCACGTAGCGCCCAAAGGCCGACCGCCGGTGGTCCCCATTGCCGCCGAACCGCGCGACCGGGAGGCCACACAGGAGCCAGAAGCGCGTCCACTTTCCGCTGTCAGACCCGGACAACCGCAAGGCGCCGGACCCGCCCGACATGGCCCAGACGAAGCCTTCGGGCGCGGCGAGCACCTGGGTTGCCTGCATCCGCAGGTAGTTGGGCTTGGCCTTGTCGCCCATCCCGAACTGCCCGGTCATCTCGATCCGTGCCACGGTGCGCAGGGGCGTGCCCTCTGCGATGGCGAAGGTGAAGAAACGACGGGCGGGTTCGGGCAACCCGGCGAGCATGTCGACCGAGAAGCACGGCGGATCCGCGGGTTGCAACGCGATGAGCCGCGCCATCTCGGCCCGGTCCGCCTGATGGTCGCGCTGCCGCCAGACAAGCAGGCTGACCACAAGTGCAGCGACCACGACCAGGATCAGGATCAGGATCAGAGCCATGCGCGTACCTCCCCTCTTTGATCCACGCCTCCGCTTTTCCAGTCATCAACAGCGCCGCTCCCGCATCGCGGCAGACGCCCCGGCACGGTTGGCACGATCACTTCTGGAATATCACCCCGGATGCGGACAGGCTGCATTGATCCGGATCAGCCCGGAGCGCGTGGGGCGAAGACACAAGATGCCTATCTATCGCAGACAGCTTACAGTTATGGTCCAGCACTGCGGCGGGCAGCTTGAGCGTCGAGACAAAGCGCGCCCGAGGCACACCCGCAGCGTCTGCAGACCCTAGATGTTGTGCGGATAAAACGCATTATCGCAGCGGCCTACCTTCAGCCTGCCGCGCGGAGCTCTTGTCGGACGGACAGGCGCGGTTTCGTAACGACCACCGCACGGGCAATATCTTGCAGCAATTCGATCAGCCCCTGTACCGCGATGCTTGTTGGGTCCGTTTTCCGATCAGACCGCAGCTGAACACACTCTGTCCGGCCACACGAAATCCCGACACCGAGTGCCCCTTTCCGCAAATGGCTCACCCACCGCGAGACCGGGGTCGACATCACGCCAGTGTAACACCCTTCAACCTGCCCTGCACTAGGGTCAGGATCCATTGATTTCCGCTTGGCGGCATGCTTGACGGTCCACAAACCGAGCGGTGAACATGTCTGATCTCTTGTGGGTGACGGATGCGCAAATGGCGCGTCTTGAGCGTTTCTTTCCCAAGTCACACGGCAAACCACGGGTCGATGATCGGCGTGTGCTGAGCGGGATTATCTTCATCAATCGCAATGGCTTGCGGTGGCGGGATGCCTCCACCGCCTATGGTCCGCACAAGACGCTCTAGAACCGTTGGAAGCGCTGGAGCGACAAGCCTTGCTCTCGGCCTCGCGGCAACCGTCACACATTGGTTATGAGCCCTGACCCTAGGGTTGGTAGAGCGGCACGGTGGAGATCGCAGGACCGAGACTTCGCCCATATCTCAGAAAGGCCCGATCGCTCCCAAGTGCTTCGCATCGGGCGCTGCCGACGGCAACGCCGCGAAAGTCCAGACAAGTCGCAATGGTTTGCGCATGGGAATCGAGGTTGAGGTGGATTGCAGTTGGTATCGGACCGAGGTTGAACGACCGCCAGATGCTATCCTCCCTCCATGTTGTGCTTTGAGGAAGCGATCTGAACGCCCCAGCGCTTGGCGGCGCGCGTCAGGGCGGACTGGTGGGCATATCCCAGCTCTTGCGCAAGTGCGCCCAGCGGAGGCGGGCGGTCACTGGCAAGCTGGGCGATGGCCAGTCTGGCGCGCGTTCGGTCGACGATCTCGGACAGGGTGGTCCCCTCGTCGGCAAGGCGGCGTCGCAAGGTGCGGGGGCTCAGGCTTGCGGCGCTCGCGACCCGCTCGATGGACGGTGGCGTCTGGGCCAGCATGCTTTCCACCAGCGTTCCGATGCTGTCGGACAGCGTCGCGCCGGCGCGGATGGGCAGCCAGTCTTGCCCGGGGTCCCGGCCCTCCCCGGCCGGCATGGGGCGATCCGCAACCGCGTCCGGGATCTCGACCATCAGCGGTCGGGCTGCGCCCGGTATCACCCGGTCGCCGAGCCATGGCCGGAGATGGCCGAGTGCAAATGTCGGGTGCGGGATCATGATGACGCGCGCGAGGCTATCACCGGATGCCCCGGAGACATGGCAGATCCCCTCCACCAGGGCCGCCACGTATTGCTGAACGTGGTGGCGCGCCTCGGCATCGCCGATATTGATGGCCCAGCCATCGCCGATACGCACGCCCTGGGGACAATCCTCCACCGTGAAGAACTCGTGAGTGCAATGGCGCGGCATGTTTCGGGCAATGGTGTGCAGCGCCGCGCGCACGGTCGGCGCGGCCAGGGCGAGGCTGCCGATTGGACCGATTTCGAAGACGCCCCGTTCGCGCGCGATGCGCATGGGCGCGTCGGGCCCGGCCACGCGCGCGATCTCGACGAGAAACCGGATGCCGGCCCGCAGGGGGATCGGCACAAGCGGATTGTCCTCGGGCACCCAGTCGAGCCCGGCACGCGCCAGCAGCGGTCCTGCATCCTGGGCCTGCTCGGCCAGCCAGCGGCGCATCGGCGCGATGGCGGCCGCGCGAATGAGGGGAATGGACCGGGATGCTGTCATGCGCGCAGCCTAACCGCATCTTGCCATGGCCCCAAATGGTAAATCCGGCGTTATGCCTTGATCTGTATCAATTGCGCTTTCACAAGCCCGCGACAATGCTGGGGCCCTGGACCGCGAGGGCCGACCGCGTGCATGGGATCGTGCCCGCCGTACCGCGAGGTCGACAGGCTTGCATGCCTCACGTGCAAGCGGGAGGACGAAAATGATACCACGATTGCCTCGGTGCCCAGGCGGCACGAGGGCTCGAACCGCGTTGCCGCGCGTGGGCACGCCCACCCCGCCAAGCGCGGCGCCCCTTGCCCGCGCATGCCGACCTGCGAGCGGCCGTCAGGTCCCTTGCCGAGGTGACGGGGATCTCGACCAATCCGGAAGGACAAGAGCCATGGAACGACACCACCACTTCGCCGCAATCGCCATGCTTGCCATGTCGGCGACGGCGGCCTCGGCGCAGCAGGGCGACTGGTCATATGAGGCGACGGTCTACCTCTTCACTCCGGAGACCAAGACCGGGCTCAGCACCCCGGATGGCTCCGTTAATGGCAGCTTGAGCTTTGCAGATGCCCTGGAGAACCTCGATCTTGCCTTCATGGGCGCGTTCGGGGCTTCCAATGGTCGATGGGGCGCCTATCTCGACTACCTCTATACGAGCCTGTCATTCGGGAACGCGACGCCGAACGGGACCCTCGATAGCGATCTGACGACCCAGATCCTGAGCGGGTACGTGACCTACCGGGTCCACGAAACCCCGGTCGTTCAACTGGACATGGCAGCCGGTGTCCGGTGGTTCAGCACCGACACCGAATTGACCCTGAGGCGCCCCGAAGCGTCGGACGAGACCCGGCGCCTGGACGATGACTGGATCGATCCGGTGGTCGGTCTCCGGGCACGGGTCGCCATGACCGAGCGCTGGTCCGGCACGGCCTTTGTCGATTACGGCGGCTTCAGCAGCGACAGCGAAACCTGGCAGGCCCTGCTGACGGCGGATTACGCGCTGACCCCGAACTGGGTTCTGCGCGGCGGCTACAGGTACATCTCGGTCGACCACGACACTGCGGAGAATGGGTTCTCGTTCTCCCAATCCGGCGTGGTCTTCGGCGCCGCCTACCGATTCTGACGACACACGGTATCGGCACGCCCCCGGGCGGCGCCGGGCGGCGCCGGGCCACGCTTCGGCGCGAAACCCCACTCAAGGAAAGGACGACACCATGTTCCACACAAAGACGAACCTGGCGACCGCTTTCGCCGGTCTGCTCACGCTGGTCTCCCCGGCCTGGGCCGACACGGCGGCTGTCTCGGGCGCACCCAACGCGACCGCCGTGATCGACGGACGGCAACTGCCCGCGCCGCCCGAGGCGTTCGGCGGACAGATCGCCCAGACGGCCAGGGACTCAGAGCCCTGGTGGCCGCCCCGCATCGTCGCCCCGGAGACCGCACCGAACATCCTGCTGATCATCACGGACGACTCGGGTTTCGGGGTGCCGAGCACCTTCGGTGGCGTGATCCCCCATGACACGATGGACCAACTGGCGGACGAAGGGCTGCGGTTCACCGCCATCCATTCCACGGCGCTGTGCTCGCCGACGCGGGCCGGGCTTCTCACCGGGCGCAACCACCACACCGTGGGCTTCGGCGTGATTTCCGAATCCTCGACCGGCTTTCCCGGCTACAACTCCGTTATCACCAAGGACAAGGCGACCATCGGGCGGATCCTGCGGGACAACGGCTACGCGACCTCCTGGTTCGGCAAGAACCACAACACGCCCGCCTTCCAGACCAGCCTCGCCGGCCCGTTCGATCAATGGCCGATCGGCATGGGGTTCGAGTATTTCTACGGCTTCGTTGGCGGCGATGCGAACCAGTGGCAGCCCAACCTGTATCGCAACACCACGCCGATCTACCCGTTCGAGGATGCCGAGCCGGGGTGGAACCTGATCACCGCGACGGCAGATGACGCGATCACCCATATCACGAACCTGCACCAGATCGCCCCGGACAAGCCGTTCTTCGTCAAATACGCCCCCGGCGCCACCCACGCGCCCCATCACCCCACCCCGGAATGGGTTGAAAAGATCGAGGCGATGAACCTGTTCGACGACGGCTACGAGGCGCTGCGCGCGACGATCTTCGAGAACCAGAAGAAGCTGGGGCTTGTCCCGCAGGACGCCACGCTCACCCCCTGGCCCGAGGACAAGATCCGGAAATGGGAGCAACTCTCCGATGACGAGCGAAAACTGTTCGTCCGCCAGGTCGAAGTGTTCGCCGCCTATGCCTCCTACTCGGACCACGAGATCGGCCGCGTGATCGATGCCATCGACGCGCTGGGGGAGCTTGAGAACACGCTGGTGATCTACATCAACGGCGACAACGGTACCTCCGCCGAAGGTGGCCCCGTGGGTACGCCGAACGAGGTCGCCTGGTTCAACGGCATCGCCGAGATGCCCATCGAGGTCCAGATGCAGTGGTATGACGTCTGGGGCACCGAAGACACCTACAACCACATGTCGGCGGGCTGGTCCTGGGCCTTCGACACGCCCTTCGACTATTTCAAGCAGAACGCCAACCGGCTGGGCGGCGTGCGCCAGAACATGGTGGTCTCCTGGCCGAACGGCATCGACGACAAGGGCGGCCTGCGGGACCAGTTCCTGCATGTGATCGACGTGGTGCCGACCATTCTGGAGGTGACCGGGATCAACGCGCCGCTGGAGGTGGACGGCATCCTGCAACATCCGATCGAGGGCACGAGTTTCGCCCATCTGTTCGAGGCCGCGAATGCCGACGCGCCCAGCCCCCGCAAGACCCAGTATTTCGAGATGATGGGCCAGTGGGCGCTCTATCACGAGGGCTGGCTGCTGGCGACCAAGGTCAACCGCATGCCGTGGGAGACACCGGGCGTCCCGAACCCAGACCCGCTCAACAACCAGGTTCTGGAACTCTATGACCTGACGACGGACATGAACCAGCAAATCGACCTGGCCGCGACCAATCCCGACAAGGTCGAGGAACTCAAGGCGCTGTTCATCGCGGAGGCGGAGAAATACCAGGTCTTCCCGATGGATGCCTCGGTCACCTCGCGCCTTGCGCAACCCCGGCCCAACATCACCGCCGGGCGGACCGAGTTCGTCTATACCCGGCCGATGACCGGCCTGCCGCAGGGTGATTCCCCGAGCATCCTGAACGCCTCCTACACGATCACCGCCGAGATCGAGGTGCCCGAAGGCGGCGCGGAAGGGATGATCGTGACCTCCGGCGGGCGCTTCGCGGGCTACGGCTTCTACCTCAAGGACGGCAAGCCGGTCTTCACCTGGAACCTGCTGAACCTCGACAGGGTCCGCTGGGAAGCCCCCGACGCGCTGCCGCCGGGCCAGCACACCGTCGCGTTCGAGTTCCAATATGACGGTCTCGGCGCGGGGACGCTGGCCTATGGCAGCACCAGTGGCATGGGACAGGGCGGCACCGGAACGCTCAAGGTGAACGGGGTCGCGGTGGATACACGGCAGATGAAGCAGACCATCCCGGTCATCCTGCAATGGGACGAAGCCTTCGACATCGGCTCCGACACGTTGACCGGCGTGCATGACGCCGACTACATGCCGCCCTTCGCCCTGACCGCGAGACTGGACAAGCTGACGATCAAGGTGGACCAGCCGCAACTGACCGAGGCCGACATCGCCACGCTCGAGGACGCGCGCAAGCGTGCGAGCGACTGAACGACCGCGGGGCCGTGTCCCGGACGCGGCCCCGCAGACCGCGGCATCGGAGGATCGGCGAGCTGTGGAAAAACGGGGGCATCCGGCGGCTGCGCGCCGTCCGGACCGGCAGCAGCCGGCGATGGGCAGCCATCCTGTTGCTGGGGATCCTCCCGACTTGCGGCAAGGCCTTCGATCTCGTGGGCATCGCCAATCCGTCCGTTCCGGCCCAGGCGCTCGAGGGGCTGACCGAACACCGGGTCTTCATCGTCACCACCCGCGCCGCGTCCGAGGTCACGGGGCCTTTCTCTCCGAGGACCGCAGCCTCGATCTTGGCCTGTCCTCGGTGGATGTCACGGTTCCCCCGGCCCATGTCTTGGGCGCGCTCGAACGCCCGCTGACCCTGGCACCGGACCCCAGGACCGAGTTCGCACTGGTCAACCCGACCCTCTACGGGACAGTGCACGCCTTCGCCGACGAGATCGACCGGCACCTCGCCCAACGTCCCCGATACAGCCGCGAAATGCTGGTCTTCATCCACGGCTGAAACAACATTGCCAGCAATGCGATCCTCCGGATCGCTGAGTTCGTCGATTACACGGTCTTCAGGGGAACGCCGGCTGGCCTTGTTGCACGAATCGGGGTTTGGGCGCACTACCCACTTCCCCTGCTGGGCATATCCTGCGGGCTCTTTGACGGGTAAGCCAAAAGCGGGATAGCGGTTGAGCACCGCAAGCCCGGTATGTAGCTCGGTGACTTGGCGATCACATGCTCGCGCCGTGAGGCATTCGCGTTCTCGTCCTCGAGCGTCTTAAGTCTCTGCGTGTCCGACACTTCGAGCCCGCCGAACTTGGCCTTCCACTTGTAGAACGACACCGAGCTGATCGCGTGTTCGCGGCACACGTCTGCCGTAGCCCCGCAGCGCTCCTGCTGCTTCAGGATCGCGATTATATGCTCCTCGCTGAACCGTGATCTCTGCATTCTGTCCGTCTCCTTCGTGGCGAAGGACCCTACCTCAAACTGGAGGAGGAGACGGGTCTCAGGTCAGAAACAGCGCCTTCATCGTCAGGCAAACCTGCTCGGTCGCAACGGAGAACTCAGGCTGACGGCCGCGCTTGCCGGTTCCGGGTGCGTGCCATTCATCTTGGGATCAAGCCAGATCGATAGGGAGCCGCGTTGCTTCCGAGCCGTGTTTTCCAAAGGCCAGTCCCTAGTCTGGTATTTCATAGGGGACCACCTGCTGATGCTCATAAGTTATCACACTGGATTCAAACAGTGAATCCCTAGTTCACTCCTGTCACAAGGCCAGAAGACTGGCCAACCTCAGCGTGACACTTCAGTGCCGATGGTCTCACGCTAGGAGAAGACTTCTGAACCTCTTTTACAGCGATTTATCTTCTTTGAGACTGATTCAGGATATCCAGACCTCTTTGGGTCTGTATTATGGACTTTGATCCGGTGTGACCAAGGGTGAAGTATGCTGAGCAAGCCGTTTCTGACGACACAGGAGATCGCGGAGCTCTTGAAGGTGCGCGAGCAGACTGTTCGCAGCTGGATTCACTTGCAGGAGCTTCGCGCCGTGAAGCTGGGCCGGGAATTCCGTGTGGCGGTGAAGGACCTTGAAGCCTTCGTCAACGAACGCGCGACGCGTGAGCCGAGCGGGCGGGATGAAACGGGGTCGGGAGCGGAGTCGCATTGACGATCCACCGCGCAGGTATCTCCGCGATCGCGTCCGAGATCGCCACAGAGCGCGATCCGGCCAAAACGCAGTGGCATGAACGCAGCGTCGAGGAGGTGTTGAGCCTCGTCGACGGTGAGACATCCGGGCTTTCGTCCGCGGTTGCGGCGGAACGGCTGCGAACCGACGGGCCGAACCGCCTTCCTGAGCCACCGCGGGCGGGTCCGCTTGCGCGCTTTCTGCGCCAGTTTCACAACCTTCTGATCTACGTTCTGCTTGCGGCGGCGACTGTGACCGCAACGCTTGGGCATCTGGTAGACACCGGGGTTATCCTCGCGGTTGTGTGCGTCAATGCGATCATCGGCTTCGTGCAGGAAGGCAAGGCCGAGCAGGCGCTGTCGGCCATAAAAAACATGCTGGCCCCCGAGGCGCGCGTGCTCCGGGACGGTCGTCGCGTGCTGGTGCCGGCGGAGGAGCTGGTGCGTGGCGACATCGTGGCGCTCGAGCCGGGGGACCGGGTGCCTGCGGACCTGCGGGTCATCGCGTCCTATGGGCTGCGCATTCAGGAAGCAGTGCTGACCGGCGAGTCCGTCCCGGTCGACAAGTCGACAACGCCGGTCGATCAGGACGCGTCGCTGGGTGACCGCCGGTCGATGGCGTTCAGCGGCGCGCTTGTCGCGGCCGGTGCCGGCCGAGGCATTGTTGTCGCAACCGGAACCGAAACCGAGATCGGCCGCATCAGCGGGATGCTGGAAACGGTCGAGACGACGACCACGCCGCTCCTGCGGCAGATGGAGGGCTTCGCGCGCACCATCACGCTGGCCATTCTTGCCATCGCGACCCTTATCCTCATGTTCGGATACTTCGGCAGCGGGATGTCTTTCAGGGACATCTTCATGGCGGTCGTGGGCCTATCGGTAGCGGCTATTCCGGAGGGTCTGCCGGCCATCCTGACCGTGACGCTGGCGATCGGCGTGCAGGGCATGGCGGCGCGGCGGGCCATCGTACGCCGCCTGCCGGCGATCGAGGCGCTGGGGTCGGTATCGGTGATCTGCTCGGACAAGACGGGCACACTCACAAGGAACGAGATGACGGTGGCGTCAGTCGCGACAGCGCGGCGTCTGTTTCACGTGACCGGCGCGGGTTACGGGCCATGTGGCAACGTCGCGCTGGAGGGGCGCGACATCGACGTTTCGGTCTATCCGCTGCTGGGTGCCCTCGCGCGCGGAGCCATCTTGTGCAACGACGCCGATATCGCCGAGATCCGCGGGACCTGGTCGGTTACCGGCGACCCGATGGAGGGCGCGCTGGTCTCGTTCGGGTGGAAGGCCGGGCATGAGCCGGACGCCCTGCGGCTGGCCAATCCTCGGGCCGACGCCATCCCCTTCGATGCCGCGCACCGTTTCATGGCCACGCTGCACCTTGACCGCGAGGGGGGCGCCGCAATCCATGTGAAGGGGGCGCCCGAGCGTGTGATCGCCATGTGCGCGTCGCAGTACGGCGAGGGGAACAACCGCGAGCCGCTTGACCCTGAATACTGGGTCAGGCGCGCGGAAGAGATTGCCGCCAGCGGGCAGCGCGTGCTTGCCATCGCTACACGTAAGGCAGATCCGGCGCAGCGGACGCTGAGCTTTGGCGAGGTCGACGGCGACCTTACGCTGCTCGGCCTTCTGGGACTGATCGACCCGCCGCGCGAAGAGGCCGTCGCCGCGGTGGCGGAGTGCCATGCGGCCGGCATCCGAGTGAAGATGATCACCGGTGATCATGCAGGGACCGCATCCGCCATCGCCCGGTCGCTGGGGCTGGAAAATGCGGGCGAGGTGCTGACGGGCGCGGAGATCGACAGGCTTGGCGATGATGACCTGAGGCGCGCGGCGGCGCGGATCAACGTGTTCGCCCGCACCAGCCCGGAGCACAAGCTGCGCCTGGTGGAGGCATTGCAGGCCGGCGGTGCGGCGGTGGCGATGACCGGCGATGGCGTGAACGACGCACCGGCGCTCAAGCGTGCGGATATCGGCGTAGCCATGGGCCGGACGGGAACGGCGGCGGCCAAGGAAGCCGCCGAGATTGTTCTCGCAGACGACAATTTCGCGACCATCGCGGAGGCCGTACGCGCGGGGCGCACGGTCTATGACAACCTGAAGAAGGCAATCGTGTTCCTGTTGCCGGTGAACGGGGGCGAGGCGCTTGCGCTGATCCTGGCGCTGCTGCTTGGCCTCACGCTGCCCATCACGCCGGTGCAGGTCTTGTGGGTCAACATGGTGAGTTCCGTGGTGCTGGCGATGGCGTTGGCCTTCGAGGGTCCGGAGCCCGACATCATGCGCCGCCCCCCGCGGCGCGCGGACGAACCGATCCTGTCGCGCTTCGTGCTCTGGCGGGTCGGGTTCGTCTCGGTACTGTTCTCGTCGGGCATCTTCGGGATGTTCACGCTCGCGCAGGCCCAAGGGGCGAGCCTGGAAGAGGCGCGCACCATGGCGGTCAACACGCTGGTGGTTATGGAGATCTTCTACCTCTTCTCGGTGCGGTTCCTCAACACGACATCGCTGTCGCTGCGCGCCATCCTCGGCACGCGGCCCGTGATATTCGCGATAGCGGCGGTCACGCTGCTGCAACTCGCCTTCACTTACGCGCCGTTCATGGAGGCCTTCTTTGACACGCGACCTCTGAGCTTGGTGCAGGGCCTTACCATCGTCGCAATCGGACCTCTGCTGCTCCTGGTCCTTGAAATCGAGAAACGCGTTTTGCGCGGATCGCGCCCGGCTGTCCCACGATCCCTGAACCCCTGAAAGGAGAATTCCGATGTCCATGATGAAGGCCGCTCTCGTCACCGATTTCACGAAACCGCTGGAGATCCGTGAAGTCCGGAAACCGACCGTCACGGACGGCAATATCGTGGTGAAAATAGAGGCTTGCGGGGTCTGCCACACCGATCTGCACGCGGCGCGCGGCGACTGGCCGGTCAAGCCCGAGCCACCCTTCATTCCGGGCCACGAAGGCGTGGGCGTGGTGGTCGAGGTCGGGCACAATGTCACGTCGGTCAAGGAAGGCGACCGGGTGGGCGTGCCTTGGCTGCATCACGCCTGCGGGCATTGCACCGCCTGTGTCACGGGCTGGGAGACGCTCTGCCGGACGGAGCCGGAATACACCGGCTACACGGTCAATGGCGGGTTCGCGGAGTATGTGGAAGCGGATCCGACCTATGTCGGACATCTGCCCGACAAGCTCGATTTCGCGCCTGCTGCCCCCATCCTGTGCGCCGGTGTGACGGTCTACAAGGGGCTGAAGGAATGCGACCTGCGCCCAGGCCAGACCGTCGTGATTTCCGGCATCGGCGGACTTGGGCACCTTGCAGTGCAGTACGCGCGCGCGATGGGTCTGCATGTGATCGCCGTCGACGTGGCCGAGGACAAGCTCGCCCTGGCCCGCGACCTCGGCGCGGGCGTTGCCATCAACGCCGCGACGCAGGACCCGGTGGCCGAGGTCGCGCGGCTTGGCGGGGCCGAGGGCGTCCTTGTTACGGCCGTCTCGAACACCGCGTTCTCACAGGGCGTGGGGATGCTCGCGCCCGGCGGAACGATGAGCCTCGTCGGTCTGCCGCCAGGCGACTTTCCTTTGAACATCTTCGACGTGGTCCTCAACCGCAAGACGATCCGTGGCTCCATCGTCGGCACGCGCGCCGACCTCGCCGAGAGCCTCTCCTTCGCGGCCGAGGGAATGGTCGCCTCGCATTACGCAACCGACAGCCTCGACAATATCAACGGCATCTTCGACCAGATGGAACAGGGCCGGATCGAAGGCCGGATCGTGATGACGATGTGAGGCATATGACTCCGAACGAAAGCGAGCGACATGATCACAGCCATTGAAGGCTATATCTTCTATGAAATCGCCGCCCTGCTCGTCCTGGCGGCCGGGGTCGGTTTTCTCGGCCTCCTGATGCGCCAACCGCTGATCGTGAGCTTCATCGCCGTGGGTATCCTCGCCGGCCCCTCATTGCTGGACGTCGCGCAGTCAGATGAGCAGATCGACCTTCTGGCCGAACTTGGGATTGCCCTCCTGCTCTTCCTCGTGGGCCTCAAGCTCGATTTCAATCTGGTGCGCACGCTTGGGCCGGTGGCGCTCGTCACCGGGCTCGGACAGGTGATCTTCACCACGGTCTTCGGCTTCCTGATCGCACTGGCACTCGGGCTCGACGCGCTGACCGCGATCTATGTCGCGATTGCGCTGACCTTCTCGTCCACGATCATCATCGTGAAGCTGCTGTCCGACAAGCGCGAGATCGACGCGCTGCATGGGCGGATCGCGCTCGGCTTCCTGATCGTGCAGGACATCGTCGTCGTGGTGGCCATGATCGCTCTGTCGGCCATCGGCGTGGGGGGCGCCGCCGCGGAAGGAGAGAACGCACTGGCCGAGGTCTTGCGCGTTCTGGGCTACGGTATCGGGATGCTGGCGTTCGTGGTCATCTTCATCCGCTACGTGGCCACCCCGCTGGTCGAACGGCTGTCGCGCGCCCCGGAGCTTCTGGTCTCTTTCGCGATCGGCTGGGCCGCGCTGCTGGCCGCAGTCGGCCATTATCTTGGGTTCGGCAAGGAGCTTGGCGGCCTTTTGGCTGGTGTCTCGCTCGCCTCGACCCCGTTCCGCGAGGCGATCGCCGCGAGGCTCGCCTCGCTCCGTGACTTTCTGCTCTTGTTCTT
The DNA here is from genome assembly GCF_028807315.1 of Dinoroseobacter sp. PD6. Taxonomy (NCBI): domain Bacteria; kingdom Pseudomonadati; phylum Pseudomonadota; class Alphaproteobacteria; order Rhodobacterales; family Roseobacteraceae; genus Dinoroseobacter; species Dinoroseobacter sp. PD6. The sequence goes on along the minus strand of NZ_JARAMN010000018.1, from coordinate 3,644 downwards.
CTTCATTGCGCTCGGGGCCTCGCTGGATCTGTCGGTTCTGGGGGCGAGCATTGGTCCGGCCATCGTGCTGTCGCTCTTCGTGCTGATCGGCAACCCGCTGATCGTGCTCGCGATCATGGGCGCCATGGGCTACCGCAAGCGAACCGGATTTCTTGCCGGGCTGACCGTCGCGCAGATCAGCGAGTTTTCCTTGATTTTCATGGCGATGGGGGTGGCCATCGGGCATGTTGCAGAAGATGCCTTGGGTCTGGTCACGCTCGTCGGGCTCGTGACCATCGCCGCATCGACCTACATGATCACGTATTCCCACCAGCTCTACGGGCTCTTCGAGCCGGTGCTCGGCGTCTTCGAGCGCCGCCACCCGAAAGCGGAGGACGGAGTCGGTCCCGGCACCGCCCTCGCCCATGACGTGATTCTGTTCGGCCTTGGCCGTTATGGGCTGGGCATCGCATCAGCGCTGCGCGACAGCGGCCGCAGCATCCTTGGTGTCGACTTCAGCCCCGAAGCCGTACGCCACGCCCGCGCCCAGGGCTTCGACGTTCTGTTCGGCGATGCGACGGATCCGGAGTTTCTCGGCCACCTGCCGCTTGCCCGTGCGGAATGGCTGGTCATGGCCGTGCCGGAACACGACACCGGCCTGACCCATGACGATCCACGCCATGCGCTCCTCAGGGCCGTGCGCGATCTCGGCTTCGATGGCAAGATCGCGGTGGCGGCGCATCGGGATACCACCGCTATGACGCTTCAGGCGGAACGGGCGGACCTCGTCCTGATGCCCTATCGCGACGCCGCCTTTGCGGCGGCCAAGATGATCACGGACGATGCGCGAGCGCCCGAGTGCGTCGTGGCGGACGCCGAAGGCCAGAAGGAATTGCCAACATGACGACGGGACCGGGCAAACCGCGGAAGATCCTGGCGGTCGCGGACGCGAGCGAGGTGCAGATCGCCCTCCAGAGCGCGCTGACGCTGGCCGATACGCTGGGCGCTTCGCTTGAGGTTATTGCCTGCGTGGAACCCCCGCATGATCTCTCCATCCTCTCCCGCTTATCTGGTGAGGATCCCGGCAGGTTGATCGAAGAAGCCGTCGAGCGGACCCGCGAGGAGGTTCGTGCAAGGCTGGATGCGACTATGCATGACACCCCACTCGACCTCTCCGTGGCGGTTGGCAAAGCCTACCTGGAGATCATCCGGCACGTCGCCAGATCGGAATGCGATTTCGTCGTCAAGAAGGCCGAACCGCTCTCCGGGATCGACCGTTTCCTCTTCGCCAGCACCGACCAGCATCTGCTGCGCAAGTGCCCATGCCCTGTGTGGCTGCAGACACCGACGGCATCCAAGAGCCCCAGGCGCGTTCTGGCTGCGGTCGATCTGGATGTCTGGGACGCAGCTGAGCCGGAGACGCTGGCGGCTTTGAACCGGCGCGTGGTCGCTGCGGCCTGCATGGTCGCGGATGCACCGGACGCCGAGGTCATTGTTCTCCACGCCTGGGAAGCCATCGGCCAGGGCATGATCTGGGCGTTTTCCGGTGAGAGCGATGCACGCATCTCCGCCGATCGGTACGTCAACGAAATCCTCGACGCCCGGCACGATGCGATGAACAAGTTCCTTGCGCAGGTCCGAACCGAAATAGGCCAAGGGCCCCGACTGCTTTCGCGCCTGGCGCGGGGGGCGCCGGAGACGGTGATACATGACCAAAGCCGACAGCTTGCCGCCGACCTCGTCGTGATGGGCACCGTGGCGCGGACCGGGCTGAGCGGCGTGTTCATCGGCAACACGGCGGAGAACATCATCAACAGCCTCGAATGTCCGGTCCTCGCCGTGAAGCCCGATGGCTTCGTTAGTCCACTCCTGCGCGGGTGAACCTGCTGCGGGTCATGGAAGGTAGGTGGCCCGCACCTGCCCTCTTAATCACTGCGTCGTCCGCCAGAATCTCGGCGGCCGCCGCCACTTCCGTCAGCAAGGTCGGTTGCTCGGCTGCCCGTTGCTGGAACTCTCGGCTGGAGAAATTCCGCCGTTTCGTGAAAGCCGAACGCGACCTCCGCGACCGTGTGGTCAAACGCCTTCGAAAATAGGAGAAAAGCCGCCTCGTGCGGGCGTATGAACGGGTTCGAAAGGGTGATAGTGGCGGTGGGGACGCGACCCGTGCCGCACCTTCTCTACCCGACACATTACCTTTCGCAAAAAAAAGACCAAGTGTCTTTTGGGCACCAGTTGCCAGTGACAAACGCGCTTCGACGAGCATCAACAGCGTCGTTAGTGTGCGATTACGCAAAATCTAATTGTCTCGGCTCGTTGCAGAATCTATTTCCCAAGTATGAAAAGGTTTGCGTATAGCTTCTCAGCAAAGCGGCTGACGACGCTGATCATGTGCATAGCGCTCATGATCTCCGGCATCGCTGCGGCTGGCGCGGTGGAGCATTCAAACCACGAAACCAATGGAAGTGTCGCCTTTGCCGCATCCGATCATGGATCGATGGCGCACTCATTGCACCATATGTCACCAGCTGACTCTGAAGCAGAATGCTGTGAGCCAGATACGAGTGTGGCGTCTAACTGCCACGTTTCGGCGTGCTGTCTTTCCGAGTTGCAACACTCAGAGGTTTTGGCATCCACGGATCACGGCATAAGCGCCTGCGCTCAGTCAATCGTCCAAGTGGTCGGACCTTCGATACAAACTGCACTACCCGAACGACCTCCTCGGTTTTCCTGACAGTTTCTTGCCGGCCCGAGCCCTCGAATGGCTCGGGTCGTTCTTGAATTTCGGGCCGGTCCCTCGCGGCTCGGCTGTCAGGAGGTTTCAATGCGTGGACGCTATACGGCTCTCGCGATCCTAGCCTTGGCGGGCGGCACCGCGGGCGGAATTGCACTTGAGAGGTTCTACCTCAATCCAGCGAACATCGTCGGACCCGACGGACCTGAGATCCTGTATTGGGTGGCACCCATGGACCCCAACTTCCGGCAACCTGGTCCGGGAAAATCGCCCATGGGGATGGATCTGGTTCCCGTTTATGAGGGCGAAGAGCCGTCAGGCGATCCTTCGGAAGTCACATTGGACGCGGCTGAAATAAACGCAATTGGCGTGCGGACTGCGCTCTCACGCATGACGGAGGTCGCGCCGCGGATCGAGACCGCTGGTTTTGTCGGCTATGACGAACACCTCACCAGCCACGTGCACACCCGCGTCGAAGGCTGGATCGAGGACCTCAAGGTGCGCGCGGTGGGTGACATCGTGCGCGGGGACCAAGTCCTGTTCGAATTGTTCTCACCACTGATTGCTGCAGCAACCGGCGATTTGGTGCGCGCTGTGGAAGCTGGCGACCCCCGCATTCTGGACGCGGCTCGCAACAAGCTGATGAGCCATGGCATGTCAGCGCGTCAGATCGCCGAAATTGAAGCCGGAGGCGAACTTGTCCGCAATGTTGAAATTGTAGCGCCTCAGAATGGTGTTGTGATCGCTCTGAACGCGGCCGATGGGATGTATCTGCAACCTGGGGCACTCGCATTTTCAGTCGCGGATCTGTCTCAAGTCTGGCTCATCGTCGATGTCTTCGAACGTGACATCGCAAGGCTCTCGGAGGACATGCGGGCGGTCGCTCGGTTCTGACCTGAGAGCCGCTTCTTCCTCCAGTTTGAGGTAGAGTCCG
>NZ_JARAMN010000017.1:0-41246 GCF_028807315.1 Dinoroseobacter sp. PD6 | reverse complement strand
TTGATCATGACCATAAACGATGACTGAACGCTAGCTAGGATACAAAGCACCCATCGCGTTCGTGGCTCTGAAAAATGCGCTGATGCACACGCAAGAAATGACCGGGAAAGAGTGCGCTCAGCAGGAATCTCGGTAGGCCCTGCATATTCTTAAAGATGCAACATCCGGATGTCAGTTCTCGAAAGTGAAAACCTGGGAACCGGAGCGAGGCCGGGGCGTTTGTCGAGTATACCGCAACAAGTAAAGGAGAACCGACATGAAACTTCTCACAACAAGCACCATCGCCCTGCTGGTCACCACTCCCATGGCGTTCGCCGATACCCACAATACCGGCGAAATGGCAATTATGAAGTCCGCGGACATGTACGAAAATCGCGCCGAACTCATCCGCAGTCGTGATATCACCGGTGGTGCGATCTACACCATGAACGCGGCTGACGACGAGTTCGACATGGATGATTGGGACGCCAATACCATGTATGACGCGGTGGACAGCGAGTGGAACGAGATCGGCGAGATTGAGGACCTGGTGCTCAGCAAGGATGGCAAGGTCATCGGGATCGTCGCTGAGGTTGGCGGCTTCCTCGATGTGGGCGACCAGCATGTGATGATCAGCGTCAGCGACATGAACCTCGTGGCTGTTGATGATACCACTTACACCTATGTCACGCGCCTGAGCGAGGAAGAGCTGGAAGCGATGGAAGGTGTGGACGAAGGTTTCTGGAACTGAACTTTCCCACATCATCCAGTATATGGCTGAACACCGCACACGGGCCCCCGGACTTATCGGGGGCCTTTTTCATATCATGCCATTGGTGGTGTCTTGCTGATGCCGAACGTCCAATCACGCCGCATCTGCCAGGGCTCGCGCAAGGTGCGTCTCGATCTCGTCCAAGGGATGGTTGGTCAAGATCTTCGGGATGTCGAGAATAATGTGATCTAACACCTCTTCGTGAAGTTCCTTGCGCAAGGCGCTCAATACAACGCGGCTTGCAACGATGACGACATGGTCGAATTGTCCCTGATGCGCCAGCTTGTAGAGTTTGTCCGCGAGATCCCGAGCGAAGCGCTCTTTCTCGAGCTGATGCCAATCCGTTTCATCGACAGCCGAGCGCTGTACGCCAGCCCCATCGTTGAAACGACCCGGTTTGTCTGTCGCCCAGTCTCGCGCCGCTGGGTTGGATTGTTCGATCTTTCTCGCGACGACAAGGTTCATGTCCTGATTGTCCCCCACATTCCGCAAGAACAAGGCCTTCTCACCGTCAGCGACGACGACGAAGGCGTTCTCTGGCAGTCCCGATATGCGTTGCATGAAATTCTCCTTTTCCATTCTGTGAGTTCGTTCGGCCTAGACTGCGTTGCCCGGGGCTGATGCGCAAAACCGCGCCGGCTGTGTGCCGGGCGCGGTTGTTCATTTCAGCTACTGTGGGCTTGGGTCATCGTTGCGCACGTGTCGAATGTGCCATCGCGATCCAGTTCCTCTTTCAAAAGCCGGACATTTCGCTGGTTCGCCTTGAACCCGACATCGAAGAGGTCTCCGACTAACGGGATACCTCCGATGATCATGTCAGTACCAGTGTTCACCGCCATGCGCGCAAGAACGCGACGTCGCACACCCATGCGCGCGGATTGGCCGATGATGTAAACGCCGGGCGCAGCGGTCACGAGATCTCCTATGCCAGGGACAAGACCAAGAATACTGTCCCAGCCAAACCGGATACCCGCGATCCTGAACCGGCTATCGAAGATGTTGGCGATCCGGTCGAGGCGCGCAAATTGTGCTGCGCGATCACGCCGGTTGGCGACGGGCGATGATGTAGACGGCATGTACGATCCCCGGAATGTAGCCCAGAATGGTGAGAAGAATATTGATCCAGAAGTGCTTGCCGAGCCCAACCTCCAAAAATACGCCCAGAGGTGGGAGGATGACGGCTACGATGATGCGCAGAATGTCCATAATCGTCTCCTTTGCAGTTGGTGTCGGTGTTCACGTATGACACCCCAACGGCCCGGCACGCTGTCGGGTTCCGCGCGAAGGGCAACCGGTGAACTGCCGGAACCTGTCGGCGCTTGGGGCGTTACCTGCCTATGTTTCTCAAACAGCACCTCACGTTGGTCACCTTGCGCGACCAGCCAAGTTGGCGATGAGCGTCAAGCGCGCGGCGGCGTTCCGCGGTGGCACCTCTCCTTTGATGCAAGTGGCGCGCGCCCCGGTGGTTGCCCTCATGCTTGCGAAACATGCGCCGGTCTTTGTCATATTGTGCGCGCCGCCTGCGATCTGGGCGGTTGCGGAAGGTCAGGCCATACTGGCTTTGGCGCTCGCCATCCCGGCGATATTCGCGGCGCTCGTGTTCCTCGCGGTCGCGCGGCGGCCCCTGCCGGACGATCTGCACGGGGTCGAAGCCATCGTCACGATAGCCTTGGTTTTTGGGATGAGCGCGGTGTTTGTCACACCCGCATTCATGGCCCTTGGAATGCCCGTGGTAGACGCACTTTTCGAGGCGGTCAGCGGGGCTACGACGACGGGGCTGTCGGTCGCTTTCAACCCGGACGCGTGGCCCTTCGCGGGCCATTTCCTGCGCGCATGGGTGCAATGGTGCGGCGGGCTCGTCATGGCGACGGCGGTTCTCGCCATGTTGCTGCCGTCCGGCTTGCCCGCACGCAAGCTCGGGCAGGCGGGGATCGATCAAGGGGATCGGATCGCGTCCACCCGCAAACAGGCGCGGCAGTTATTGACCGCTTACGCCGCGCTTACGGGCATCATGACACTGGCCACCATGGCGACCATTCCAGACTGGCGCGAGGCGCTGGCGGTGACACTGTCGGCTGTGTCGACCGCGGGCTTTGCGCCCCGCTCCGACAGTCTCGCATCGTATACGCCGCTGGCGCAAGGCATGGTGATGCTGAGTTGCGTGCTGGGCGCAGTATCGCTGCTGAGCTTCGTTCTGCTCAGTCAGGGCAAATGGCGCCAAGCTTGGCGTTTGGGTAGCCTTCGGCGCGTCGGGCTGACGGTGATCCTGTTCGTGGCCGCGTTGATCGCGTTCCTCGTGGCGGCGGGGGAGCGTGACGCCGGCGCAATCTACAGCAGCGCTCTGAACCTGATCTCCGGTCTGACCACGGCAGGATTCTCTACCGGACCGATCTCGGATCTCGGACCTGTCTTGCTGCTGATCGTGGTGGCGATGGTGCTGGGCGGCGATGTGGGCTCGACCGCCGGTGGGCTAAAGCTGGCCCGGGTCGCCGTCATCGTTGGCGCCATCCTGCATGCGGGGCAGCGGCTTCGGCTGCCGCGCAACGCGGTCGCGCCCCTGCGCCAAAACGGCGAACCGGTCGCGCCGGAAACGCTTGTCAGCATTCTCGGGCTGTTGGGCATCTACCTGGGCGCTTTGATGCTGCTCTGGCTTCATATCCTGGCCCATGGCCATGACGCCTTGGGAGCCCTTTTCGAGGCCACGTCGACGCTTAGCACGGTTGGTTTGTCGACGGGCATCACGGGGCCGAGCATGAGTGTTGATCTGAAATTGTCGATGACCTTTGCCATGTGGCTGGGCCGCGTCGAATTCTTTGCCGTGCTTTTGCTTCTTGCTCCGCGCACCTGGCGCGGCACCACCGGAGGATAATTCAATGCGTATCATCATTCTGGGCGCGTCCCGTTTCGGCAGGGCCATCGCCGAACAACTCATCGACGCCGAGCACGAAGTGATTGTCATCGACAAGTCCCGCGACCGGTTGGAGAGGCTGGCCGACCAGCTCGATTGCGGTATGCTGGAAGGGGATGGCACGATGCCCACGACCCTCCGAGAAGTCTTCCGCGATGAAAACGACGTCTTCGTGGCCGTGACCAACGCATCCGAGGACAACATCCTCGCCGCCCTGGTGGCCCGGTCGGTGGGCTATGGGCGCGTCATTCCGCAAATCGTGTCATCCGAACTGATGAAGGTCTGTACCGAACTGGAACTGAACGATGCGATCAATCCCCATGCAACCGTGGCTGCGGATGTGGCTGAGGCGATGCAGGACCGGGCCGAAATCGACCACGACACGTCGCTCTCAAACCAGCTGGCCATAAAATGCGTCCACGTGCCCGCGTGTCTCGACGGACGCCCGTTGCAGAAGCTTGACTTGCCAGAGAACTGCCAGGCCGTTGCGCTGATCCGCGACGCAGACGAAAGCTTTGTCGAGGATGACACCGAACTGGCCGAGGATGACCAGGTCCTCTTCGTGTTGGAGCGCGACAAGATCGACGCCTTGGCAGACGTGTTTCGGACATCAGATAGCGACTGAGCCTATTCGGGCGAATTTCGGCAAGTCGAGTCACTGCAGCAGGTCCAAGGCGCCACGCCCCTGTCGGGCATCGCACCGAGGCGAACTTTTAGAAACCAGACACACGGCACAGAGCGGCGCATGCACTGGAACCCAACGCCCTGGTCGTTGGTTGAAACGGTGATTGGAACCGCAACATGAGGAGCGAGACATGCCAACGAACTTCGCCGATGGCCTTAACCAAGACACCCGGGCGCAGGTCGTCGATTTGTTGAACGAGAACTTGGTGAACGTTATCAACCTTACGCTAGCCGTGAAACAGGCGCATTGGAACCTCAAAGGACGCGGCTTCATCGGGGTTCACGAGCTTCTCGACGATGTGGCCGACCGGCTACGCGACGGGGCCGATACCATGGCCGAGCGTGCGGTGATACTTGGCGGATACGCCAAGGGCACCGCGGAAGTCGTCGCCGAACAATCCACACTTGAAGCCTATCCGCTCGAGTTGTCCGAGATCTCCGAGCATATCGAACACCTCAAGGCGCGTTTCATGGAGGTCGGCAAGGCTATTCGTGCGGCTGCCGAGGTTGCCGAGGAGGCAGGCGACGAAGATACAGCGGACCTGTTCACCGAAATTAGCCGCGGTGTGGACAAGGACGCATGGTTCATCGGCGCGAACGCAGAGGGAGCGTAAAAACCGCCTCACGGCATCGGAAGGGGCTGCCTGTGAAGGGCAGCCCCTTTTTTGGTGCTTTGGAGAAGCGTGCGCACACGTCACCCCAGTATTTTTTTCGAACAGGGAGCGGCGCGTGACTGCCCTTTCCCTGCGAAAATTCCGCATGGACAGGGCCGTTGATCCCAAAATGCCGTAAAAAAGGGCCGCCGTACGGATACGGCGACCTTTCTGAGGAGAGTTTCCGATCTTACTTCGACACGACCTTTTCGCTAAGATTGACCACCACGAAATTGTACCCTTGCCCGCGGAAAACCCGGATCAGCAGCGTCTCACCCTCTTCGGCCGCGCGCGCGATGGCATCGCGCAGTGTTTCGACCTGCCCCAACGTGACATCAGCAGCCTCCACAAGGACGTCGCCGGCGCGAAGACCTGCTTCGGCGGCGGGACTGTCCTGCGTAACTGATTGCACCAGCAGGCCCGACACCTCGTTCGGGATGCCGGCTTGCGCGCGGAGCTCACCAGACAGCGGCGCGACGGACACGCCTATGCGCGGGCCGTCCGCGTCCGACCTGTCATCACGGCCCCCGGCATCAGGCTGCGCGGTGGCGGACTGCAGGTCGGGCCGCTGCCCGATCGTAACCTCCGCCTGAACTCTGTTGCCGTTGCGCAGGTAGGTCACCATGACCGTGGCACCGACGGGCGTGTCAGCCACGGCAAAAGTCAGATCGCGGGGTGTGTCGACGGCGGCGCCGTCGATTTCGAGCAGGACGTCGCCCGGCTCCAACCCCGCCTCGAAGGCCGGGCTGCCCTTCGTGACATCCGCAAGCAGTACCCCTTGGGGGTCTTCAAACTTGAAAGCCCGGGCTAGGGCCTCGTCCACCGGTTGCACCTGCACGCCGAGCCAGCCTCGCTCGACTCGTCCATCGTCTTGCAGATCGTCCACAATGCGCTCGGCTACGGCCGACGGTACAGCGAAGCCGATGCCGACATTGCCGCCCGTCGGCGAGAAGATCGCGGTGTTGACACCCACGACGTCGCCCGAGACATGAAAGAGCGGGCCTCCCGAGTTGCCGGAATTGATTGCGGCATCGGTCTGTATGAAACTGTCATAGGGTCCCGCGTTAATATCCCGAGCGCGTGCAGACACGATCCCGGCGGTCACCGTGCCCCCGAGGCCAAAGGGATTGCCGATGGCCACGACCCACTCGCCGATGGACAGATCGTCGGAAGACCCCCAGACGACATGGGGCAGATCGGCGACATTTTCGATCCTCAGGAGCGCTATATCAGTCGCAGGGTCGGTCCCGATCAACTCCGCATCCAGCCGCCGATCGTCATCCATAATCACCTCGATCTGTTCCGCGCCTGCGATCACATGGTTATTGGTCACGACAAGACCATCCTGCGAAATGATGAACCCCGATCCTTGGCTCCGCATCGGGCCTTGCGGGGTCGGCGGTGTTGGGCCGCCGAAGAACTCTCGCATCCCGGGCGGCAGTTGCGGCTGGATCGCAGGCGACGGATCGGGCGCCGGGCCGGTCGACAGGATACCGACCACGGCAGGCAGGCGTTCCGTCACCATTTCGGAGAAATCGGTCGGACTGTCGAAATCTGTCTGCTGCGCCATGGCCGGCAGGGCTGAGCCACCAGCGGGCAGCAGGGAAAGGACCGCAAGAGCGCGTGGAAGGGCGGGTAAGCAATACATGGGAACCTCGTTTGGTTGGGCATATCGCTTTTGAAACGCTGCCCACGGGGCACGGTTCCAGTAACCCTTGCTGGCAAGCGGGTAGCCGGCCAGCCAAATGGCTCCCGCGCAGCATGGAACTGCCTTGGCCGCTGCGCATTAATCCTTTGAAGTCGCAAGTTTCAGAAAAGGAAGTATGCACCGATGGCCTCGCAAGACCCCAAATGGACCCCCGATGTGGAAACACCTCCGACGACGTTTCCGAGAACCCGCGAGGAATTGGTCGAGGCGAACCGCCAGCGGCGCAAGCAGGAACCAGCCGCCGCAGCACAGGAAACCGATTCCGAAAGCGGTGCACCGGCCGCCGTGCCTTTGACTCCACGCACCGAACCGGCCCTTACCCATGCGGTGAATGTCACGGAAGACCCTTCCGACGTGCGTGCCGGCCCCGGGGATGCAGGCGCTGCGGACACCCCGACAAAGCGACCGCAGGTGGCTCGTGAGTACAATGACAGTTGGCGCAAGGCCTTCAAGTGGATCGCGGCGCTGGTTGTCCTCGGGTTCATCCTCGCGCTTATTTTCTAACAAAGATGCTAGGCCGGTTTCGGGCGCAAGGCGCGGTTCTATCCACTCAGGCAGTTTGACGGCGGGGCCAGCACAAAGGTCTCGCCTTTTGCAAACAGCCGTTCTTCACACGAGCTCCTGGAGACCCTTCGATGCGTGTTCACCAGTTTCTCCGCATATTTGTCCATCAATATGGGTGGGTGCACTTGGGTGTCGGCATGATCGGCAATGCGCTGTTCTTGATCGGCAGTATTCTTTTTCTGCCTGACTGGGCCGAAACGCAGACCGGTATGCTCGGCGAAAAAGTGAAGTGGCGCACCGTCGGCGTGTGGTTTTTCATCGCCGGCGCCACGCTGATGCTGATTGGTAGTGTCGGAGAGGTCTTGGTGTCACTTCGCTCCAAACGCAAGGCACGCAAGAGCTAACGTCAGCCTGACAATGCGTCGTCCAGATCGGCTGCTCGGCGTTGGTTGGACAGAAGCAACGCCAGCGGCCTGAGTGCACGCACGTAATTGCAGAAGATCATGATCGCCAGCGTTATCGGTGTAGCCAGAAACGCCCCGGCAATCCCCCAAAACCATCCCCAGAACAGGACGGCCACGAGAATTACCAACGGCGACACGGCAACGCTGTTGCCCTGGACTCGCGGATCGAGCCAGTTCCCAATCACCTGCTCGATCAAGACCAGCCCGGCGGCCAGTAACAAGGCCGTACCGGGATCGAGCGTCAGAAATGCATAGATGCTCGGCAGCACACCCGACACGATCGAGCCGAGGTTCGGAATGAAGTTCATCAAGAATGTCAGGATGCCCCAGACCAGCAGCAGATCGAGATCAAACGGCAGGAACCACAGGGTGTAGGCGACGGCAGTGATCAGCCCCATCACCGCGCGCGTCGCAAGGAAGCGACGCCAGGCCTGGCCGAGGCGCGTGGTCATCTGGCGCCAAGGGCGGTCGCGTTCCGTAAGAATGTTGTCGAGCTTCGCAGCCCAGTTGTCCGCTTCGGACAGTGCCAGCAACACCAGAAAAAGCACCAGAAAAAGCCCCGCCAAGAGCGCGCCAGTGGAGGACGCGACACCCTGCGCGACCCCGCTGGCCCAGTTGAAAGCCATGTCCGCCAATGCGGCACCTTGGTCGTCAAGCATGTTTCGCAACTGTGTAAGCGCAGCAGTCCAAACATCAGTATTGCCCTGCCCCGACGAGGCTCGTTCCAGCAGCACATTGCTCAGCCTTTCCGAGACGTCTGGCAGCTGTGTCGCGATCTGCGTGACACAATAGGACAGGCCAACGATAAACATGGCCAGGATCGAGAGCAAGAAAACCATGACAAAAGCTCGCCCGAGCCAAGACAAGGGTTTTGGCAAACGTTCGGCCACCGCGCGATCCATGGGCAGAACGGCCAGAGCGACGAAAACCGCGATGACGACCGGAATTGCGATTGGTGCCATTGCGCGCAAGGCGGCAAACATAGCGATTACGAGAAGCGCCGCAACGAGGCCGAGCGCGTAGTTTCGCCGGCCCATTGCCGCACGCCCTGCGCCGGAGACGTTGGTCTGCTTCGACTGTGCCACCTGATCCATCACCTACCCTCTACTGGCGACTGTGCATTGAAAAGGCGAATGTGCCGCCCCATTGTCGCCTGACGCGACCCGTTCGCGCGATGAAAGCTCTCCAGCGCCCCGCGATGTGTGCGCGACATGGATTTCCGATGCGACCGGCCCTGCGACACATGCGGCCCAAAAACCTCTCCGATGAAACAAACCGAGCCGGCCGGAGGTTCCCGTTCCAATGCTTTTCTTTCAGCACGCATGGACCCCAAACGGCACGGGGCGCGTTCCCACAGCATGTTCGCCTCACTCTCTTCGCCCGTTCTGTTGGGGATCGGCCTTGTCGCGACGGTTGTGATCCTCGTCAGCGGGTTGCGCATGACCGGGCTCGCGGATCGCATCGCGGACCGGACCGGACCGGCCTGGGCGAGGCGTTGATCGGCGGCGTTCTATTGGGCGCGGCCACGTCAGTATCCGGGACGGTCGTGTCGCTGACTTCGGCGCTCTCGGGCAACGCCTCACTTGCATTTTCCAACGGGATCGGCGGCATTGCAGCGCAGACCGCCTTCCTCGCCATCGCGGACATGCTTTATCGCCGGGCCAACCTGGAACACGCGGCAGCCGAGCTGGCCAACATGTTTCAATGCGGTATCCTATTGTTGCTGCTATCGGTGCCTTTCGTGGCCTATTCCGCGCCGAGCTTCACGATCTTCGCGATCCACCCCGCCTCCATCTTACTGGTCGTGGTATATGCCATCGGTGTGATCGCCACCGCACGCCTGCGCAAACAGCCGATGTGGGAGCCCGTTGACACAAACGACACCCGCCCCGACACACCCGAGGATGAAGATGATCGCTCGCAACCGGCTCGGGGCCTAATCCTGCAATTTGTCCTGTTGATGTTGATCATGGGGTCGGCAGGCTGGTGCATCGCGCAGTTGGCACAAGTGCTGATCACACGCTACGAGCTGTCGTCCTCTATGGTCGGGGCCTTGATGACGGCCGTCGTGACCTCCTTTCCGGAGCTGGTCACGACCCTCGCTGCGGTCCGGCGCGGGGCGCTGCAACTGGCCGTCGGCGGGATCATCGGCGGCAACACCTTCGACATCCTGTTTCTGACCTTGTCGGACATCGGGTTTCGGGACGGCTCCGTCTATCACGCGATCGGACGGGATGACCTTTTCTGGCTGGGTGTTGCGGCAATGATGACCGCCGTTCTGTTGCTGGGCCTTCTATACCGTGAACGCCGTGGTCCCGGACGTATCGGCGCAGAAAGCGCGACGATGCTGGCGATCTATGCCGGGGGGATCGCAGTTCAGGCCTTCTAGCATTCTTGACCCTTCTTCAGGGAACCGCATCGCGTTTTGCCGGTTGTCTGTTCATCACAAACGCAATGAAGGGCCAAAACCATGGGCGACGCGAAATTTGACCTTCACTGGATCGATTACGCCATTGTTGTCATCTATTTCATCGGCGTGATCGCGCATGGCGTCTATGTCTCGCGCAAGAACGAGGAAGGCGCAGACGGTTACTTCCTCGCGGGACGGTCGCTGCCTTGGTACCTGATCGGGTTTTCGCTCTTCGCGTCGAACATGTCGGGTTCCAGCTTCGTGGGTTTGATGGGCGGCGCCTATGCAAACGGTATCGTTATCTTCAACTACGAATGGACCGCTGCACTCGTCCTGATCCTGTTCGCAATCTTCGTGCTGCCCTCATTCCTGAAAGCGAAAATCTCCACCGTCCCCGAATTTCTCGAACAGCGCTATGACGTGCGCTCACGGCGGGCCTTCTCGATATTTACCATTCTTGCCATCCTGTTCATCGACACGGCCGGGGCGCTCTATGCCGGTGGGCTCGTGATTTCGAACGTGACGGGTTACCTCAACCTCTGGACAGCCGTCGCCGTCCTGGCCCTCGTTGCGGGTATCTATACCATCCTTGGTGGTCTTTCGGCGGTGGTGGTCACCGACACTGTGCAGGCAATCCTGCTGATCATCGGCGCCGCGATCCTATTCTGGCTCGGCCTTGACGAGATCGGTGGGTGGGAACAGCTCTTCGTCGACATTCCCGAAGGCCATGACCAACTTATCTTGCCTGCCGATGACGATTTTCTGCCCTGGACGGGGCTGTGGGGTGTGGTCTTGCTGGGATTTTATTACTGGACCATCAATCAATTCGTGGTGCAGCGCACGCTGGGCGCCAAGAACCTCAAGGAAGGGCAGATCGGCGCCCTCTTCGCGGGCTTTCTCAAACTGCCGAACATCTTTCTGATGATCATCCCCGGGGTCATCGCCCTGAAACTCTATCCCGAGCTTGAAACACCTGACCTCGCCTTCCCGACCCTCGCTTTCGAACTGATGCCGATTGGTGTGCGGGGCCTGATCATGGCCGCCCTGATCGCAGCGATTATGTCCTCACTCGACTCGGCCATGAATTCCGCCTCCACCCTCGTGGTCAAAGATTTCGTCGAGCCGATCTGGGATGTAGACGAGGGCAAGCAGGTCTGGATCGGCCGTTTGGTGACCGGCGCTGTCATGGTCTTCGGCGCGATCTATGCGCCTTCCATTGCTGGGTTCGAAAGCCTGTTCAGCTACTTCCAGTCCTCGTTGAGCTACATAATCCCCACCATCGTCGTGGTCTATATCGTCGGCCTTTTCGTGCCATGGCTGAACGGCAATGGCGCATTCTGGACGATTATCCTTGGCCTCGTGGTGGGCATTCCTCTGTTCATCATGAAAGAGGTGACGGGCGTCTGGGCCGGCATGGGCCTGCCCGAGATCCACTATACGATCATGTCGACCCTCATGATGTGTCTGGGCCTGGCCACTCATTTCGGGATCTCCGCTCTGACCCGAAAGGCCGACAAGGAAAACATCGAGGACCTCGTCTGGTCTGCCGCCGACACAAAGGCCATTTTCACCCAATGGGAAGAGCCACTGTGGCAGGACCGTACGATCTGGGCCGGGTTGCTGATCCTGTCGACCATCGGTTTTGTCGCGTGGTTCTGGTAACCGGATGGAAGAGATCACATCACAGATCGCGCGCTGGGGTGACCTGATCGAGGGGCTGCCGGCCTTCTTGGCCCCGGCGGCGCTGCTTCTGGCGGCCGTGGTCGCGGCCCTCCTGCTGCACGCGCTGGCCTTCGCGCTCCTGTCCCGTTTCACCAAGACGAATTGCGGCGTGGTCGGCTCCCTCGCCGAGCGTGCCCGACGCCCCTTGCGGCTTGCGTTCATCCTTGCCGCACTGGCTATCACGATCCCACAAATCGGCCTGCCCTACGGATGGGAGAGCCGCTTGGGCCATCTCTTTCTTGTCCTTCTCATCGTTCTTGTCGGCTGGACCGTTATCATTCTGACGAGCCACTTCTCCGATCGGGCAATTCGGCGTCACCGACTGGATACGGACGACAACCTTCAGGCGCGCAAGTTCGTCACTCAAGTCCGTGTCCTGAAGCGCACGGCCAACATCGTCTTCGGCATTCTGACCGCCGGCGCGGTTCTGCTGACCTTTGAAAGCGTGCAACGCTACGGCGTCAGCCTGTTTGCCTCGGCAGGGGCGGCGGGCCTGATCCTGGGCTTCGCGGCGCGCCCCGTGCTTGCGAACCTGATTGCGGGTATCCAGATCGCCATCACCCAACCGATCCGGCTGGATGACGTGGTAATCGTCGAGGGAGAATGGGGTTGGATCGAAGAGATCTACGCCACCTATGTCGTGGTCCGCATCTGGGATTGGCGGCGCATGGTCGTGCCGCTCAGCTACTTCATCGAGAAACCCTTCCAGAACTGGACCCGTGAAAATGCGTCGATCATCGGCGCGGTCTATTGGTACATGGACTACACCGTGCCCATCGCCGAAATGCGCGCCAAGCTTGAAAAGACCGTAGAAAACTCGCCGCACTGGGATGGCCAGGTCGTGAACCTGCAGGTGACCGACACCGACAAGGACACCCTGCATATCCGCGGACTGATGAGCGCGCGCACATCCCCCCAAGCCTGGGATTTGCGCTGCGAGGTGCGCGAGAAGTTGATCGCGTGGCTGCAAGCCGAATACCCCGAAGCCCTCCCGCGCCTCCGCGGGGAGTTGGAAATGCGCCCCGAACGCGCATCCGGATCGCTCGAGCAGGCCGACGCGGCTTGACGCACCCAAAAAAAACGACCCCGAGGCTCGCACCCGCCCCCCTTATGCTGTCGCCGACGAACGCCCGGAGTTACTGGTCATTTGCGGGTATTTTGTCGGAAGTTGGCGCCCATGTTCACGAAGGGTTTCTCCGTTCCCGGTGCGCAGCATGTTTTTGTAACCAATACCGTCGGCGAGCTTCACCGCGGTCCCATGTCTGGGTCGTCGACAGCGAGCTGCACCTGAACGCCGCGGCCAAGCTAGAGCAATTACTCTCGGCGGCACATCTGCATCTGGGCCCGATCAAGCGAGCAGATCGAGATAGATTGAGGCTTGGCCGAGCATAGACGGATCAGCGTCGCACTCACTCCGCTCTATGTTACGGCACGGCTTTGCCTCATCATCGGCGTGACCCGGGTCGCATATTCGATGAAAACCGGTCTTCATCGTCTCCGCGGTGCTGGCTGATCTTCGCGGTGCGGTCCGCGCTGGCTCCGGACAGCCTTAACGGCCTGGTCAAGAAGATCGCCACCCTGCCCGCGCCTGCGTTTTTACTATACCGCAGACCCACGCATCTGCGCGACTGAACCTCGCGCTGACCGCAATGCGGTCGGCTGTGCCACCCCCCGTTACGGAACCTTCCCCTCACCATGGCGTTACCAATGTGCTGCGTAAACCCGCGTGGCGCGGTCCTATTTTCGGCCCGCACGCATACCCGAAGGCCGAAGGAGACCCACCATGGAACAGCAGATCGACGCCAATCTCACGATGCTCGATTACGGAGTGATTGCCGTCTATCTGGCGATCGTGATCGCCATCGGGGTCTGGGTCGCGCGCAAGACCCGGACGGGAGAGGATCTGTTTCTGGCCGGCCGGTCACTGGGTTGGGCGGCGATCGGGTTTTCGCTCTTCGCCTCCAACATATCCACCTCGACCCTCGTCGGCCTGACCGGCAGCGCTTACACAGGTGGCCTGACGGTCTCTTCCTATGAATGGATGGCCGGGATCCCGCTGCTGTTCATGGCGTTCATCTTCGCGCCGGTGTTCCTGAAATCGCGCATCTCGACCACGCCGGAATACCTCGAAAATCGCTATTCCCGCCGCGTGCGCCTGTATTTCTCGGGCCTGACTATCGTCTTTACCGTGATCGTCGATACCGCTGGCGGGCTTTATGCGGGTGCCGTCGTGCTCAAGGTCTTCTTCCCCGATCTCGACATCTGGATGTCTTGTGTGGCGATTGGCCTCTTCGCGGGCATATACACGGCAACCGGCGGCCTGCGCGCCGTGGTCTATACCGATATCCTGCAGGCGGTGGTGCTGATCTGCGGCACTGGCCTGACTGCGTTCCTGATGTACCAGTCTGTCGATTTCTCGTGGGAGTCGGTGCGCAGCCAGGTCCCCGAGGGCCATCTGAGCATCGTGCAGCCCATCGACGACGACACCCTGCCCTGGCCGGGGCTGTTCACCGGTGTCTGGCTGCTGGGCTTTTGGTACTGGGTCACCAACCAGTACATCGTGCAGCGCGTTCTGGGCGCGAAGGATCTGAGCAATGCGCAGTGGGGCGCCATCCTGGGCGGTATCCTCAAGATCCTGCCGACCTTCTTCATCATCCTGCCCGGGGTCATGGCGCTGGTCACACTGCCAGATATCCAGAACTCGGACCAGGTGTTCCCGATCATCATCACCGAGGTGCTGCCTTCGGGCCTGACCGGGCTTGTCATGGCCGGGTTGATCGCGGCGATCATGTCCACCGTGGACTCGACCCTGAACTCGTCCTCAACCCTCTTGATCAACGATTTCCTGACCAGGCCCGAAAAAGAGCCCGACCCCGAGACGGCGAAGAAATGGGGCATGATGGCGACCCTTGGCTTCATGGTGATCGCCATCGCCTGGGCGCCGCTGATCCAGTATTTCGGCGGGCTCTGGGCCTACATCCAACAGGCCTTCTCGGTGCTGGTCCCGCCGCTTGTGGTGTGCTTCACACTCGGCGCCCTGTGGTCCCGCGGCACCGAAAACGCAGCCTTCTGGACGCTGATCATCGGCCATACCCTCGGCCTCGTGGTCTTCATGCTGAACCAGTTCGGTATCTGGCCTCTGCATTACACGATCAGCGTCACTGTCATGACCGCCGTCTCCGCCGCGATCTTCGTCGCGCTCAGTCTGCGGGACGACACACCGGATGTGCGCGAAGATGCGCTCTGGCAGCGGGCGGACGCCTTCGACACCCCCGCAACCACTGCACCGGTGCTCAAGAACGTGAAGACCCATGCGATCCTCCTGATCCTGCTGATGATCGGCACGCTGGTGCTATTTTGGTGATGCGGACCCGGCCCGCGGCCTCGGCGGGCCGGATGCCGGGCTGCGGGGGAACCGCCCCTGCCCCGGGACGTTGACCGCACAACACACACAGTCTCACAAAAGGACCCACCCCATGGAATTCGGATTGAAAGGCAAGACAGCCCTGATCACCGGCGGCGCCTCTGGCATCGGCCGGGAAACCGCGAAGTATCTGCGCGACGAAGGCGCAAACGTGATCCTCGTGGATCTTAAAGGCGACAAGGTGGCCGAGGCTGCCGAGGCCCTAGGCGATCGCGCCCATGCCCTCCAGGCCGACCTGTCGGACACAGAACAGGCCAAGGGCCTGGTTCAGACCGTCGAGGAGCGGTTCGAGATGCCCGATATCGTGGTCTGCGCCGCCGGTGTGACCGGAGCCAAGGGCCATCCGCTGGAGATGACCGATGCCGACTGGCACGAAGCATGGAATACCGATTTCATGTCGGTCGTGCGCACCTTGCGCAGGTTCGTGCCGCGCATGGAAAAGCGCGGTTGGGGCCGCGTGGTAATGGTGGCCTCCGAGAACGCCGTGCAACCCTATGCGGACGAAGCGGTCTACAACGTCGCCAAGGCGGGAATGCTGAACTTCGCCAAGGCCCTCAGCCGGGTGACTGCTCCCAACGGTGTGTTGGTCAACACCGTTTCCCCCGCCTTCATCGAGACCCCGATGACCGACGGCATGATGGACCAGCGAGCCGAGCAAATGGGAACCAGCCGCGACGAGGCGGTCAAGACCTTCCTCGACGAAGAGCGGCCCTATTTGGAACTCAAACGCCGCGGCAAACCCGAAGAGGTCGCCGCGACCATCGCATTCCTGTGTTCGCAACAGGCCAGCTTCGTGGTGGGCGCCAACTACCGGGTCGACGGCGGGTCCGTGGCGACGATGGCGGTTTGATCTGTCAAGCCAATGACGCGATCCAACCCCTCAAAGGCTGATCACGGCCGCAAATGGCCGTGGCTCGTGCTGGTCGCGACACTTCTGCTGCTGGCCGGAGGCGGGTACTGGTGGCTGTCGCAGCCAGCGGAGCGTCGGTCTGGTGGCGATGCAACGCAGTCGCCGCTTGTGCGCGCGACTACACTGGAGGCCACCGATCACGTGATCCTGCATCAAACTGGCTTCGTCAGAGCCTCAGATGCCGTGGAGGTCGTCCCGCAGATCACCGAGCGGATCGTGGAAATCGCGCCCTCTTTCGACGTCGGGCAGCGTGTGGTGCAGGGTACGCTTTTGATCAGGCTGGGCGCCAGGGTGGCCGAGGCCAATCTGCGCACCGCCGAGGCCCGGCTCGCGCAAGCCGAGGCCGCGCTGGAAGAGGCCCGCATCAGCCTCGAGCGGCAGCAGAAACTTCGCGTCGAGCAGGTCATCAGCGAAGCCGCGCTGGATGATGCGCAAGTGGCGCAGTCCCGGGCCGAGGCAGATGTCGCGATGGCCGAAGCCGAGTTGGCCCGCGCCGAGATCGCGCTCAACGACACGCAGCTGCGCGCGCCGTTCGATGCCATCGTCACCCGCGAAAACGCGTCACTGGGGCAACTGGTGCAGGCCGGCAACAGCATCGGGCAACTGGTCGCCACGGACCATGCCGAAGTGCGCATGGGACTTTTGCCTTCGGACCTCTCGGTTCTGGGGCGGGCCGCCGCGGCGCGCGGCCTCTCGGTAACGGTCAGCGATCCGGCGACGGGCCGCACCCTGCGCACCGGCAAGGTCGGTGCCATCGTTCCGGCCATCGACACGGCCACTCGCACGGTGACGTTGATCGTGGATATCCCCGACCCTTTCGCCGAAGGCGAGTCCAGCGTGCGCATTGGCGAGTTGGTCGAATTGTCCCTGCGCGTTCCCTTGGGCGCGCCCCCGGCGCTGCGCGTGGCGGCCGAGGCACTTAAGGGCGGCGACACGCTCTGGCGCATCTCGGACGGGCAGCTCGAGAGACGCGATGTCTACGTGCTGTCCCGTACCGACAGTACTGTGACCCTGCGCGGCGAGGCGCTTTCGCAAGGCGACAAGGTTCTGCTCAGCGATCTGGCCGCGCCCGCGGATGGTGACACAGTCCGCGTGGCTGCCGATGCGATGCAGGTCGCTCGGGGCGATTGAGCGATGGCGCGTCTGATCCGTTGGTTTCTGACCAATCCCGTGGCCGCGAACCTCGCGATGGTGGCCTTGGTCCTAGCGGGTCTCACCGCTGCACTGAACCTGACTGTTCGGACCTTCCCTGAAATCAACACCGGCGCAATCAATGTGACAGTGGTCTATCCCGGCGCCACCCCGGCAGAGGTCGCCGACAGCATCCTGGTGCCGATCGAAGAGCAGGTCACGGGCCTCGCCGGGATCCGCAGCATCGACGCCACCGCCACTCGCGGGCGCGGGACGGTTACAGTGCAACTGACACGCGCCGCCGATCCACGCATGGTCAAGGACGATATCGACAACGCCGTCGCGCGCATCACGACCTTTCCCGAAGCCGCGGAATCCCCCCGGGTGACCGAGGTGGAACCGACCGAGGTAGCGGTCGAGCTGGCTCTGTTCGGGACCGCGGACCGCAAGACGCTCAAGGCGCTGGCAGAAATCGTCCGCGCAGACCTGACCGGCATGGACGGGATCAGCCAGGTCACGGTCAAAGGGGTCGCCCCCGACCAGATCGAGATCGCCGTGCCCCGCGCAACACTCGAAGCTTACGCCATCGGCCTGACCGCCCTTGCCGACCGGATCGCAGGGGCGAGCATCGACCTGTCGGGCGGCGAGATCGACACCGGTGCCTCGACCGTGCAGGTCCGTGTCTCGGGCGAGGCGCAAACGGCAGACGCCCTGCGGGACACGGTGGTCTTTACCAGCGACACGGGCGCGCGCGTGCGCTTGGGGCAGATCGCAACCATCCGCGACGGCTTGACCGAGGATGCCACGCTGGCCACCATCGAGGGGCAGCCGGCGGTGTTCCTGAGTGTCGAGCGCACGGGCACCGAACAGGTTCTGCAAATCACCGACGCCGTGACACGCTATACCGAGCAAACCCTGCCCGAGCGCCTGCCCCCCGGGGTCGAAGCCACGATCTGGCGCAACAACGGTGCGCAGCTGCAGGGGCGTATCGACCTTCTGGCCAAGAATGGTGGGATCGGCGCGGTGCTGATCCTCATCGTGCTGGCGCTGTTTCTCGACCTGCGCATCGCAGCCTGGGCCGCGGGCGGTGTGGCAATCACCTTTGCCGGGGCGTTCGTGCTGATGCAGGCCTTCGGCGTTGCCATCAGCCAGCTTTCGCTCTTCGGTTTTATCCTCGCCCTCGGGATTGTGGTCGATGACGCCATCGTGGTGGGCGAGAACACCTATTCCGAATTGGAAGGCGAGGGCGACCCCGATCGCGCAGCGGAGCGGGGCATCCTGAGCGTCTGGCGCGCCATCCTGTTTTCGGTCAGCACCACGGTGCTTGCCTTCACGCCGCTGTTGCTCCTGCCGGGGGCGTCGGGCTCCTTTATCGGCCCCGTAGCCGCGGTGGTGATCTTCGTGCTGTTGCTGTCGCTGTTCGAAAGTTTCTTCATCCTGCCCCGGCACCTGTCGAACATCCGGCTCACCCCACCCCGCCGGTTTTCGCCGCGGCGTGTGACAGACGGCCTGCGCAGGCGCGTGGATCGCGGGTTCCGGCGCTTCACCGACGGGCCGCTAGACCGTGCCGTGCGCTTTGCCATCTGCCATCCGGTCGTCATCGTCGCCGGCTGCCTCGTCAGCTTGATCCTGACCGTCGGGCTGGTCCAGGGCGGCAAGGTCCGGTTCGAGTTCTTCCCCCGCATCGAAGGAAACTTCGTGACCGCCGAGTTGCGCATGCCCGACGGCACCAGCGAGGATGCAACCTTGCAACGGGCGCTCGACATCGCGGGCGCCGCCCGCGACGCCGCCGACACCCTCGGGGCGGATGTACTGGAGCGCACGGGCATCACGATTGGCTTTTCCACCGGCGGCGGGCCTGGTCAGGGCGGCACAAGCTCTGGCAGCACCGCAAACATCTCGGCCCAACTGGCCGATGCCGCGACGCGCGATATCACAGCCGCGGCCTTCACCGACGCCTGGCGCGAGCAGGTGGGCGAGGTGGCGGGAGCGCGAGAATTGCTGTTCTCGTCCAGTCTTGTCGGCGTCGGTGCACCGATCGCACTTGAGGTCGCCGCCGAGGACGATAGCGCCCGGCAAGCAGCGGTGGACCGCATCACCCAAGCCCTGCGCGGGCGCGAAGGCGTCCGTGATCTGCGCGACGACAGCGCCAGCACCGCGCAGGAGCTGGTCATCACCCCCCGCGCCGATGCCGCGACCTTCGGGATCAGCGAGACCGCCATCGCGCGCGAGTTGCGCGCCGCTTTCTACGGGGTCACCATCGACCAATTCGCCCGGAGCCGCGAAGAGGTCGATATCCGCCTGCGCCTTGCGCTGGAAGATCGCGATGCCGTCGCCGACTTGCGACGCCTGACCATCCCCGGCCCCGAGGGCGATATCCCGCTCGAACGGCTGGTTGAGATCGACCAGAAGCCCGCCGCAACCTCGATCACCCGTGCAGACGGGCGCACAGTCACGACGATCATGGCGGATGTGAACACTGGCCTTACAACCGGCGGGGCCGAGACCGAATGGGTTCTTTCGCAGATCGTGCCAGACCTGCGAGCGGATTTCCCCGGCCTCGAAGTCACCGCCGGCGGCGAGCAGGAAGAGGCGGGCCGCTTTTCCAATTCGCTGACACAGAATTTCGGACTGGCCCTGTTCGGTATCTACGCGGTGCTGGCCCTTGCCTTCGGCAGTTACCTCCGGCCCCTGATTGTTCTGCTGGTTCTGCCATTCGGTTTCGTGGGCGCGGTGTTGGCCCATGCGGCCCTGGGCATGAACCTGACCTTGCTGAGCATGTTCGGCATCATCGGCCTGTCGGGCGTGGTGGTAAATGGGGCCCTTCTGATCGTGGATTTCATACTCGCCGAGGAGGCCAGGGGCACCGACCCGAACGAGGCCATCCGGCGCGCCACGCTGCGGCGGTTCCGACCCATCACGTTGACGACACTGACCACCTTTCTCGGGGTCACGCCGCTGATCCTGGAAACATCGGTGCAGGCGCAGTTCCTGATCCCCACGGCCGTCTCGCTCGGCTTCGGCATCCTGTTCTCCTCCGTCCTTTTGATGCTGTTGGTCCCCGCCTATGCCTCGCTTTTCGCCGCAGGCAGGGCCCGCATGCAGACCGGCACCCCCCAACGCACATGACCGCGGGAACCCACGGTGGCCCGGAACCGTTGACCCCGCAAGCAGCCACAGGAGCTTCAGATGACACAGTCGAAAATCGCCGTCGTCGCGGGCGGTAGCGCCGGCGTCGGTCGGGCCACCGTCGAGAAACTGATTGCCGAAGGCTACAAGGTCGGCGTGCTGGCAAGGGGCGAGGACCGGCTGGCCGAGATGGAGGAAACCTACGGCCCACAGGTCATGACCCTGCCCTGCGATGTCAGCGACGCCGCCCAGGTGTCCCGCGCCGCCACCTTGATCGAGGAAGGGCTCGGGCCGATCGACCTGTGGATCAACTGCGCGATGCTGACCAGTTTTTCGCCCTTCACCGAGATGAAGGATGACGAATTCCGCGCCATCGTCGACACCACTTTCATGGGTGTCGTAAACGGCACGCGCGCCGCACTGGCGCAGATGGAGCCGCGCGGGCGGGGTCAGATCGTGACCTTGGGCTCGGGACTGGGGTACCGGGCGGTGCCGTTCCAATCGGCTTACTGCGCCTCGAAACATGCGATCAACGGCTTCGTCGCCTCAGTGCGGTCCGAACTGATCCGCAAGAATGCCGGGATCACCATGAGCCTCGTGCAACTGCCCGCCCTCAACACGCCGCAATTCGACTGGGCCCGCAACCGGTTGGAGACCGCGCCGCAACCCGCGCCGCCGATCTATCAGCCCGAGGTGGCCGCCGATGCGGTAATGAGGGCCGTCCACAAAGGGTCGCGCGAGTTGTTTGTCGGGGCCTCCGTTCTGCAACTGGTCTTCGGCAACATTTTC
Organism: Dinoroseobacter sp. PD6; assembly: GCF_028807315.1. NCBI lineage: Bacteria > Pseudomonadati > Pseudomonadota > Alphaproteobacteria > Rhodobacterales > Roseobacteraceae > Dinoroseobacter > Dinoroseobacter sp. PD6. Next base: position 20,059 of record NZ_JARAMN010000017.1, on the reverse strand, counting down.
TTGCCGGACTACCTCGACAAGAAAATGTCCACCAGCGGCGCAGAAATGCAGAAATCCGACCGCGACGCACAGGGAACCTCGGATGACAACCTGCACGGCCCGGTCGACAGCATCCCAGCCAGCGCGCACGGCAGCTATGGCGAAAGGGCAAAAGCCAGCGGCCTGATCGTAGATGCCGATCTGGCCCGGCTCGCCGTGTTCGGCGGCCTGATCATTGGCACCGCCGTGCTGTCGCGGTTGCTACCGAGGCGCTGAGCCTTTTCCGAAACACTTCTCCGAAAGGACTTATCCCATGTCCAAGCACACCGACATTCCCGCACAATCGCAAGACGCGATGCCTGCCCATGAATACAAGATGGATCCGCCCCCCGACTACATGCCGCGCCACCCCGGCGTCGGCAAGCTCGAGGGCAAATGCGCCATTATTACCGGCGGCGACAGCGGCATCGGACGGGCCGTTTCGGTCCTCTTCGCGCGTGAAGGCGCCGAGGTCGGAATCATCTACCTCGATGAGGACCGCGACGCAAAAGAGACCGTCCGCCTGATCGAGAACGAAGGAGCCACGGGCCACGCCGTGCAGGCTGATATCGGCGACCGCGCACAAGCTTTCGATGCTGTCCGAGAGCTGGCCGAAAAGATGGGCGGCATCGACATTCTCGTGAACAATGCTGCCCAGCAATGGCTGGAGACCGAACTCGATGACGTTACCGAGGATCATCTGCGCCGGACATTCGACAGCAACGTCATGGGGTATTTCTTTTGCACCCAGGCGGCGGCGGACCACCTGCCCGAGGGCGGCGCCATTATCAACACCGCCAGCGTCAACGCCTTCAAGGGCAACGCCGCGTTGATCAGCTATTCGTCCACCCGCGGCGCGATCACGGCCTTCAGTCGCTCCATCGCATCGCAATTGGTGAGCAAGGGCATCCGGGTCAACTGCGTGGCGCCTGGCCCGATCTGGACACCATTCATCCCCGGCACCATGCCGGCCGAAAAGGTCGAAGGCTTCGGATCGCAAGTACCCATGGAGAGACCGGGACAGCCTTGGGAGGTCGCGACCTCCTACCTGTTTCTCGCCAGCAGTGACGGGTCGTATTTCACGGGCCAGACCCTGCACCCCAACGGCGGCATGATCGTGGGCAGTTGAACATGCCGCGACGCGGGCCGTGGCCCGAAAACCCCGTCATTTATCAGGTCTACCCCCGGTCGTTCCTTGACACGACCGGGACGGGGGAAGGCGATCTGCCGGGGGTGACCCGGCAGCTCGATTACATTGCCGGCCTCGGGGTGGACGGCATCTGGCTTTCGCCCTTCTATCCCTCGCCGTTCTGCGACGGGGGGTATGACATTGCCGATCATTGCGCCGTCGACCGGCGGTTCGGCACCCTCGACGATTTCGATGCGCTGGTGGCGCGGGCCCATGATCTGGACCTGCGTGTGATGATCGATCTGGTGCTCAACCACACGTCGGACACCCATGACTGGTTCGCAAAATCGCTGGCCCGTGAAGAAGGCTTCGAGGATGTCTACATCTGGGCGGACCCGTGCAAGGACGGCAGCCCGCCCTCGAACTGGCTGTCGTTTTTCGGAGAGGCCGCTTGGCGCTGGCACCCGCAACGTGCGCAATACTGCCTGCACAAGTTTCTGCCCTGTCAGCCCTGCCTGAACCATTACAACGACCGCGTGCACGAACGGCTGAACCGGATCACGCGGTTCTGGCGCGACCGTGGCGTCGATGGCTTCCGCTATGACGCGGTAACGAGCTTTTTCTATGACCCCGGGTTTCGCGACAATCCCCCCGCGGCCGAGGCCGAAGCGGCTCTGATCCCCGGGCCATCCAACAATCCATATACCTTCCAGGAGCATATTCACGACGTGCTGCCCAACGAATGCGCTGCCTTCGCGGAAACCCTGCGCGAGATGGCAGGCCCCGACGCCTACCTTCTGGGGGAGATCAACAACGGCCCCCGTTCGGTCGAAGTCACGTGCAAGTTCACCGGCCCCGATCGACTTGACGCCGGCTATGCGATCGACTTGCCGGAACGCGGGCCCAGCACGGAGGTACTGCGCGACCTTCTCACCCGGCTGGAGGATGCTGAAGGATGGACCTGGTGGCTCAACAGCCATGACCAGAAACGCGCGGTCTCGTCCTTCGGCGATGGCGGGGCAGCGGATGCGAAGATGCTCGCAGCGTTCCTTTGCGCGCTGCCCGGCCCCCTCTTGCTGTTTCAGGGCGAGGAACTGGGGCAGCCACAGGCAGAGCTCGAAAAGGTCGAGCTGACCGATCCTTATGACCTGATGTATTGGCCCGACTCGGTGGGTCGCAACGGCGCCCGCGCGCCCATGGCCTGGGACGACACGCAGCCCGCATGCGGCTTCAGCAAAGCGGTGCCGTGGCTACCTATGGCGCGGGCGGAACAGGGCGGCGTGGCACAGCAGGAGGCCGACCCGGCCTCGGTTCTCGCCTTTTACCGCGATGCGCTTGCCCGGCGGCGTGACCTGGGGCTTGCCGAGGCCACGATGGAACTCGAAGACGCGCCTGATGCCTGCATTCGGTTCCGGCTGCGCGTTGGGACGCTCGTTGTGCAGGTGGCCGCCAACATGTCCGGCGCGCCACAAGACCTCGCACCCAGACAGGGTGCAAAACGGATCTTGCAGACCAAGCCCCCCGCGCCGGGCAGCAACCTTCCGCCCCGCAGCGCTGCCTGGTGGCTGTTGGAGAAAGGCTAGCCAACGTGGGTCCGATCATCCAGGAGCTGACTGCATTGACCACCCTCCCCTGGCAGGTCGTGCTGCTGCGGCTTGCCGGGGCGCTGGTCTTGTGCGGTCTGATCGGCTTGGAACGGGAGACCAAGAGCCGCCCGGCGGGCCTGCGCACCCATATGCTCGTCGGGCTGGCGGCAGCGCTCTACTGCCTCATCATGCTGGAAGTTTTGGCCAATATGGACAGCTACAGCGACCGGGTGTCGAGCGATCCCTTGCGCCTTGTCAATGCGGTCACCAACGGTGTCGCGTTCCTTGCCGCCGGGATGATCGTTTTCAGCCAGGGCAAGGTGCGGGGCATTACCACGGGCACCAGCCTCTGGCTGGCCGCCGCCATCGGACTCAGCGTCGGATTCGGGTTTTGGATGATGGCGGTCGCGACCACCTTGCTCGCCTTGCTCGTCATCCGTGTCTTGAAGCTGGGCGAGGTCCGTACGGCTGGCGGCGACAGCGATCAAGCATCAGACACCGGAACGAATTGATCGCAGATCGGGTTTTTTCGGGAACCGAGCCGTAATTTTTGGCGTTGCCCCTGCAACAAATGCCAATGGGGCGTTCCATGACACACATCTTTTCACGTCGTGCAATCTTGCAGTCTGCCGGGGCCAGCGGTGTCGCAGCCGCGATCGGTCTTTCCGGCACTCCGCGCCATGCCTTCGCCCAGGCAGACGCCCGGCCATGGGCGATCCTGACGGACACGCAAGCCCGCTGGCTTGCCGCCGCATGCGATGTGTTCATCCCCGAAGACGACTACCCGAGTGCCAGTCAGGCCGGGGTTGTCGACTTCATAGACCTGCAGATGGCCACGGATTACGGCCAGGGCGCGGGTCTCTACCTGCAAGGCCCCTTCCCCGCAGGCACGCCCGAGCAAGGCTGGCAACTCGACATGACGCCCGCCGAGCTTCTTCTGGGCGGCATTGACGCCCACATCGCCGAGGGCCCCGCGCTCTTCGATCTTGAAGAGACTGGCCGCGCCGATGCGATCCGGGCGCTGTCCGAGCGCACGCAACCCATCGGCGGCGGCACCCCGGCCACCGATTTCTTCACGCTGCTCCACAGCCTCACCAACGAAGGCTATTTCGCCGACCCGATACATCTGGGGAATTACGAGTATGCTGGCTGGCGGATGGTCGGCTTTCCCGGGGCGCATGCCTATTACACCGAGCGCGTGGATGACGCCTCGATCTCCACGCCACCACCGCCCATGGGCATTGCGCACCAACCAAATGGCCGATCGACCCCGCCGCGGCCCATTCCGCAGGGGGGCCGCGCCGATGGCTGAGCGTCGTTTACCCAAAACCGATGTCGTGATCGTGGGCGGCGGCTGGACCGGCCTGACCGCCGCTTACGAGTTGGCCCATGCCGGCCAACGCTGCGTCGTGCTGGAACGCGGGCACCACCGCCACGATGCCACGTCCTTCGGCAGTCCGGAGGAGCATGACGAGCTGAAATATGCCCTGCGCTACGGCCACATGCAGGACGTCAAGAAAGAGACCCTGACCTTCCGCAACTCACGCGATCAACGCGCGCTCCCGATGCGGCGGCTGGGATCTTTCCTGCCCGGCACTGGGCTGGGCGGCGCGGGCATCCACTGGAACGGCCAGATCTGGCGCCCCCTGCCTTCGGACTTGGAAATGCGCAGCAATTACGAGGACCGCTACGGCAGCCAATTCATCCCCGACGAACTGAGCATCCAGGACTGGGGTGTCACCTATGACGAGCTGGAACCGCATCTCGATTTCTTCGAGAAGATCTGCGGCGCTGCCGGGGCCGCTGGTAACCTGCGCGGCGAGCGTCAGGTAGGCGGCAACCCTTTCGAGGGGCCGCGCAGCGACGGCTACCCCAACCCGGCGATGAAACAACCCATTTCGAACACCAAGTTCGGTCGCGCCGCCGAGCGGATGGGTCTGAACCCTTTTCCGATGCCCTCGGCCAACGTGACCCAAGCCTATGAAAATCCTTACGGCGCGCAGCTGCATCCCTGCACCTACTGCGGCTTTTGCGAGCGGTTCGGTTGCGGCTATTTCGCCAAGGCCGACCCGATCATCTGCGTCTATGACCGGATCAAGGATCACGAGAATTTCGAGATCCGCTTCGATGCGCAGGTCCTGCGCGTCACCAAATCACAGGACGGTCAGACCGCCACCGGGGTCATCTACCTCGACGAGGACGGGGTAGAGGTATTTCAACCTGCCGATACGGTCTGCCTGAACGCCTACAGTTTGTGGAACGTGCACCTGATGCTGGTGTCGGGCCTGGGCACGCCCTACGATCCCGAAACGCGGCAGGGCACGGTCGGGCGCAACTACAGCTATCAGACCATCGCCGCGATCGACGCGTTCTTTGACGAGACCGTGCAGACCGACCCGTTCATGGGGGCGGGCGCGCTCGGTATCGTTGTCGACGATTTCAACGGCGATAACTTCGATCATTCCGACCTGGGCTTCGTCGGCGGCGGCTATATTGCCTGCAAACAGTATCACGGCCGCCCGATCAGCTACCAGCCCGTGCCCGAAGGCACGCCCCCCTGGGGTGCCGAGTGGAAGGCCGCGGTGCGCGAGAACTACACGCGACATGCGGACCTGGTGATCCACGGCTCCAGTGTGTCGACACCCGAGAACTACCTCGACCTCGACCCGACCTGGACCGATGCCTATGGGCGCCCGCTTCTGCGGATGACCTTCAACTTCCCCGACAACGACCGGCGCATGTCGGATTACGTGATGAACCGCGCGGTCGAAATCGCGCAGGAGATGGACAATGTCACCTCCGTCAGCTCCGTGAACCTCGCAGCCGAGGGCAAGAACTACTCCATCGTCCCCTACCAGACGACGCACAACGTCGGCGGCGCGGTCATCGGCACCGACCCTGAAACCTCGGTCGTCAACCGCTACGGTCAGATGTGGGACCACCACAACGTCTTCGTTTTCGGGGCCTGCCTCTTCCCGCAGAACCTCGGCTACAACCCCACCGGTCCGCTCATGGGGCTCGCGTATTGGACGCTTGAGCACATGAAGCGCGACTACCTCCCCAATCCCCGCCCCCTGATGGACGCCTGAGAAAGGACTGCACCCATGCCCCGCCTCAACAGCCCCTTTGTAATCACAACCGCTTTCGCCGTTGTCGGTATTGGCGTCTTTGCCCTGAACGCGCAGGACTATGAGACCGACCCCGGTATCAAGGCGCTGGAAGCACGGCTGGAAGACGACAGGGTGCTTTTCAATGTCGAGGTTCAGCGAGAGGTCACCGATGACCTGCTGGAACTGGGCCGACTGGTCGCCATGGGCGGGGCCGAGGCGGGCGGTTCCGGCATGGCGTGCATCGCTTGCCACGGGGCAGAGGGGATGGGCGACGGGTCCGGCGCTTTTCCGCGCATCGCCGGGCAATCGGGATGGTACCTCTACAAACAGCTGATCGACTACGCCTCCGGCGCGCGGCCCAACAAGGTGATGTCGGGCGTCGCTCAGCGCCTGACCGAACGCGAGATGGAGGCCGTCTCGGCCTATTACGCGGCCATTGATGCCCCCTTCCGCCCCGTGATCGGCGATATCGAACCGGAATTGCTTCAATGGGGCGGACAATTGGGCGCGGTGGGGTCCGCCGAGCGGGGCATCCCCGCCTGCGTGAATTGCCATGGACCCAGCGGCATGGGCAACCCGCCCTCCGTTCCCTACCTCGCCGGGCAATACGCCAATTACATGACCCATCAACTGGAGCTATGGGCAGAGGGCGTGCGCGACAATGACGCGATGAACGTGATGTCTTCCATCGCAGAAAAGATGTCGTCCGAAGACATGCGCGCCGTCAGTGAATACTACGCCCGCGTCCGGCCCGCCGGTGCCGGCGCCGAGGTTGCGGTCAACGTCGACATGACCGTCGACACCGAGTGATCCGCCTATGCGCCCCACAGCCACATATGCAACGGTTCTGGCCCTGTTCTCCCTTGCGGTCGCCGCGATGGCTTGGTCAGCCCTGCGTCCCGAGAACAGCCCCGGCCACGCTCTCGCCACGACCACATCCGCGGCCTTCAGCGACCTTGCCGCCTGGTTTCGCAGCGGCCCGGCCGATGGTCAGCCGGACTGGGAAGCCGCAGCGCGCAACGTCTATGGCGCCGATGCGTCGCACGGCGCGCAGCTCATGGTCCTGCACGGCTGCGGTGCCTGCCACACCATACCCGGCGTGACCGGCGCCGATGGCTCGGTCGGACCTGACCTCGGTGGGCTGGCCGACCGCGCCTATGTGGGCGGCGTTCTGCCCAACGAGCCGGGCGGCTTGGTCCGCTGGCTTGTCAATCCGACCACGTATGCGCCGAACACGGCCATGCCCGACCTTGGCGTGACCGAAGCCGAGGCACGTGACATGGCAGCGTACCTCTTCACGTTGCGAGGCGAGTGATGGACGAAGATCTCGACATTCTTGGCGAGCGCAGTGTGCGGGACGTCATGGGCCAGGCCCCGGATCTCGACACGTCAGCCGAAGATGCTGCGCTCGAAAGCTTGGGGGATCGCAGCGCCCTCGACATCTGGAATTCGCAATCCGCGCTGGAACCAAGCGGGCTGGGTGCCGCCGCCGCCTATGACCTGACAATCGGCATGGTCGTGGGCCTCGGGGCGGTGTTCGTGGTCGTGATGGCGATCGCCTGGTTCGCATGGCACAGCAAACGCCCAGCAGGCCATTGGTGGGTGTGGACCGGCGGCGTGATCACGCCGCTCATAGCAATCTCGACCGTGATGGTGGCGTCGACCGCTGCCCTTGTGGCGACGACGCGGCCCGCACCCGACGCACTGGTGATCGAGGTGACCGGCTATCAGTTCTGGTGGGATGTGGTCTACGATCCGGACGGGACACCGTTGCGGGACGCCAATGAATTGATCCTGCCCGAGGGTCGCCCGGTCACCCTGCGTCTGAACTCCAACGATGTGATCCATTCCTTCTGGGTGCCCTCGATTTCGGGCAAGATGGACATGATCCCCGGACGCACCAACACTCTGACGATAACCGCGACCGAAACCGGCCAGTTCCGCGGCCAATGCGCCGAGTTCTGCGGGTTGTCCCACCCGAAAATGGCATTCGAGGTAACGGTCCTGCCCCCCGAGGCCTTCGACAAGTGGCTTGCCACCACGCGCGGCGCGGCGCGCGACGTGGCCCGACCCGCGCAAGCCGAGGGACGCGAGGTTTTCCTGAGCGCCGGCTGTGCCGCCTGTCACGAAATCCGCGGGGTCGCAGAAGGTGGGCGGCTGGGCCCCGACCTGACCCGTCTGGGCGCGCGCGCCAGCCTCGGCGCGGGCATGTGGCGCATGAACCAGGGCAACGTCGCAGGCTGGATCGCCGATGTGCAGGACATGAAGCCCGGCGCGCAAATGCCCTCCTACAACCACCTCAGCGGTCCGGATCTGCGCAACCTGTCCGCTTACCTCGTGAGCCTGCAATGACCGACACCTTCCCCCAGCCACGGGGCGCCGAGCCGCCCAGCCCGCAGCCGGAGGCACGCAAGCCCGCCTATGACGTTGCCCCGAAGGGCGAGATGGGCAAGGATTTCGAAGGCATCTGGGAACAGCCCTCCGGCATTCGCGTCCTGTCCGCGGTCAGCCACCGGGCGGTGGGCAAGCGTTTCCTGATCACCGGGTTCATCTTTTTCCTGATCGCCGGGGTCTTCGCGCTCCTGGTGCGCCTTCAGCTGATGGTGCCTGAAAACACCTTCCTGAGCAGCGAAACCTACAATCAGCTGTTCACCATGCACGGGACCATCATGATGTTCCTGTTCGCGATCCCGATGTTGGAAGGGTTTGCCGTCTATCTGATCCCGCTGATGATCGGCGCGCGGGACCTGGTGTTTCCACGCCTCGGCGCCTTCGGCTATTACTGCTACCTCTTCGGCGGCATCATCGTGCTGTCGTCCTTCCTGTTCGACGCGGCTCCGGATGGCGGGTGGTTCATGTATGTGCCGCTGTCGACCTCGGCCTATACCGAAGGGCTCAGCGCGGATTTCTGGCTGATCGGGATCACCCTGGCCGAGATCGCAAGCGTCACCGCGGCGGTCGAGATCATCGCCGCTATCCTGTGTTCCCGCGCGCCGGGCATGAGCCTGACCAAGATGCCGATCCTGATGTGGTATCTCCTGGCCACGGCCTTCATGATCGCGATTGCCTTTCCGCCGCTGATCATCGGCTCGATCCTGCTGGAGGCAGAGCGCCTGCTGGGTCTGCCGTTCTTCGACCACACCTTGGGGGGCGATCCGCTCCTGTGGCAGCACCTGTTCTGGCTGTTCGGCCACCCGGAAGTCTATATCATCTTCCTGCCGGCGGCCGGCATGGTGGCCACAATGCTGCCGACCTTCGTGGGCAAGCCGCTCTTCGGCTACGGCTTTGCCGTCGCGGCGGTGGTGACGATGTCCTTCCTGAGTTTCGGGCTCTGGGCGCATCACATGTTCGCAACCGGCCTGCCGATCCTGTCGCTGTCGTTGTTCTCCGCGGCCTCAACCATGGTCGCCGTGCCGACAGGTGTGCAGATCTTCTGCCTCATCGCCACGCTCAGCCAAGGCAAGCCGCGCCTGACCGTACCGATGCATTTCATACTGGGCTTTCTGTTCATCTTCGTCATGGGTGGCATGACGGGCGTCATGGTGGCGGCGGTGCCGTTCAACCTGCAAGCGCATGACAGCTACTTCGTGGTGGCGCATCTGCATTACGTGTTGATCGGCGGAATGGTGTTCCCGATGTTCGGCGCGCTGTACTACTGGGTGCCCCATTTCACCGGCCGCATGATGTCCGAGCGGTTGGGCAAATGGGCCTTCTGGCTCATGTTTTCCGGCTTCAACCTGGCCTTCTTCATGATGCACCTGACGGGGATGCGCGGCATGCCGCGGCGGGTCGCGACCTATCCCGAAGGCATCGGCTGGGACCGGCTCAACATGCTGTCGACCATCGGCGCCTTCATTCTCGCCGCCGGGATCGCGCTGTTCATCTGGGATTTCTTCCGCCACCGGCGCGTCGGGCCACGGGCGGGGCGCAATCCATGGGGCGCGAGCACGCTGGAATGGCTCTATGAACCGGTCGCGCCCGGCTACAACTTCCGCGCCATCCCGCGCATCACCTCGCGCGAGCCGCTTTGGGATCAACCGGAACTGTCCGAGACGCCCGGCGCAGAGGTGCGCGGCGCCCTGCGCGACTACCCGGATCACCGGCGCGAAACACTGGGCTGCCACATCGTCACGGGCGAACCGTTGCAGATACTGCGCCTGCCGCACCCGACATGGTTCCCGCTGACCGCGGCCTTGGGCCTTGCGCTGCTCTTCGGCGCCACCCTCGCCTCGGTCTACTGGCTCTGCGCGGTCGGGGCGGGCATCGCGCTGATCGGCTTCGCCGGCTGGGCATGGGAGCCTTCGGACAGCGGTGTCGACCGAGACATCGGCATCGAGGGACTGCGCCTGCCGGTCAATGCGATCGACAAGCAAAGTCACCTGCATGTGGGTCTCGTCGGAACGATCATGATCCTCTTTGCGCTGTTTTTCTCGCTGCTCTTCGCGGGGCTCTACCTCTGGAACACGCAACCGATCTTTGCCGAGGCGACCCAGCGCCCCGCGCGCATCTTCGCCCTTCTCGCGCTCGGCCTGTCGGTCGTTGTCTTCGCGCTTAGCTGGATGGTCGGACGGGCCCACGCGCGCGCATCGCTCTGGATCACCGGAAGCCTCAATATCCTGCTGGCCGCCTGCCTGATCGGGCTGACCATGTGCTTTGGCCTTGCCCTCCTGCCCATCGACCCCTGGAGCACGGCTTTCGCCGCCGTCGGATGGGCGATAGGCGCCTATCTCACGGCCCTGATATCCGTGGCGCTCTTCTGGACGGTGTTCAACGCTCTGCGCAAGGCCGTGGGCGCCACCAAGCCCGGTCAGGGCCTGCCCGACATGCTGCTTGGCAGCTTCGGCAAAGCCACCGCCACCATGGCGCTGATCACCGCCATCGCCTTCCTGTTCGCGGGGACGCCACAATGACCACGAACCTCTTTCGCATCGCCACGCCCATTACGCTGTGGGCGATCCATTTCATCGCCATCTATGCGCTGATCTCGGCCGCTTGCTCGCCGCGCGGGTTGCTGGGGCCGGATACCATGGCTGCCGTCGCGGCGCTGGTGACCGGTACGATCGCGGTTGCGATCCTCGTGCTGCTGATCCTGTCCGGCCGCGGCATGAGGCGCGTCGGGCCCGACGGTCCGGAATTGCCGCTCGCGCAAGCGGCCTGGTGGTCGGCGCTGATCTCGTTCCTGGCGGTTCTTGCCAACGTCTGGCCCATTCTGCGCGTGTCGGGCTGTACGGGCTAAAAACAAGGAGAACACTATGGACACCTACGTCCCCTTCTGCGGCGCCCCGCCCATACCAGCCGAGCTCTGGAGCCGCTGGACCCTTGACCCGTACCTGTTGTCCGGGCTCGCATTGGCCGGGCTCGCCGGATTTGTCCTTCTGAAGGACAAGGCACGCTTCGGGCTTGCCTGGGGCCTTGTCGGCCTGCTCTTCGTCTCGCCGCTCTGTGCGGCCTCCATCGCGCTTTTCTCGGCCCGCGTCGGCCAGCATATCCTGCTGACGCTCGTCGCCGCGCCGATCCTGGCCGCGGCTCTGCCAAGGATGCGCCTGCCCGCCCTGCCCTGCGCGATCCTGTTCGCGGTGCTGTTCTGGGTTTGGCACGCGCCCGGCCCCTATCAGGCCACGCTCGAGAGCGATCTGGGCTACTGGTCCATGCATCTGAGCCTTTTCGGGTCCGCCACCCTGCTCTTTGCGGCGATGCGCGCGCGCCCACACATGGCGCTCGGCGCCGCGGCGCTGACCGGCGCACAGCTGACGGTCTACGCCTCGATGCTGACCCTTGCACCCGTCGCCTGGCACGACTGGCACCTGGCCACGACCCTCAACTACGGGCTGACCGCCCTGGCCGATCAGCAACTCGCAGGAGCCCTGATGTGGGTGGCGGGCGGGGCGCTGTTCTTGACCTCCATCGCTTCCCTGGCCCTGCGGTTCTTCAAAGAGACACCGCCCGGGCCGACCCCTGCGCAAACCCGCTGACCCCCGCAAAAGGAGACCAGCCATGCAAGACGACCCCCGGTTTCAAATGTCCCGCCGCGACCTGCTTCAGCTGATCGGTGTTGCCGGCGGCGCCAGTGCCATGATGGGCGCAATGACCACGATGGGCCATAGCCTGCCCTCGCCCTATGACGGCCCACCGGCCCTCGAAGGCGCCCCCCAGGGCGAAAAGGCCCTCGTGCTCGGCGCTGGCCTTGCGGGCATGGTCGCGGCCTATGAGTTGCGGCGCGCGGGCTACGAGGTCGAAATCCTCGAATACCAGAGCCGCGCGGGCGGCCGTTGCTGGACGCTCAAGGGCGGCGACAGCTTCCGTGAGCTTGGTGGATACGAGCAGACCTGCAACTTCAGCCAAGGCCAATACATCAACATCGGCCCCTGGCGCATCCCGCACCACCACCGCGCGGTACTGGATTACTGTCAGCGCCTCGGGGTAGAGCTTGAGATCTTCGTGCAGGAGGACCAGAACGCCTTCCTGCACTCCCCCAACGCGTTCGGCGGCAAGCCCCAGCGATACCACAACATCTGGGCCGATTACGTCGGCGGCATCACCGAGATGCTGGCCAAAAGCGTGAACCAGGGCGCCTTCGCCGACCAGATCACCACCGAGGACGCCGAGATGCTACTTGAAAGCCTCAAGTCCTTCGGGGTGCTCGACAGCCAGTATCGCTATACCGAGCGGCTGGAGGTCTCGAGCTATCGCGGCTACCCCAATTCAGGCGCCCCGGGCGGCGGGCTTCTCGACGCCGCCCCCACGCCGGAAAAACCCATTGAGCTGAAAGACATCCTCGACAGCCGGTTCTGGCAGTACCTGCGCAATCACACGACCTATCGCCACCACGCACCGATGTTCCAGCCCAAGGGCGGGATGGAGGAGATCGCCCATGCCTTCGAACGCGAGGTCGGCGATCTGATCACCCACAACGCGCGGGTCACCAGGATCATGCAGGACAGCGCAGGCGTCACCGTCGAATGGAGCGAGACGGGCGCCGACGGCAAGGACCATCGATCAACCGGCGATTGGTGCGTCTGCACGATCCCCTTCACGGTGCTCAGCCAGATCGAAATCGATGTCGCCGCCGACATGCGCGCGGCCATGCGCGAGTTGCACTATCACGAGTCGGTCAAGGCCGGCTTCGAAATGAAGCGTCGCTTCTGGGAACAGGATCTCGCGATCTATGGCGGCATCACCCTGACCGACCTGCCGATCGCCGAGATCGGCTATCCCTCGAACGAAATGCACTCGACCGGACCGGGCGTGTTGCTGGCCGCGTATGTCTATGGGCCTCAGGCCTATGCCTACAACTCCATGTCGCCCGAAGAACGGATAGAGAGCATCCGCAACCAGTTGGAGATCATTCACCCCCAGGCAGCCGAGGAATTCAGCTCCGGTGTCGCGCTGAGCTGGCACCGTGTGCCCTGGATGCTGGGGTGCTATTCGAATTGGGACACCCGCGACGAAAGCTACCGTGCCGCGGCCCGGGTCGACCGGCGGATCGTCTGTGCGGGCGAACATCTGAGCTACCTGCCCGGTTGGCAGGAAGGCTCGATCCTGTCTTCGCTCGACGCGATCCGGCGCCTGAACGACGTGGCCGCCTCGGGCCTGTATTCCACGCAAGGAGGCAACCAATGAACCCGTTTCGTATCACGACCCTGGCCGTCGGCTGCATCACGGCTGCGACGGCGCTATTTGCCCAAGGCAATCCCGAACGACACGAGTCGACCGAGGCCCTTTCGGCAAGCACGGACGGCTTCCTCGTGAACAGCGGTGAAGAGATCTACATGGTCGCCTGCGCCGGCTGCCACCAGCCGCAGGGCCAAGGCGCTTTGGGCGCCGCACAATACCCGACCCTCGCGGCCAATCCGCGGCTGCAAAGCGCGCGCTATCCGGCCTGGATCGTGGTGAACGGCATGGGTGCGATGCCTGCCTTCAACGATTGGCTGAGCAACGAGCAGATCGTCGAAGTCGTCACCTATATCCAGCAGAACCTCGGCAACCGCTATGACAGCAGCCTGACGCCCGAGGAGGTCCAGAACCTGCGCGACGCGCCATCGCCATGATCCCTCAGCCCACCTCTTGCGGGTCGGCGGCGGTCCACCTGCCCGCGCGAACGGCATAGGCGATCAACAACGCCCCCCACAGCATCAGGTCCACGCCCAACACGACCCCCAGCACCCAGGTCGCGCTGAACGGCAGACCGAACCACAAGAGCAGCGCGACCGCAATGGACAGCACACCGGTGCCGATCATCCAGCCGCCCCCGTCGCGCACCATGCGCGCGCCGTAATAGACGCGCAGCAGACCGCTCGCGGCAAACCACGCGATCACGAGCGTCGTGAGGGCGAAAATCCCCGCGATAGGCTGCAAAAAGATCATGATGCCGACAAGAATAGACAGCAGCGCCAAGGCAAAGGCAGCGGCCACGTGCCATCCTTCGTGACGGCGAAACGCGGTAAACAATCCCGCGAACCCGCTGGCGATAAGCGCAGCACCAGCCACGATTGCCGCCGTCAAGGTGCCCAGCAACGGCATGGCAATCGCAATGACCCCAGCAAGGATCGACACGCCGCCCACGATGTACAGAAGCCACCGGTTCGACCCGGCCTCGCGCCCGGCCACGAACGCCTGGCGTTCGGCGGCATTGGGCGCCTCGGTGGTGTGTTCGGTTGCACCATTGGACATGAGCAAGATCCCTCTCTGAATGAACAAGCGTCTCTTGGGCGAATGCCCAAACCGCCGCCCGGGTTCCAAAAGTGCCAGGTGTCCAGACTGACCGTTGGCCTGTTTGCTGATGAAATGGGGGGACACGCCTTAACGTGCAATCGCTCACCTGAACGGCGAAACAGGGGCGCGACCGATGCACGTGGGGGGCGGTCGCCGCGCTTGGACAGAAGAATTGTGGGAACACCAGCGTTCAGAACTGAGCGTCAGACGAGCGCATCCGGCACACCGGGCACCCATCGTCCAAACGCACGCGCCCGTTCAGGGTCATAGGGCACGAGAAAACCCTGCCGAGCCGAGGGCTTGGCTTGCAAATTGCGCATCGCTCGCTTGCGCCATTCCGCGACAGCAGTGTCAGGGGCGAGGAAAGCTTCGGGCGCATCCTCTCCATACCAATGGCTGAAGGTCCGCCTTTGCAGGTGGGCTACCATCTCGGGATCATCAAGCTCGAGCCCCGCCTCGGTATCCCAAGACAGGCTCCGCCCGTTGAGATTGGCCGAGGACACGATGGCCCGGGTGGTATCGAAGATCGCCAGCTTGGCATGCACGTAGATGATCGGCGATCCCGCAAGACAATCCCGCTTGCCGGTCTCATAAGCCTCGGGCCGCACCGGCGCACAAAAGATGCAATCCTCGCCGAAGGCCTGCTGCACCCGGTCAAAGGCGCGTACCTGCTGAAACTCGCCGAACTTCGCATCGCTCGAGGTTGCGCCATCAAAAGCCACATCCTCCGGCGCCCCGGGCAGCACCACGATGAGGTCGAGCGATGGCGCCTCCCGCTTGCGCTTGGCCAGTGCGTCCGCAATGCGAATGTCGCGAAAGAACTGCGTTTCGAGATAAATCAGATCCTCCGACGATTCAATACGCGCCAGATGCGCTTCCAGCAGCGTATTGCGCACGGGTTTTGGTCCCAGAAACGGGGTCGTCACCCGGTGCCGCCGCGATACGGTCGTCAAAAGCTCGGTCGCCGGAGGCGGGTCCCCACGACCGGCGGTGACCTTCAGGAACTGTTCGACATGGCTCTGGGCTTCGCGGGCCAGCGCACCTCCCTCCACCATGAGCTGCACGTCGTGCCATGTCTCATCGCGGCCGCGCTGATGATCGGGGTCGTCATAACGCCGCTCATCGAGGTCGAGCCCCCCGATATACACGGTCTTGCGGTCGAAGACGGCAAGCTTCTGGTGGTGCGTCACCGGCAACAGGTCCGCGGGCGGCCAACGCTTGGCACGGACAAACCCGTCGTCATCCTTCTCGACATGGCGCGCAAGACCCGGCAAATGCTCCAGCCGTCGGGCGCGCCGGTCGGGCGTATCCGCGTTCAGATCCTCGACCACCTCGGCCAGGCGGCGATAGACCCAAGGCCAGACAAGCACACGATGCGGGCGCCCCGCCCGGGCGGGATGCGCCGCACCCACCACGTCCAGACACGCCTGCGGGCCGGCGATTTCCGCCGCGGCCAGAAAGGCACGCATCGAATTCCATGTGTGATTGTGCAGGCGCGGGGCCATGATGGCATCGAAATCTGAGATCGCCATGTGGATCGCCACCCCACGGGACAGCGTGTGTTCGACCAGATCAAACCAGGTCTCGCCTATTGCCTTCGCGGCATCGCTGCGCAGTTTCGTGCGCAGGTCAAACACTCGAAAGCTCGCCCAGATCTCCGATGACGCTGCCAGAAAGGCACGTTCCAGCTCGGGAAATGCCTCGGCCGCCGTGATCAGCACCTGAACTCTGGCGTCGCTGTTCTCCGCCTGGTGCGAACGATCTTGTGACGTGAGCATTTGGTCGGTCCTTGGTCTTAATCATACGCGACGTTCCGATGATCAACCCCGCTGCACCCAAAGGGTTCCGCCCAACGCGCGCCGGGCGGAACCAACCGCGGCTCCAGGTGTTTGTCGGTAATGACTTGCGTCGATAACCCCCCTTCCCCGAACCGCCCCGCCGCACAGGCCACAGCATGAGCAGCCGCGACACCGACATGACCCAAGGGTCCGTGGGCGGCCTGCTCTGGCGCGTTAGTGCGCCAATGTCTCTCGGCATTCTGGGCGTCCTCATGGTGGGGCTCGCGGACGCGTTTTTCCTCGCGCGCGTGGGCGAGGTCGAACTGGCCGCTGTCGGCTTCGTCTATCCCGTCATCGTGGCCGTCAGCGCCTTTTCCATCGGGATGAGCGCGGGCGCGAACACCGTCCTGTCACAAGCCATCGGCCGCACCGAAAGCGGCAACAGTCTGGCGTGCCGGGCCCTCCATGCGGTCGGTTTCGGCGCTCTGATCGGCCTCGGCGCCGGGTCCGCCCTCTGGCTGGTCGCGCCGGTCCTGTTCACGGCCCTCGGGGCCAAGGGCGAAGTGCACGCAGCCATTCTGGCCTACCTGCCCTGGTGGGCCGCGAGCTTCCCGATCCTCGTGGTCACGATGATCCTGAACGCGGCCTTTCGCGCGGGGGGCGACGGGCTGACCCCATCGGCACTGATGGTTGCGACTGCGGTGGTCAACATCGCGATGACATCGCTCTTGGTGTTCGGCATCGGCACGATCGAGGGGCTGGGCATGGCCGGTGCTGGGATAGCGACCCTCGCGGCGCGCATGCTCGTTGGCGTTCTGGCACTGGGTATTGCCATTCGGCGCGGCACGATCGCCTTCGGCGCGCACACCGCCAGGGGCTTCACCCGATCCGTGCGCGACATCGCCGCCATCGGCCTGCCCGCCGCCGCATCCCGGGCCGTCAATCCGGCGGGTATGGCGCTCGTGACGGCCGCCGCCGCGACACTGGGCGATGCAGCGGTCGCAGGCTTCGGCGCCGCTGCACGGGTGCAGGCCCTTTGCCTCGTGCCGTTCTTCGCACTGTCAACGGGCCTTGCGCCGATCATCGGCCAGGCCTGGGGCGCCGACATGCAGGGCCGCGCCCGCCATGCGCTGCGCCTTTCGGTAGGTTTCGCCCTGGGCTACGGCCTTTGCGCGGCAATAGTCCTCTGGATTCTGGCGGATCCTATCGCACAGCTGATGACCGACGACGGCACGGCCGCCTCCTATACCGCGCAATACCTGACCATCGTCGGGTGGAGCCTTGGGGGATACGGCCTCGTGGTGACGGTGAACGCGGCTCTGACCGCACGGTCGAAACCCGGATGGGCGCTAGGGCTCAGCCTCACGCGGATCGGCGTGATCTACGTGCCACTCGCATGGCTCGGTGCCCTCACCCTCGGCTTCACCGGCATCCTTCTGGCCGCGGTCGCGGCAAACGTCATCGCCGCATGGCTCGGGACGGTATTTGCCCAGGCCAACAGCCTCCTGGCTCTGCGCGCCTTGCCCATCCGCGCCCCCAGCGACCGGCTCGCACACCTCAGGAGGAACCGCCATGCCCGGGGATAAGCGCGAAGCCTGGACCAAACGTCTGGCCCGCCACCGGACTGGCCTTGCCGCCATGTCCTTTGCCGAGAGCACTGTGGTCCCGATCCCGTTGGAGACAATCGTCGCACCGCTCATGGTCGGCGAGCATCGTCATGCGACCACCATCGCGCTGGCGATCTGGCTCGGCTGCCTTGCCGGGGCGACGCTGTTCTTCGGCCTCGGCGTCTGGCTGGCAGAGCCTGTCGTCCTGCCGATCCTCGACTGGTTGGGGCTGAGATCCACGTTCGAGAGCATTCTGGACGATCTGGGGCGCGACGGTCTGTTCTGGACGATCTTTCTTGTGTCCTTCTCACCCGCCCCGATGCAGATCGCGACACTGGGCGCCGGGGCGGCCCATGGCAATTTCCTGATCTTCCTCGCCGCCATCGCCAGTTCGCGGGGGCTGCGCTATTTCGGACTCGCGGTCTTGGCCAAGTTGTTCGGCCCCAAGATCGCCGAATGGAACATCCCGACGGGCCGCCTCGTGCTGGGCGCCGTGATTATCGGCGGGACTATCTGGGGCACCCTGCAAATGCTCGGGCGTTGATCACTCATGGGCAGCCTCTTGTCTGCACCAGCTATAAAGAACCTGATATTGAATGTGTGGTCGAACGCATCATTGCCCAATGGCCGCGTAGCATACCAAAAGACGCCATGACATAAGCGCCCGGAACAATACACCGATGAGTCAAACAGTTCTGAAGATCACGGTTGCCTTGATGTGAGCGTGTGAGCGGTAGGACCAGGATGCATTGATTGTCACTGCTTGCCGTGATTCACGGCTCGCAAAACGGAGCGGTGACATGAGCGACCTATTTTGGCTGACCGATGAGTAAATGGCCAAGCTTTCCCCTTATTCCCGAAGTCGCACGGCGAACCGCGGATCGGTTATCGGCGGGTGCAGAGTGGGATTATCTTCATCGGGTACAATCGGTGGTGCTGGCGGGGCGCATCGGGAGCCTACGGCGCGCATAAGACGCTTTACAGCCAGTGGAAGTGTTGGGAGTGAGAAAGGGATTTTCGCAAGGATCATGGTAGGCTTGGCTACCAAAAAACTGCGAGGAAAAGGCCGTGATGATCAACGCAACCTACCCGAAGCCACACCGCACAGCGGCCAACATGGTCGTCAAAAAGGGGGGCCTGGACGCCTGATCAGCCGCACCCAGGCCGGCATGAACAAGAAGCTACATGTAATGTGCGACAGCCAGGGCTGTTTACTCAACCTGTTCGTCGTCGCCGGACAGGTCAGCGATTAAAGCGGCGCGCGGGCATTGCTGAGCAGCCTGCCTGATGTCAACTGGCTACTTGAGGATTGCGGCTGTGACGCAGGCTAATTCCGCGATGCGATGAAAGACAAGGGGATAGGCGCATGCATCACCGGCCGGAAAAAACGCAAGAAGCCAGTGAAGTACGACAAGCGCAGATACAAGCGCCGCAATCGGATCGAAATCATGTTCGGGAGGTTGAAAGACTGAAGACGCGTGGCAGCCCGCTGTGACCGCTGCCCGAAGGTGTTCCCATCAACCATTGCCCTCGCCGAGACTGTTATCTATTTGTAATGACTACTGAAACTAACCCCAGCCTGCGCACGCCGCGCAATTTCGCCTGGCTCGCGATCTCGTCGACAGCCTACACAGCCCCGTACTGGATGCGCCCGGAAATCGCGAAAACCGGCTCGACAATTTGGCCGAAAGGGTATTCTGGCCATGGCCACGCTGTGGAAAATGGATTTCAACCGATCTTGAACCACGGGAACACGAGCCGGATTGCCCCGACATCGGGATCAACTCGATCAGTCTGCTGGGATGGCAGCGGGGATGGTTCGATGCCGAGGACATCAGAAGGGTCCTCGCGGGCTTCGACAATAGAACGCCACTGCCTTTCGCATCGTGCTCGTGCATCATCCGCTAGAACGCCTACGCGGCGAACGCAAACGATTGATGCGCGGCGCCAATGCCGCGGTCTCCGCATTGGCCGAACTCGGAACGGATATCGTCCTGACAGGCCACTTTAACACTTGGCGCGTAGACACTTTCGCTACAACGCCAAACGACGCCTCGGTGCTTCAACCCCATGCGAGGACAAGGTTATTTGATTGGTTGCGGGCGAGGAAGATGACTTC
>NZ_JARAMN010000016.1:0-56241 GCF_028807315.1 Dinoroseobacter sp. PD6 | reverse complement strand
CCGCACCGTCGGCGCAGGCGTCGTGTCGAAGATCATCGAGTAAGGCCTAGGCCCGAAGAAACGTTTAAGGGGGTGCGGTTCGCGCCCCCTTTTTCATGCGCGAAGCGTTTTCGATCAGGAACCCGGCGGCGGGGCGGGCCGCATCTTCCACGCGATCCGCTCCCCCGGGTTGGCGCGCAGGGCGGCGATGGTCCGGCGCAGACGCCGGGTCAGGTCCCAGTCCTCGGGCAAGGTTTCGCGGATCGCGCGGATATCCTCGATCAGTTCCATATCCGTGGCCTCCGCGATCCGGGCGCCCTCCAGGGCCTCGGGCGTGATCGGCGCGGTGCACAGAAACGCTACCGTGTCCCGACGGGCGAACGCCACCGGGCGCAGATGATCCCGCAGCCGCCACATCTGCGCCGGCAGCCAGGGCTGGGACCAGTGCAGGAAGTCCTGCTGGATCACCAGGGACCGGCCGGGGATCAGGTGCGGCAGGAAGGCCGCGGCGATCAGGTCGGTGGTGGTGGCGATCTTCGCGGCATCCACCGCCAGAAGCTCGATCCTGCCCCCGGGCCAGCCGAGATCCGGGATATGGCCCACGTGAAACCGGGTTTGCGCGGCCCAGGGGGCAAGGAACTCCTGCGCGAGCGGCAGGATATCGCGCCCCTCGAACGGCGGCACCCCGGCGGCATAGAGCACTTTTGCCTTGGTCTGCTCCTTGGCCGTGAACCGGTCATAGGCATGGATCACCGCCCCGTGCCCCGCGGCGGCCGCCCCCGCCGCCAGTCGCGCGGTGGATCCCCCGGCAAAAGCCCCCAGATCCACCAGCGCGCCCTCGCCGCGCGCCCAATCCCGCGCCGCCCAGTAGTAGAACTGCCGCTCTTCGGGGGCGAGCATGGTGGGCACCGCAATCTCGGCCTCCGCCGCGCGCAGTGCGTCGGCCTGCCACGGGGCGTCCCGGAAGGGCGCGGGCACGGATAGGCGGGGACCGGTGGCGGGCGTCGTCATGGCGCCGATGTCCTATGACGGGCCGCAGGATGCAAGCGTCCGGCGCCCCGGCCCTTGGAAAAAAGTGCTCTTGATTTCCCCGGACAACTCTCATACCCCTCGCCTTGGCCTTAGGGGTGTAGCTCAGTTGGTAGAGCATCGGTCTCCAAAACCGAGGGTCGGGGGTTCGAGCCCCTCCGCCCCTGCCATTGATCTCGCTGGATTTTCCCGAGATCGATGGCGGACAAGGCCCATCCCCTTCGTTCGCAGTCCAACCGCGTCTTGGCGCGTCGTTCCTTCGTGAACCGGCCCCCTGGACCCGTCGCAACGGGTGCCGTGAGCCGCCCGTCGCCTTGACCCACACGGGAAGCGGCGCAGTTCATGGAAGAACGCAGTCCGGGAGGTTTCATGATTCGCCATGTCCTGATCGCTCTGGCCGGGCTGGTGCCCGCCACCGCCGCGGCCCTCGATCTGGTGGAAACCGGGCGCTACGATCTGAACCGGCCGGCCAGCCTCGATTACGATCCGACCTTCTGCGGTTTGTGGATCGCCAACGAGGGTCCCGAGGCCGTGCTGGTGACCCTGCAGGGCGACGAGTTGCGCCGCATCTCCAGCGACATGTTCCGGATCAAGGCGATCTCGATCGAGGGCGACACCCTGATCGTGGGCGACGGCGCGGGCAACCTGCAACGGCTGACCAAGGACGGTGAGGCGCTCGGCCCGCCCTTTGCCCTGGAGGGCGGCTGGGCCGATACCGAAGGGATCTCGATCAACACTGCGGGCGAGATCGTCACGGTGGAGGACGACCCCGAACGCCTGTCCTGGTTCGCCCCGGACGGCACGCTACTGCGCCGGATCGACACCCTGACCCTGACCCCGCCCCTGACCGAAGCACAAGGCATCGCCATCGACCCGCGCACGGGACACCTGCTGATCGTGGACGACTGGGAAGGCTCCAACAGCCTCTATGAGTTCGCCCCCGACGGCTCCCTGCTGGCGTCCCAGAGCCTCTATCCCTACGGAATCGACCCCGAAGGCATCGCGATCCGCCCCGGCTCCAACCAGCTCTTCATTGCCTTCGACAGCGGGGCCGAGATCGTCACCTTCAACTACACTCCAACCCTGCCGCCGGGCGCCGACCCGCTGCCGTCCGGGGCCGATTGCATGATGTTCTGAGGGTGGGGATTGCACGATGGGCCGGGAAGGCGCGCCATAGCTCTTCTGGCCAGGTCGTCATGGTGCAGCGGAAAGCCCGTCCCACGACCAGCCACACACATGCCAAAGCCATACAAGTTTCGCTCTGGGGTTCTGTCTGACCTACCCTTCTGACGCGGCGGCGGCTCGACAGCAGGGTCAGAAAAAGACGGTCTGGCCCATCCCTGCGGAAGGCGCCGCGCGCAAACTGGCAACTCCGTCTGCAATCCGATCTGAACGCTCGGCGGAGAACGTGCGGTCCCCGCCTGCGCTAGGCATCAGCCCTGCTTGTCGGTGACGTTTTCCTTGAAGGCGGTCTCGAACTCGGCCTGCTTTTCCGGGCTCGCGTCGGTCTGGTAGTTGGCTTTCCACTCCGCCATGGGCATGCCATAGAAAATCTCGCGCGCGTCTTCCTTGCCCAACTCGATCCCCTTCTCGGCGGCGGCTTCCTGGTACCAGCGGCTCAGGCAGTTCCGGCAGAACCCGGCGAGGTTCATCATGTCGATGTTCTGTACGTCCGTGCGGTCTTCCATCAGGTGTTTGCGCAGCGCGCGGAAGGCCGCGGCTTCGAGTTCCACCTGGGTCTGCGGGTCGATCTGGGGGGCGGTCATGGGCGGGTCTCCTCCATCTGTTGGTGCGCCGCCCGCAGGAGGTGCGCGAGGCGGACCCCCCAGGCAGCCTGGGTCTCTGGTGTGGAAATGAGGTCGTTGCGCAGTTCGATCAAGACATGGGGTCGGCCGGGCTGCACCCCGTGGCGGTCCATCGTGTCGCCGGGCAGGTGCCCCGAATAGGGCAGGTTGTCCCCGATGCACAGATCCGGCTCGCCGTTCAGAACATCGAGCAGCGGGCGCGCCAGCCGCGTATCGTCCGAATAGAGCACGCCGATATGCCAGGGCCGCGGCGCCCGGCCGCGCAATTGCCGGGTGAAGGAATGGATCGAGACCAGCATCGCCTCGGGCCGCGCGGCGAGCATGGCCGTGACCGCGTCGTGGTAAGGCCGGTGCCAGGCCGCGATCCGGCGTTGCCGCTCGGTTGCGTCCGCGTGGCGGTTGCCCGGAATGATCGAGCCGTCATAGAGCCGCATCAGAAGGGTGGGGTCGTCCTCGGCCCGGTTCGGGTCGATCACCAGTCGCGAGAACGTCGCCATCACCGCCGGGGCATTCAATTCCGCCGCCAGCACGCGCGTCACTCCCTCCGCACCAGGGTCGTAAGCAATATGGCGCGCCATGTCCTCCGGTGGCAGGCCCAGGTCGCCCCCCGCCACATCGGGCGGGACCCAGTTGCGCGCATGGTCGCAAAGCAGCACCCAGTCAGAGGGCGCAGGGCCGTCGATTTCGAGAAAGGGGCAGGCGTCCATCTGTCTTCCCGTGGTCTTGTCCATTGGCCATACCGGGGATCGCGCGGGGAGGCCAGAGCAGGGCGCTTTGCTGCGACTGCAATATGCGATGGAAAGCGCCCCGGGGACGTGGTACCGCTAACAGCGAATTGAGAAAAGAGGCGGGAGAACGCGCGTGCGACGCCATAGAAACCTGAAGATCGTGGCCACTCTGGGCCCCAGTTCCAGCGATTACGACACCATCCGGGCGCTGTTCGAAGCAGGCGCCGACGTGTTCCGGCTGAACATGAGCCATGGCAGCCATGACGATGTGGCGGCCCGGCACGAGATCATCCGCCAGGTCGAAAAGGACACCGGACGGCCCATCGCGATCCTCGCGGACCTGCAGGGGCCGAAGCTGCGCGTGGGCGCGTTCGCCGACGGGCCCCATCAACTGGAGGTGGGACAGGCGTTCCGGCTCGATCTCGACCCGGCGCCGGGCGATGCCACGCGCGTCTGCCTGCCCCACAAGGAGATTTTCGACGCCCTGGAGCCTGGCGCGCGCCTTCTGGTCAATGACGGCAAGGTGGTGCTGAAGGTCACGCGCTGCGCCGGCGATTTCGCCGAGACCGAGGTGCTCGTGGCCGGTGAGGTTTCCGACCGCAAGGGCGTGAATGTGCCCGATGTGGTCCTCCCGCTCGCGGCACTGTCGGACAAGGACCGGGCGGATCTGGAATTCGTCTGCACGCTGGGCGTGGAGTGGCTCGCCCTGTCCTTCGTGCAGCGGGCCGCGGACGTGCACGAGGCCCGTGAGCTGGCCGGGAACCGGGCGGCGATCATGTCGAAGATCGAGAAGCCCGCCGCCGTGCAGGCCTACGAGGAAATCCTTGCCGCCTCCGACGGGATCATGGTCGCGCGCGGCGATCTCGGGGTCGAGTTGCCGGTGCAGAAGGTCCCGCCGATCCAGAAGCGGTTGGTGCGCGGGGCCCGGCGCGAGGCCAAGCCGGTGATCGTGGCGACCCAGATGCTCGAGAGCATGATCAGCTCCCCCATGCCCACCCGGGCAGAGGTGTCGGACGTGGCCGCGGCGATCTACGAAGGGGCGGATGCAGTGATGCTGAGCGCGGAATCCGCCGCCGGCGATTTTCCGGTCGAAGCCGTGACCACCATGAACAACGTCGCCATCGAGGTCGAAAGCGACCCGACCTATCGCCAGATCATCGAAGCCTCGCGCCCCGGCGCGCGCTCCACCGTGGCCGACGGGATCGTCTCGGCAGCCCGGGAGATCGCCGAGACCACAACGGGGATCAAGGCGATCTGTTGTTTCTCGGAATCGGGCACCACCGTGTCCAAGGTCAGCCGTGAGAAACCCCGCGTGCCCATTATCGCGCTCACCAGCCGTCTCGGTACCGCTCGCAAGCTGTGCCTGACCTGGGGCGCCCATTGCGTCATGGCGACGGAAATCTCGCGCTTCAAGATGGCCGTCGTGGCGGCGGCCCGCGCGGCCCGGACCGAGGGCTTCGCCACCGAGGCCGACCAGATCCTCGTGGTCGCGGGCGTGCCCTTCAATCAGGCGGGCAGCACCAACATCCTGCGCGTTGCGCCGTGCGAAGAGAAGCTGATCTTCTCGACCGAGCCGGGCTGATCCCTTGGAGGGGGCGCTGCCGCTGATCGGTGGGCTGATCTGCCTGGCTTTGGCAGTCACCCGCAGCCTCGTCGCGGCGATCGAGCAGCGCGCCATCTGGCCGACACTCCTGCTCGCCCCGGTGGGGCTGGGCTTGCTGGCCGTGGCCTGGCAGGCCCAACCGGACGGGCTGCAACTCGAGGATATCCCCGTTGCCGTGGTAAAGATCTATCGCACGGTGATGGACTGATCCCCCCGATAGGTAGAGAAACCGCTGCGCCGTGCCGACGACCTTCCCCGAGGGGCGGGAACCTGACGGCGCCTTTTGTGCCTGAGCACCCGAAATCGGCCTGCACCGCCCTTTGCTGCTTCGACATCCCGGCCTTCGTCGGACGAACCTGCGCCTGGGCCAAGCGCATCCGACAGGAGCTTGCGCCGCTCCCTCGGATCATCGACGCCCTTTCGGCATCGCCCCGAAATGCGCCAAAGCTCTTGCCAAGCGCTCCGCTCTGTCGTACCTGCGCGTCTCCAAGCCCGCGTCCGGCCTCAGTGGCATGCCGAGTCGCGGGATCAAGCGTAGACGACAGGAGACGCAAATGCCCAAGATGAAGACCAAGTCGAGCGCCAAGAAGCGCTTCAAGATGACGGCCACTGGCAAGGTCAGGGCCGGTCAGGCCGGCAAGCGCCATGGCATGATCAAACGGACGACGAAGTTCATTCGCACCGCGCGGGGCACAACGATCCTCAGCGCGCCCGATGCGAAGATCGTCAAGTCCTACATGCCCTACTCGCGCTAAGGAGACCGGAATATGTCCCGCACCAAAGGTGGAACCGTCACCCACGCCCGCCACAAGAAGGTCACCGATGCCGCCAAAGGCTATTACGGTCGCCGCAAGAATACCTTCAAGGTCGCCCGTCAGGCGGTCGACAAGGCCAACCAGTACGCCACACGCGACCGCAAGAACCGCAAGCGCCAGTTCCGCGCCCTGTGGATCCAGCGGATCAATGCCGCCGTGCGCGCCCATGACGAGGCGCTGACATACTCGCGTTTCATCAATGGCCTGTCGCTGGCCGGGATCGAAGTGGACCGCAAGGTTCTGGCCGATCTGGCCGTGCACGAGCCCGAGGCGTTCAGCGCCATCGTGGACCAGGCCAAGGCCGCCCTGCCGGCCTGACCCGCCGCAGTCCCAAACCGATCGGGCCGCACCTTCGGGGGCGGCCTTTTTCGTGGTCCGTGCCTGCTTTGCTCGCCGCCTCGCAGATTGGTGGCAGGCGTAATCGAATTGTCCCGAAAGGCGCGACGTTCGATCCCGCGGGTGTGCATTCCGGCCAGACCCGCCGATAATTCATTTGCCTGACTTGTCATTCCAATTTGCTTGATCGATAGATTAGCGCACTGTTAACACGACGTTAGGCATGGCAGGCGACTGATTTGGCCCGAATAAGCGAACTCCACTACTCGAATGCGTACGCTCGACGGTCAGGCGAGCCGGAATTCCTCGAAGTCGCGCTCGACCCGTCCGAAAACCCGGCGGATTTCGTCGTTTCCTTCTACGAGACCAGCGGTCAACTCGCGCTGGAGGTGCGGCTCGACGATCCCGGCGTCACCGTGACCCGCGACCCCGAAACCGGCGAAGACGTCTACGTGATCTCGGAAACCGTCTTCATAGTCCGGCTGACCGACCCGGATTCGATCGGTCCTCGTAATACCGAAGCATTCGCCCTGACGAACACGGCCACGGATACGGTGATCAACTTCTATGACATCGGCGGTGGCAGAACCGATATCGTGGCCGATGGCGGCGCAGCGGACGGGGCGGTCTCGACGAATATCCCCGTGCCCACGGGGCCCGTGGCCGCCACCTATTCCATCCAGTTCAACAAGCCCGATCCCGATACGCCCGTCTACATTCCCGTGACCCCGGGCGATAGCGGCGTCTGTTTCACTCCGGGCACCCTGATCGACACGCCTGACGGCCCGCGGATGGTGGAAGACCTGCGGCCCGGCGACCTGGTCTGGACCCGGGATGCGGGCGCGCAGCCCCTGCGCTGGGTTGGTGCGCGCACGGTCCCCGCGGCCGGTCCGCTGGCGCCCGTGGCGATCCCGGCGGGGATGTACGGGGCGACCGCGCCGCTTCTGGTGTCGCCGCAGCACCGGATGCTGCTGACAGGCTGGCAGGCCGAACTGCTCACCGGCACAGACGAGGTGCTGGTCGCGGCCCTGCACCTTGTCGATGGGGACCGGGTCGTGCGGCGCCCCGGCGGGATGGTGACCTACATCCATATCCTGTTCGACCGGCATCACCTGGTGCGAGCCAACGGCGCCTGGTCCGAAAGCTTCCACCCCGGGGCTCAGGGGCTGGAGACCATGGACGGCGCCGCCCGGGACGAACTGCTCGGCCTCTTCCCGGAGCTTCGCGAAAGCCCGGCCGCCTATGGCCCCAGCGCCCGGCGCAGCCTGCGCGCCCATGAAGCGCAGCTTCTCCGCCTCCCATCCCGCTGAGGGCCCGGCGCCCGCCAATCCTGTTGCCTTTCCGCCGCCCTTTCGGGCAGGTTGAGCTACCCATGCCAAAGACATGGGCGCGTGGGTCCGGGTGACGGCCCGCGCATCGCACGGCCCGCCGCAGAGAGGCCGGGTCGCGCAGACCGGGAGGACACGTGGAGGCGCTGACGCTCACCTATCCGATGATGGTCGTGCTCGGACTGCTCGGCTTCACCGTGGCGCTGTTCGTGTCCGAAGTGGTGCGGATCGATTTCGCGGCGATCCTCGTCATGGTGCTCCTGGGCCTGCTCAGCCAACTGCCGGGTCTGCACTCACTGGCGGATGTCAGTAAGCTTTTCGATGGACTCGCCTCCAACGCGGTGGTGTCGATCATCGCCGTGATGATCATCGGCGCCGGCCTCGACAAGACCGGGCTGATGAGCAAGGTCGCCGCGCTCATCCTGAAACGCGGCGGCAGTTCCGAGGCCCGGGTGGTGCCCATCGTGTCGGGCACGGTGGGCGTGATCTCGTCCTTCATGCAGAATGTCGGCGCAGCTGCGCTGTTCCTGCCCGTGGTCAGCCGGATCTCCGTGCGCACGGGCCTGCCGCTCAGCCGGTTGCTGATGCCCATGGGCTTCTGCGCGATCCTTGGCGGGACGCTGACCATGGTGGGCTCCTCGCCCCTGATCCTGCTCAACGACCTGCTGCTGGCGGCCAATCCGAGCCTGCCGCCCGACGCCAGGATGGCGCCCTACGGCCTGTTTTCGGTCACCCCGGTCGGGATCGCGCTTGTCGCTACGGGCATCCTCTATTTCATGCTCTTCGGCCGCTGGGTCCTGCCCAGTGGCCAGAAGGGCGGCGACGCCACCTCTGGCCAGTCCACCAAGGACTACCTCAAGCAGATCTATGGACTGAAAACCGACATCTTTGAGATCACCATCCCCGAAGGGCACAGGGTCGCGGGCCAGACCTATGACGACCTGACCAAGCAGTATCATGTCTACATCATCGGGAGCGCCTATCAGGGCAAGACCTGGTTTGCGCCCGTCATCCAGACCGAGATCACACCGCCCTGCCGCCTTGCCGTGCTGGGTCGCGCGCGTGAAGTGCGCCACATGGCCGAGGACATGGGCTTCACCCTCCATGACCGGCTCGACGTCTTTGCCGAGGACTACGCCCCCACCAAGTCCGGGATCGCCGAGGTGGTGATCCCGCCGGGCTCGTCCCTGATCGGGAAATGCGCCCATGACGTCGTGTTCCGCAAGACCTATGGCGCGAGCATGCTGGCCATCCACCGGGGCGAGGAAACCCTGAGCATCGTCGAGACCGAGGATCACACTCATACCCAGATCGGCGAAGTACCCTTCCGCGCGGGCGACACGCTCGTGATCCTCACCACCTGGGAGGCCTTGACCCGGCTCAGTCGAAACAGGGATTTCGTGGTCGTGACCTCGGACTACCCGCAGGAAGAGCCGCGCCCCAAGAAGGTCGGCTGGGCGCTCTTGTTCTTCGCCATCGCGCTTGGGCTGATCCTGCTGACGGACCTGCGCCTGTCGCTCTGCCTGCTGACCGGGGCGGCGGGCATGATCCTGACCCGCGTGCTCGACATCGACGAGGCCTACAAGGCCGTGAGCTGGTCGACCGTGTTCCTGCTCGCCAGCCTCATTCCCCTCGGCCAGGCGGTGCAATCCTCCGGCACCGCCGCCTGGATCGCGCAGCAGATCCTCATCCTGCTCGACGGCTGGCCGCTCTGGGCCTTGCAGGCGGGGCTTGCGGTGCTGGCCACGGTCTTCACGCTGATCATGTCGAACGTGGGCGCGACCGTTTTGCTGGTGCCCCTGGCGATCTCCATCGCAATGGCCGCGGGCGGCGATCCGGCGCTCTTTGCGCTGACCGTGGCGATCTCCACCTCCAACTCCTTCCTGATCCCCACCCACCAGGTCAACGCGCTGATCATGGGCCCGGCGGGCTACAAGGTCACCGATTTCATCAAGAGCGGCGGAATCATGACGCTCCTTTTCCTCGTGGTCTCACTGAGCGTCATGAACCTCGTCTTCTGAGCGGATGTTCGCGCTTTGTTAGGGGCTTTGGCCTATGCCCGTGCGCGATACCGTCAAGGCGAGGCCGCGCACATGGCCCGCATCAGCGAGATGCACTATTCCGACGTCTATTCGAACGCGTCCGGCGTGTCGGAGTTTCTCGAGCTCGCGCTCGACCCGTCCGAGGATCCCGCCGATTTCACCGCGAGCTTTTACAATCACGACGGCACCGCCCTGATCGAAATTCCTCTCGACCATCCGGATGTCCGCGTCAGCTTCGATGCCGACAGCGGCGAGAACGTCTATGTCATCTCTCAAGACGATTTCGTGATCCGGTTGACCGATCCCGATGGCGGCGGGACGCTCAACGCCGAGGCGGCGGCCCTGACCGATCACACCTCCGGCACGGTCCACAGCTTCTTCGACATCGGCGGGGAGACCCAGAACATCACCGCTCTGGACGGTGCGGCCCAGGGGGCGGTCTCGGTCAATGTCTGGCCCCCCACCGGCGCGGGCATGGCCACCTATTCGATCCAGTGGAACCAGCCCGACCCGACCACGCCGGTGTTCGAGCCGGTCGATCCCGGCGACACGGGCATGTGCTTCACCCCCGGCACCCGGATCGACACGCCCGATGGCCCGCGTCCGGTCGAACATTTGCGCCCCGGCGACCTTGTGCTGACCCGCGACGCGGGGGCGCAGCCACTGGTCTGGACCGGCGCGCGCCGGGTGCCCGCGGCGGGTGTGCTGGCCCCCGTGGCGATCCCGGTGGGCGTCCACGGGGCGACCGCGCCGCTGCTGGTCTCGCCCCAGCACCGGATCCTCGTGACCGGCTGGCAGGCCGAGTTGCTGACCGGCGCGGCGGAGGTGCTCGTGGCCGCCCTGCATCTGGTCGATGGCGACCGCGTGGTGCGGCGCCCGGGCGGCATGGTGACCTATGTTCACATCCTCTTTGACCGGCACCAGATCGTGCGCGCCAACGGCGCCTGGTCCGAGAGCTTTCATCCGGGCGCGCAGGGCCTCGATACCATGGCGCAGGCCTCCCGGGACGAGCTTCTGGCACTCTTTCCCGAGCTTGCCGCCGATCCCGCCGCATATGGTCCCAGCGCCCGGCCAACCCTGCGGGCCCATGAGGCGCGGCTGCTGTGCAAGCTCTGAACGGTTGCATCTTGCGCCCCGGCTCGCTACGCCCTCCGCGACGATGTGCGAGGCGTGACATGGACGATCTGAAGTCGAAATACCTGGCGGCGATTGCCGAGGCCGCGGACGAGAGCGCGCTGGAAACCCTGCGCGTGGCCGCCGTGGGCAAGAAGGGCGAGATCAGCCTCAAGATGCGCGAGCTGGGCAAGATGACCCCGGAGGAGCGCAAGACCGCCGGCCCCGCGCTCAACGCCCTGAAGGACGAGATCAACTCCGCCCTGGCCGCCAAGAAGGCCGCGCTGGCCGATGCCGCGCTCGACGAACGCCTGCGGTCCGAATGGCTCGACGTGACCCTGCCCGGACGGCAGCGGCCCGCGGGCACATTGCACCCGATCAGCCAGGTTTCCGA
The DNA here is from genome assembly GCF_028807315.1 of Dinoroseobacter sp. PD6. Taxonomy (NCBI): domain Bacteria; kingdom Pseudomonadati; phylum Pseudomonadota; class Alphaproteobacteria; order Rhodobacterales; family Roseobacteraceae; genus Dinoroseobacter; species Dinoroseobacter sp. PD6. The sequence continues at coordinate 45,069 of NZ_JARAMN010000016.1, read as the reverse complement.
AGAGGTCGCCGCGATCTTCGCCGACATGGGATTTGCCGTGGCCGAGGGGCCGCGCGTGGAGAGCGACTGGTACAATTTCGACGCGCTCAACATCCCGGGCCATCACCCCGCACGGGCCGAGATGGACACGTTCTACATGAAGCGCGCGGAGGGTGACGACCGCCCGCCCCATGTGCTGCGTACCCACACCTCGCCGGTGCAGATCCGCGCGATGCAGGAGCATGGCGCACCGATCCGCGTGATTTGCCCGGGCGGCGTGTATCGCTGCGATTACGACCAGACCCACACCCCGATGTTCCACCAGGTCGAAGGGCTGGCGATCGATCGCGACATCTCCATGGCGAACCTCAAATGGGTGCTGGAGGAGTTCGTGCGCAGCTATTTCGAGGTGGACGATGTGGAACTGCGCTTCCGCGCCTCGCATTTCCCCTTCACCGAACCCTCGGCAGAGGTCGACATCCGGTGTTCGTGGGAGGGCGGTCAGCTCAAGGTGGGCGAGGGCGACGACTGGCTCGAAATCCTCGGATCCGGCATGGTGCACCCCAAGGTGCTGGAGGCCGGCGGCATCGACCCGACCCAATGGCAGGGCTTCGCCTTCGGCATGGGCATCGACCGGATCGCCATGCTGAAATACGGCATCCCAGACCTGCGCGCCTTCTTCGATTCGGACCTGCGCTGGCTGCGCAATTACGGCTTCTCGGCGCTGGATGTGCCCACGGTGCATGCGGGGCTCAGTCGGTGACAGTGGGCGATATCTTCAACGGTATCGCCGCCATAGCGCAGTTGGGTATGTTCGCGGTGGTGGCATTTGGTGCCTGGATCGCGTGGCGCCAACTGCATTCTTGGCGAGACGAGAGACTGTCACTTCGTCTTCAAGAACTTGCGGAAGAAATCGTAGCTCTTACCTCGGAGCTGGCGGACAGGATAAGCGAAATTCGATCTGTAATGGGATACGGACCGCCTGCTGGAGAAGAAGACGATGGAACTTATGATTATCGTAGACGCTTAAAAGAGTTGGCGGAACTTGACTCAGACTTCCTGGAGCTCAGAAGGCTCCGAAGTCGGACAAAAGTCCTTGTGCATTCAGAACCCCTCCTAGACGCGATTGACGCTTTCTTCGAAGTTCGGTCGAAGGTTGCGCTTGGCCTGAGGAGTCGTATCCGCACCGTTTTGCGTGAGAATGGCGGACAGTCTATGACGGAAGCCGAGCAGAAACGAATTCACAGGGACGACGGGGTTATCTGGGAAGGAGATTTCGAAGATGACGAAATCGTTAGAACTCTCAGTACAAGCCTGAAAACTATTGAAACGGAGCTTTCTCCGATAGTGCGCTTTGAAATACGCAGGATTGATAGGACAACTATATAGCACCTACGGCAGCGCCCGCCCGGGGGGGCGGTCGGGCGCTGCCCGGGCTTGCAGCCTGCGCACGACCCATTCTCAGGATGTGTCCGCGCCCTACATCTCTCCCATGAAAACCCGCATCGCTCTTGTCGCCCTTCTGATCCTGATCGTGGTGGCCCATATCGGCCTGTGGATGTCGGACCGGATGCCGACCGAGATGAAGCTGCGGTTCACGATCATCAACGTGCTGGGTTGGTCGGTGGTTCTGCTGCCTGCCTATGGTGTCTCGCGCTGGCTCGCCGCGCGGGAGGCAGAGCGCGATCCGTCCGACCGCTAGTCCCCGACCTGCGCGGCCCCGGGTGCCGCCTCCAGCGATAATTGCGGCCCCTCGTTTCGCGTGACCGCGACCAATGTCAGCAGCGCTACGACTCCAAAGGCGGCCGCCATGAGTACCGTCTCTGCCATCACTGTTCCGTCTCGTCGCATCAGAAGTGTCTTCATCTTGCCTGCCTCGTCGTCCCGGCCCGGGGCCGGTTAATATTTCGTTAACCTGACCCGGAGCTACCCCCGTCCCATGGCGGAAATGTGGCATGACCGGGGCCGGGCGGTGGTCCGGCAAAATCTCCCGCCGCTCTTCCCCGTCCCGCGCCCTTCGGATAAGAGCAGGCCAAGCACGCAAAACCGCAGGACCGGCCCGATGAAATTCACGCTCTCCTGGCTCAAGGACCACCTTGAGACCGACGCCACCCTGGACGAGATTCTCTACGCCCTGACCGATCTCGGGCTCGAGGTCGAAGGGGTCGAGAACCCCGCCGCCAAGCTGTCGGATTTCGTGGTGGGCAAGGTGCTGCGGGCCGAAAAACACCCCGAGGCCGACCGGCTCAAGGTCTGCCAGGTCGAATACGGCGACGGCCCCGTACAGATCATCTGCGGCGCACCCAACGCGCGGGAAGGCATCACCGTGGTCGTGGCCCGGCCCGGCGTTTACGTGCCCGGCATCGACACCACCATCGGCGTGGGCAAGATCCGCGGTATCGAGAGCCATGGCATGATGGCCTCCGAGCGCGAGCTCGAGATGTCGGATGAGCATACCGGCATCATCGAACTGCCCGAGGGCGAGATCGGCCAGAGCTTCCCGGACTGGCTCGCCGCCCACGATCCTGCCCGCGTCGATCCGGTGATCGAGATCGCCATCACCCCGAACCGCCCCGACGCGCTGGGCGTGCGCGGCATTGCCCGAGATCTGGCCGCCCGCGGCCTCGGCACGATGAAGGCCCGCGACGTCGCCCCGGTGCCCGGCGCCTTCCCTTGTCCGATCACCGTCACCATCGACGACGACACAAGGGACGCGGCCCCCGTCTTCTACGGCCGCCTGATCCGCGGCGTCAAAAACGGCCCCTCGCCCGAGTGGCTGCAAACCGCCCTGCGCGCCATCGGCCTGCGCCCGATCTCGACCCTGGTCGATATCACCAACTTCTTCACCTATGACCGCAACCGGCCCCTTCACGTCTTCGATGCCGACAAGGTCGCAGGTTGCCTGCGGGTCCATGCGGCCAAGGGCGGCGAGACTTTCACCGGGTTGGACGAGAAGGAATACGTGCTCGCGCCCGGCATGACGGCGATCTCCGACGACAACGGCGTCGAAAGCCTCGCGGGCATCATGGGCGGCCTGCACTCCGGCTGCACCGAGGACACCGGCAATGTCTTTGTCGAGGCGGCCTATTTCGACCCGGTCCGCACCGCCTATACGGGCCGCGCGCTCAAGATCAATTCCGACGCGCGCTACCGGTTCGAGCGCGGGATCGACCCGGCCTGGACGCCCGAGGGGATGGAACACGCCACCCGCATGATCCTTGACCTGTGCGGCGGCGAGGCCTCCGACGTGGTGGTCGCGGGTGCGCTGCCGGATGTTGCCCGCGCCTACAAGCTCGATACCGACCGGGTCCAGAGCCTCGTGGGCATGGACATCGCCCCCGAGATCCAGCGCGCCACGCTGGAGGCGCTGGGCTTCACCCTGGAGGGCGACATGGCCCATGTGCCGAGCTGGCGCCCGGATGTGATGGGCGAGGCCGATCTCGTCGAAGAGGTCGCCCGCATCGCGTCACTCACCAAGCTCCAGGGTCGCCCCCTGCCGCGCGCGTCCACCGGCGTGCCGAAGCCGGTCGTGACCCAAGGCCAGCGGCGGCAAGCCTTGGCGCGGCGCACTGCGGCGGCGCTCGGGTACAACGAGTGCGTGACCTATTCCTTCATCGACCAGCCCACCGCGGCGCTTTTCGGTGGCGGCACCGAGGCGACCGAGCTGGAAAATCCGATCTCCTCCGAGATGAGCCATTTGCGCCCCGCGCTGCTGCCCGGTCTGATGCAGGCCGCTTCCCGCAACCAGGCGCGCGGCATCATGGATCTCGCGCTCTTCGAGGTCGGCCCGGCCTTCCATGGCGGCGAGCCGGGCGAGCAGCACACGCTGATCTCCGGCCTGCTGGTCGGGCGCACCGGGCCCAAGGACGTGCGCGGCGAAAGCCGCCCCGTAGACGTGTTCGACGTCAAGGCCGATGCCGAGGCGATCCTCGCGGCCATCGGTGCCCCCGCCAAGGTGCAGATCCTGCGCGGCGCCCAAGGCTGGTGGCACCCCGGTCGGCACGGCAAGATCTGCCTTGGCCCCAAGAAGGTGCTCGGCGTATTTGGCGAGTTGCACCCGCGCGTGGTGGCGGCCATGGATCTCAAGGGACCGGTGATGGGCTTTACCCTCTGGCCCGACGAGGTGCCGATGCCGCGCAAGACCTCTGCCACCCGGCCCGCGCTGGAGGCCCGCGACCTGCAGGCAGTCGAACGCGATTTTGCCTTCGTGGTGGACGCGCAGGTGGAGGCGCTGGCGCTTACCAACGCCGCCGCCGGGGCCGACAAGACGCTGATCGAAGAGGTCCGCGTGTTCGACGAGTTCATCGGCGGCGCCTTGGGCGAGGGCAAGAAATCGCTGGCCATCACCGTGCGGCTGCAACCGACGGACGCCACCCTGACCGAGAAAGAGATCGAAGCGGTGGCTGCCCGGATCGTGGCCAAGGTCGAAAAGGCCACGGGCGGCGTGCTGCGCGGCTGAGCCCGCGCCAACCAAGCGGTTTCGAAACCGCTTGGCCCTCGGGCCCGACCCGAATGTCCAGGGCCGCGCTATGCGCCTCGTCCGACCCGGCTGTGCGCGGTGTCCCTTGCGCAAACGTCCGGTCCAGAGCACCCCAAGCGGTTTCGAAACCGCTTGGTCGCTTGCGGCTGACCTCTCGCGCAAACCCCAACGCCGACCCGGAGCGGTTGCCAGGCGCGCCGAGGGGGATACCTAACACCCCGCGCAGGGGCTACGATGCCCGCGACACCGAAAAAGGAGGGGACCCATGGGCCTGAACATCTATCTGTCCGGCGAAATTCACACCGATTGGCGCGAGCAGATCGTCGAGGGGGCCGCGGGGCTGGACGTCACATTCAACGCGCCGGTCACCGATCACGCGGCCAGCGACGATTGCGGCGTGGCGATCCTCGGGGCCGAGCCGAACAAGTACTGGCACGACCACAAGGGCGCCATGGTCAACGCCATCCGCACCCGCAAGGGCATCGCCGACGCGGATGTCGTCGTCGTCCGCTTCGGCGAGAAGTACAAGCAATGGAACGCGGCCTTCGACGCGGGCTATGCCGCCGCGCTGGGCAAGTCGATCATCGTGCTCAATCCGCCGGAGCATCAGCACGCCCTCAAGGAGGTGCACGCCGCCGCCCTTGCCGTGGCCGAAACCCCGGCCCAGGTGGTCGAGGTGCTGCGCTACGTGCTGACTGGCGCGCTGCCCGCCGGGCAGTCTGCCGCCGCCGAGTAACCGCTCAGACCACCCACGCGGCGTCCCGGTTCCGGATCGCCCGCAACAGGCTCATTGCCGTGGTGGCCGAAGTGCCGGGCGTGTCCGAAGGGCGCGCCCGCACCGAAAACGTCATCTCCGCCGTGTCCGAGATCACGTCGTAGGCATGACTATTGCCCGCCGCGTCCGGGTCGGCCACCAACCGCGCCTCGGTCTTGTCGAACCCCGCCCCGGCCAGTGCCAGCGTCGCGGCCACATTCGCGTTCCTGGGAAATCTCAGCGCCGCCTGTCGCGCCGTGCCTTCGAACAGCGTCACCGGCCCGTCCAGAGCCGACAGGTCCCGCCCGCCCGCCGCCGGGCTGCCCGCCCAGGCCGCGGGCGGCTTGATACCCGTGTAGCGCACCGCGCGCAGGCTGTTCTTCGGCAGGGCCGCCAACAGGTCGAGCCCGCCAATCGCCCCCGCCGGGATCGTCAGCTGCGCGCCATGGGCAGGCGCGGCGCGGAAGGCGGCCTCGGTCTCCGGATCCGCAAGCACGCCGACCGACGCCATCAGCACATCGATCCCTGCGGCCAGCAGGTCCGGCAGGTACGCGCGCGCCGCCCCGTGCCCCGCGGCCTCCACCACCAGGTCCGGCGCGAAGGCGCGCAGCGCCGAGAGGTCTGATACTGCCATTACCTCGGGCGCCTCGGCCCCGCTGCGGGTCAGGGCGACCATCTCCGCCTGCCCGGCCATTCCCACCGCCACCGCGCGGTTGATCGCGCCCAGTCCGATCAGGGCCAGCTTCATGCGGGCCGCGCCGGAATGTTGAGGCCTTTCTGCACCGCGGGCCGTGCCAGGAACCGGTCCAGATACGCCACGAGGTTGGGATGATCCGCCCAGCCCACCAGCTCCCGCGCGCCGTAGAAGTCCAGCGCGCGCAGCCAGGGCACGATGGCAATATCGGCGATGGAATATTCCCCGGCGATCCAATCCCGCCCTTCCAGCGCCCCTTCGAGCACGGCCAAGAGCCGCCGCGCCTCGCTCACGTAGCGATCCCGGGGGCGCGGGTCCTCGATCGCGGCCCCGGCGAACTTCACGAAGAACCCCAACTGCCCCAGCATCGGGCCGAGCCCGCCCATCTGGAACATCAGCCATTGGGTCACGACCGCCTTCTCGGCGGCATTGCGCCCGGCCAGCTTGCCGGTCTTCTCCGCGAGATAGAGCAGGATCGCGCCGCTTTCGAACAGGCCCAGCGGTCCCTCCGGCCCGTCGGGGTCGATGATCGCGGGGATCTTGTTGTTGGGGTTGAGTGACAGGAACGCGGGGCTTTTGACGTCCGTGTCCGACAGCGTGACGAGATGCGGCTCATAGGCGAGGCCCAGCTCCTCCAGCGCGATGGATACCTTCACCCCGTTCGGGGTGGGAAAGGAATACAACTGGATCACGCCCGGATCTTCGGCGGGCCAGCGAGCGGTGATCGGAAAACGGGTCAGGTCGGACATCAGGGCCTCCTTCGGCAATGTTTTGCAAAGCTATGCGGTTTTGGGGCGGAAAACACCGGCGGGCCTGTTAACCTTTGCGCGCACCTTCTGTGCATCCGTGCAAAACGCGGGGCGGGGGTGTGCGTGTTCAGTTCAAGGGAGAGCAATCATGCTCAACGAATTCAAGCAATTCATCGCAAAAGGCAATGTGATGGACATGGCCGTCGGGATCATCATCGGGGCCGCGTTCACGGCCATCGTCACCTCGCTGGTCGAGGACCTGATCAACCCGATCATCAGCCTGTTTACCGGGGGGCTCGACTTTTCCGGGCTCGGCCTGGCCCTGACCGAAGGCGAGGAAGCCGCGGTCTTCGCCTACGGAAACTTCATCATGGCGGTCATCAATTTCCTGATCATCGCCTGGGTGGTGTTCCTGCTGGTCAAGATGGTCAACCGTATCAAGGAAATGGCCGAGAACGAGCCCGAGGAAGCCCCGGCGGAGGACCCGGGCCCGACGGAAAAGGAACTGCTGACGCAGATCCGCGATTCCCTGGCCAAGTCCTGAGCGGGCGGGGCCGGCCATGAAATCGCCCCGGGAATAACAAACTGGAAAGCTATGCCATGGCACGGTCGGTGAAAGGACGCGTGCCATGGACCTGCTTTCGAACTACCTGCGCGATCTGGGCGCGGTGCCCTTCAACATGAACCTGCGCATCTCGCTGGTCTACCTGCTGTGCACTGTGGTGCTGGCGGGCGCGATCTGGATCTGGCGGGGGCGGCCCACGGGCTTCCTGTCCTGGCTGCTGCCGGCGTCGGTCTACCGGCATCGCTCCAACCTGCTCGATATCAAGCTCTTTCTGACCAATCGGCTGGTGGATGCCTCGGGGCTGGCGGGGGCGGTGTTCTTCCCGCCCCTGGTGGCGATCGGGCTGATCGGTCTGTGGGCGGATGTCGCGGGCTACAACCCGCCCCCCGAAACCTGGGGCCGGACCTTGCTGGCGACGATCATCATCGTGATGGCCTCGGATTTCTGCAAATACTGGGCCCACCGGTGGCACCATCAATGGAAGGTGCTCTGGCCATTTCACGCGGTGCACCACTCGGCCGATGTGCTGACGCCGCTCACGGTGATGCGCGCCCACCCGGTGGAGACGCTGCTGCGCAACCTGCTGATCACCGTGGTTGTGGGCGTGGTGCAGGCGGTGGTGCTAATTCTTGTGCTGGGTCAGATCGATTTCGTCACCATCGGCGGGGCGAACGCGCTCTACGTGCTTTTCAACGCGCTCGGCGCCAACCTGCGCCACAGCCATATCTGGCTGAGCTACGGTGCGGTGCTGGAGCATGTGTTCATCTCCCCCGCCCAGCACCAGGTGCACCATTCGGTCGCGGTCGAGCACCATGACAAGAACTACGGCTCGATCTTCGCCCTTTGGGATTGGGCCTTCGGCACGCTCTACATCCCGCCCCGGCAGGAAGCGTTGACCTTCGGCATTTCCGACGCCGCGGGCAACCGGATCCCGCAGCCCCATGAAACCCTGGGCGCAGCCCTGCTCACCCCCTTCGCCGAAAGCATCGCGGCCGCCCGCACCGGGGAGGACGCCGCCGCGCCGGAGTTGCGCGAGCCATGAGCGGCGCGCGCCCCATGTCGCCGGGCTTCTCGCTCTGGCTCGATGTGCTGCGGGCGGGCGCGGCGCTGACGGTGCTGTTCGGGCACATGGCCCATACCCGTTTCACCCGGGGCGACTACCAGGTGCTGCGCGACTGGAACCTGGCCAGCGACGCGGTGGTGGTGTTTTTCGTGCTGTCGGGCGTGGTGATCGCCTATGCGGCGGAACGCGACGGCACCCTCGGCCGCTTCGCCTTTCACCGGCTGACCCGGGTGCTGTCGGTGGTGGCCCCCGCGCTCGTGCTGACCCTGCTGTTCGACGCGATCGGCCAGCGGCTCGACCCGCGCGCCTACCAGCCCCCGTTCTTCGAGGCCCTGCCGGTGGCCGAGATGCTCTGGCGCGGGCTCAGCTTCACCAACGAATGGCAGGGGCTGTCGGACCGGGTGCGCCTGGGCTCCAACGGGCCGCTCTGGTCGCTGAGCTACGAGGTCGCCTTCTACGCCCTCTTCGCCATCGCCTTCTATCTGCGCGGGTTCTTGCGCTGGGTGCTCCTCGCGCTGGGCGCGCTCCTCGCGGGGTTGCCGATCCTGGCACTCATGCCCTGCTGGCTTCTGGGCGTCGCGCTCTGGCACCATATCCAACGCGCCCTGGCGCTGCCCCGGTCCCGCGCCTGGGCCCTCGCCCTCGGCGGCCCTGTCACCCTCGTTGCGCTCAAGGCCGCAGGTCTGGCCCCGTTTCTCAGCGCGCTCACCGCCGCGGCGGTCGCCCCCGCCAGTCACCACGCCCTGCTCGGCTATTCCGACGAGGTGCTGTGGAACACGTTGCTCGCGCTCTGCGTCGCCGCCCACCTGCGCGGGGTCCATGCCCTCTGCGTCGGCCGCACCGCACCGCACCGGGGCCGCCCCGCTCGCGCCGTGCGCTGGATCGCGCAGGGCAGCTTTTCGCTCTATGTCCTCCACTACCCGGTACTGCACCTGCTGGATGCGGGCCTGCCCGAGGCGCTGCCGGGCTACGATTTGTGGCTGCTGGCCCTGACGCTCTTGGCCTGCTTCGCCTTCGCCGCTCTGTTCGAGCGTCGCCTGCCGCAGCAGCGCGCCCGCCTGCGGCAGCTCTGGTGCAGATTGCACAAGCCTCGCTCGGATCGCCCGGAACGCGCCTTGTCGGGATAACCCCGCGGCTCAGGCCGCCAGCAGGTCGGCCTCGGTCACCGGCAGACCCAGCGCCTCGCCCACCGCCCGGTAGGTCAGCTTGCCCGCGTGCACGTTCAGCCCCGCGCGCAGATGCGGGTCCGCCCTTACAGCCGCGCGCCAGCCCTGATCCGCGATCTGCAGCATGTAGGGCAGGGTCGCATTGCCCAGCGCGATGGTCGAAGTCCGTGCCACCGCGCCGGGCATATTCGCCACGCAGTAATGCAGGATGCCGTCCACCTCGTAGATCGGGTCCCGGTGCGTCGTCGCCCGCGAGGTCTCGAAACACCCGCCCTGATCGATGGCCACGTCCACGATCGCGGCACCCGGCTTCATGTCCGCCAATTGCGCGCGGCTCACCAGCTTGGGGGCTGCGGCCCCGGGGATCAGCACCGCGCCGATCACCATGTCCGCCTGCGCCACCAACTCCGCCGTCGCGGCGCGCGAGGCATAGCGGTTCGCGAACCGCCCTCCGAACACGTCGTCGAGATATCGCAGCCGCGACAGCGAGCGGTCCAGAACCGTGACCTTCGCGCCCATGCCCGCGGCGACCCGGGCCGCATGGGTGCCGACCACGCCGCCGCCGATCACCACAACCTCCGCCGCGCCGACCCCGGGCACACCGCCCAGCAGCACACCGCGCCCGCCATTGGCCTTCTGCAGGGTCCAGGCGCCCATCTGCGGTGCCAGCCGCCCGGCCACTTCGGACATCGGCGCCAGCAGCGGCAGCGTGCCATCGGGCGCCGTCACGGTCTCATAGGCGATCGCGGTCACACCCGAGGCCAGCAGCTCGCGCGTCTGCGCCGGGTCCGGGGCCAGGTGAAGATAGGTGAACAGCACCTGATCCTCGCGCAGCATCGCGCGCTCCACCGCCTGGGGCTCCTTGACCTTCACGACCATGTCGGCCTTGGCGAAGACCTCCTCGGCGGTGTCCACGATCCGCGCCCCGGCTGCGATGTAGTCGGCATCCTCGAACCCCGAGCCGACACCAGCGCCCGCCTGCACCAGCACCGCGTGGCCATGGGCGACGGCCTCGGCCGCGGCAGCGGGGGTGAGCCCGACACGGAATTCCTGGGGCTTGATCTCTGTCGGGCAACCGATGCGCATAAAAACCTCCCTGCATGAACTTTATGCTCTGAAATTGCCACGAACGGCGCTCAAGTGCTTTGAAAAGCCCTGTGCTGGATGGCCATGACATGCTAAAATTTTGCATCAATCATCTCGAAAACAGGAAAATTTTGCGCCATGATCGCCTTGGACGACACGGATCGCCGTCTGCTTTCGGCCCTTCAGAGGGCCGGGCGCCTGTCCAACGCCGAGTTGTCGGAGCGTGTGCACCTGTCGCCTTCGGCCTGCCACCGCCGCGTCGCCCGGATGGAGGCGGCAGGCGTCATCAAGGACTACGTCGCCCTCGTCGACCCGCGCGCCGTGGACCGCAAGACCACCGTCTTCGTCGAGGTCACCCTGTCGGGCCAGGCCGATGCGGTGCTCGCCGCCTTCGAGGCGGCCGTCGCACAGGTGCCCGAAGTGCTCGAATGCCACCTGATGGCGGGATCGGCGGATTACCTGCTCAAGGTCGTGGCCCAGGATACTGAGGCGTTCGCCGCCCTCCACCGGCGCCACCTGGCCACCCTGCCGGGGGTCGCGCAGATCCAGTCGAGCTTCGCCTTGCGGACCGTGTTCAAGACCACCGCCCTGCCGCTTTGATGCAAAGCGTGCGCCGCGAAACAACAAACCCCCGGGCAAAGCCACGGGGGTCGTCGTTTCGAACAGCAAAGATGTTCGGGCGCGGTGGGGCCTAGAGCCCGCCTTCGCGCTGGGCTTTCTTGCGTGCGAGTTTACGGGCACGGCGAATGGCTTCTGCCTTCTCGCGTGCTTTCTTCTCGGAGGGCTTCTCGTAATGCTGCTTGAGCTTCATTTCCCGAAACACGCCCTCGCGCTGGAGCTTCTTCTTCAGAGCCCTCAGTGCCTGGTCGACATTGTTGTCGCGTACGCTGACCTGCATGTGGTTGTCACCACCTTCCTAAGTTTGTGTTGCGTCAGATTGCAGGAGGTGGCCGTATAGCAAGGGACGCCCTAGTTGTCCAGCAACGTTGATTGCCTGTCAGTCCTGAATAGGAGCTCCCATGGAAGACACCCGTTCGACCCCGGAATTGCGCGCAGCACTGCTGGATGCCGCCCTGATTCACGTGGCCTTCGACGGCTGGTCCCAGGCCACGTTCGCGGCGGCCTGCACCGATGCCGATATCGACCCCGCACTGGCCAAGAGCCTGTTTCCCCGCGGCGCGGTGGATCTGGCTCTGGCCTTCCACGCGCGCGGCGATGCCGAGATGGTTGCCCGCATCAAGCGTGAACCGCTGGACGGTCTGCGTTTCCGCGACCGGATCGCGGCGGCGGTGCGGTACCGGCTGGAGGCGGTGGAGGACAAGGAAGCCGTTCGCCGCGCAACCACGCTCTTTGCGCTGCCGGTCTATGCCGGGGAAGGGGCCAAGGCGGTCTGGGGCACCTGCGATCTGATCTGGGAGACGCTCGGCGACCGGTCGGACGATTTCAACTGGTACTCCAAGCGCGCGACCCTGTCGGGGGTCTACAGCGCGACGGTGCTCTATTGGCTGGGTGACACGTCGGAGGATCACGCGGCGACCTGGGCCTTCCTGGATCGCCGGATTGACGATGTGATGAAAATCGAACAGGTGAAGGGCGCGGTGAACAAGAACCCGCTTCTGCGCGGGCTGATGACCGGCCCGAACTGGGTTCTGAGCCAGATCAAGCCGCCCTCGAAACTGCCCCGGGCGGACCTTCCGGGGTCCTACCGGCCGAAATAGGACTGCTTCCATGACCCTGCCCGAGACCATGCGCGCCGTTGAAATCACGGAACCTGGTGGACCCGAGGTGCTGCGCCCCTGCACCCGGCCCATGCCGGTGCCCGGCGCGGGACAGATCCTGATCAAGGTGGCCTATGCGGGTGTGAACCGGCCCGACGCGCTGCAGCGGGCGGGCTCCTACGCGCCGCCGCCGACCGCGAGCGACCTGCCGGGGCTGGAAGTGGCGGGCGAGGTCGTGGCGACCGGCCCGGACGTGGCGCGCTGGGCGGTGGGCGATAGGGTCTGCGCCCTGACCCCGGGCGGGGGCTACGCGGAATACGTGGTCTGCCCCGCCGCACACGCTTTGCCGGTGCCCGAGGGCATGCCCATGGATCAAGCGGCGGCCCTTTGCGAAAATCATTACACGGTCTGGTCGAACGTGGTGACCCGGGGCGGGCTGACGGGCGGCGAGCGGTTCCTTGTTCATGGCGGGTCCTCCGGGATCGGGACCGTGGCGATCCAATTGGCCCATGCCCTGGGCGCACGCGTCTTTGCCACCGCCGGGTCCGCTGCGAAATGCGCGGCCTGCGTGGACCTCGGCGCCGAGCGCGCGATCAACTACCGCGAGGAGGATTTCGTGCCCGTCCTGCAAGGCGAAGGCGGGGCGGACCTGATCCTCGACATGGTGGGCGGCGACTACATCCCACGCAACCTCAAGAGCCTCGCCGAGGACGGGCGGCTGGTGCAGATCGCGTTCCTGCAGGGGCCGAAGGTGGCGGTGAACTTCGCGCCGCTGATGATGCGGCGGCTGACGATCACCGGCTCGACCCTGCGGCCGCAATCGGACCTGGCCAAAGCGCGGATCGCGGCGGATCTGGAGCGCGAGGTCTGGCCGCTGTTGGCGGCGGGACGGATCAAGGTGGTGATGGACAGCGAGTTCGCGCTCGAGGACGCGGCCAAGGCCCATGCCCGCATGGAAAGCTCCGCCCATATCGGCAAGATCGTCCTGAAGGTCTGAGTGCCGCGCCCGCCACGGGGCCAAGCGGTTTCGAAACCGCTTGGTGGCGCGTCTTCGGGGCGAGTTCGCGCAGTTCTTAACGCGGACCCCCGAAACACGCCCCGACCCGCCGACAAATTTTTTCAAGGAATCGTGGTGCCCCAGGGGCTTGCAGAGATTTGTTTCGCATGCGAAACATTCAATTTCCTGAATAGGTTAACCCGCCCGCCTCACTCCGCCGCGATCTTCAGCTCCGCGTGGCCAGGGCGGGTTGTCGCCCGGCCCTCCGTCTCCGGTCGGCGCGGGCGTAGAAGCGCAAAGAGCGGCGGCGTGAAATAGAAGCTGACCACGGTCGAGAGCAGCACGCCCCCCGCAACCGCCATGGCAAAGGGCGGCCAGAAGCCCCCGCCCGCCAGGATCAGGGGCAGGAATCCGCCGAAGGTCGTCAACGTCGTCGACAGGATGTGGCGCGAGCCGTCCATCACCACTTGTGCCATCGCATCCCGGTCCCCGGCGGCGGCGGCCCTGTCCTGTTGCAGACCCGTCAGGATGATGATCGCCGCGTTGATCGACACCCCAATGGAGCCGATCACCCCGATGATCGCGGTGATCCCGAACGGGTACTGGAACACCGCCAGCGACAGCAGGCTCAGCCCTGCCGAAAGCCCCGCCACCACAAGGGTCACGGCGGCCAGCCGGAAGGATCCGAAGGTCAGCACGATGGTCGCCAGCGACAGGGTCACGATCAGTCCCAAGGGCGCCAGAAGCCGGTTCACCGTGTCGTTGCGCGCATCGGCGTCGCCGCCAACGGCCATCTGGTAGCCCGCGGGCAGCGCGAAGCCCGCCGCGTCGATCGCGACCTGGGCACGCACCAGTGCCTCCTGCGGCAGCAGGTCGGGCGCGATGAAGGCCTGCACGGTGTTGACCCTTGTGCCGTCCTGCCGCGCGATGGGGCTGTCGGACGGGACCAGCGCGATCTTGGCAATGGCGGAGAGGGGGAACGCAGGCAAGGTCCGGCTTGAACGGCCGTTCCCCGGTGGTGGCACGATGAGCATCTGGGAGATACGCTCCAGGTCGTCCCGCGTTCCCGCCCCCAGCTGCACCCGGACGGGCAGCTGTTCGGAGGCCTCGATCAGCGACCCGCCGGTCACCCCGTCGAGGCCGGATTGCAATTGCCGGGCCACGTCCGCGAGGCTGAGCCCGGCCAGTTGCGCCGCGGCCTCGTCGATCTCGACCTGCACCTTGGGCGCGCCGCCCTCGTAGCTGGCACGCACGGTGGTGATCCCCTCGACGCCCAGCAGGATGGCGCGCAGCCGCTCGCCCTCGGCGCGCAGCACTTCCAGCGTGGGGCCCTCCAGCCGGAACTCCACGGGCGCGTCCACGGGCGGGCCCTGGATCAGCCCGCGCACCAGGATGCGGGCCTCGGGGAAGGCGGCGGTCAGAGAGGTCTGCAGCGGGTCGAGCAGGTCGGCGGTGGCCTCGGGCGCGGCGGTGGTGATCAGCGCCTGGGCAAAGCCCGGCGCGCCCTGCCGGGAGCCGACGATGTTGTAGTAGAAGGCCGGCGCGCTCTCGCCCAGGGTCCAGGCGACGCGGGTGATGCCGGGGGTGTCGCGCAGGAGCGCGTCCATCTCTTCGACCAGGGCGTGGGTGCGGCTGAGCGCGGCACCGGGGGCGAGGTCCACCTCGATATGGAACTGGTCGCGGTCCACGCCCGGGAAGAACTGCGCGGTCAGGGTGGGAAAGCTGGCAAAGCCCATCGCCGGCAGCACGAGGGCCAGCGCGACGGACCGGACCGGGTTGCGCACCGACCAGCGCAGCGATGCGTGAAAGGCCCGGCCTGCCAGGCCAGAGGGCAGGCCCGCGCCGCGCCCGCCCTCGGGCAGCAACCAGCCCGCGAGCGCCGGCGTGATGGTCAGGGCGATGATCAGCGACCAGATCAGCATCAGCACCACGGCGATGGCGATCGCCCCCACGAAATCCCCCGCGCCGCCGGGCAGCAGGATCATCGGCACGAAGCTGAGCGCGGTGGTGACGGTGGAGGCCAGCAGGGGCGCGAAGAGGCGTTTGACAGCCGTATCCACCGCGTCCATCCGGGAGGCGCCCGCGCGCAGGCGTTGCCGGATGTCGTCGGTCATCACGATCGCCGCATCCACCAGCAGCCCGAGCGCCACGATCAGCCCCGTGACGCTCATCTGGTGGATCGGCAGGCCGATGAAGTTCATCGAGGCAAGGGTCGCGAGGCTGACCAGCGGCAGGACGGCGGCCACGATCAGGGCCGCGCGCACGCCGAGGGTCACCAGCAGGACCAGCACCACCAGCCCGACGCCGATGGCCATGTTCAGGGCCACCTCGCTCAGCCGGTCGGCGGTATAGACCGCCTGGTCGAAGATCTGCTCCACCGTCAGGGAGGCGGGCAGGAGGGGCGCGAAGGCGGCCACCTCGTCCCGGATCCAGCCCATCCAGACGTCGATCTGCAGCCCCTCGTTGGCCTGCACGCCCAGCAGGATCGCTTCCTGTCCGTCCACAAGGGCGATGGCGGGGGCGGGGTCGCGGGGGCTGCGACTGATCTCGGCCACGTCGCCGAGGCGGGTGACCTGGCCCTGCGGGCCGGTGGCGAGCACGATCTGGCGCAGGCGGTCGAGGGCTTCGATATCGCCCTGCACATCGAGCAGGATGTCGGTACTGCCGCTGACCAGGCGGCCGGACTGGACCTTGGCGTCCGCGGCGCGCACGGCCGCCGAGACCGCATCCGGTGTCAGCCCGAGCGCTGCGATGGCGGCGGGGTCGAGGGTGACGCGGACCTCTTCGGTGGGGGTGCCCCAGCTCTCGACGCTCTTGGTACCGGGGACGTTGCGCAGGCGTTCGGCCAGTTCCTCGGCGGTGCGGGCGAGCACGGCGGGGTTGGCGGCCGCGCCGCTGGGTTTGACGGCGAAAATGGCGCCGACGGCGGCGATGCCCTCGCTGTCGAATTCCGGGGGGCGGACGCCTTCGGGGAAGGTGCGGGCCACGTCCGCCACGCCGTCGCGGGCCTTGGACCAGATCTCTTCGATGATGGCGGGGTCGGTGGCCTCGTCGAGTTGCAGGGAGATGATCGAGATGCCCGTGGCGGAGGTCGATTTGATCTCGTCCATGTCCGCAAGCGTGCGCATCTCGTCTTCGAGGGGTTGGGAGATCAGCGCCTCGATCCGGCTTGGCTCCGCACCCGGATAGAGGGTCGTGATGGTGGCGTTGAGGTTGGTGATGGTCGGGTCTTCCTGCCGTCCGAGCGACAGGAAGGCCGAGAGCCCCGCGGCGATGATGACCAAGAGGGTGAGGGCGACGAGGCGCGGGTTGCGGAAGGGCAGGGTGCGCATGGCTCAGCTCGCGGGCGTGGGCGCGACGCGCTGGCCCGGCGCGATCCGGTGGGCGCCGGCGGGGACGTAGCGCGCGGCCTGCGGAAAGGTGCCGGTGACGAAGGCGCGGGTGCCCGTGGCGTGCAGCACCTCGACCGATTCACGGCGCAGGATGTCGCCGTCATCGAGCAGGTAGAGCGTCCAGAGCCCCTGGATGCCTTCGGAAAGGGCCGAGAGCGGCACCCAGGCGCCGCGGCCCGGCACCTCGCGGGTCATCTCCAGCGTGGCGAGCGTGCCCGACGGTGCGGGGCGGTCGAGGGTGAAGACCGCCGCACGGGTCCGGGTGACCGGGTCGAGGTCCGGGCGCAGCCGGTCGAGCGTGGCGGTGGCCGTCCCGCCCGGCAGGGTCACCGGGAAGGTGGCGTCGGGGCCGAGGGTCTGCGCCAGCGCGTCGGGCAGGCCCACGCGCAGCTGCGGGGCTTCGGTCTCCTCGATCCGCAGGACTGGGGTGCCGCCGCCGAGCCGTGCGCCTTCGTCGCGCAGCCGCGCGGCGATGGTGCCGTCGAAGGGTGCGGTGATCTGGGATTTCGACAGGGCCACGTCGAGGGCGAGGATGGCGGCGTCGGCCTGGGCGATCTGCGCCTCCGCCTCGGCCAGACGGAACCGTGCTTCGTCGGCGCGCTGGGCGGAGGCGAAGTCCGAGGCGGCGAGGCGCTCCTGGCGCGCGGAGGTCAACTCGGCCAGGTCGCGCCGGGCGCGGGCGGCGTCACGGGCGGCGACCTGGGCGGCACGGTCGGCCTGCTGGGCGCGGATATCGAGCCGGGCGAGCACGTCGCCCGCCGCCACCCGGTCGCCTTCGTCCACCAGCACTTCGGCCAGGGTGCCGCCCGCCTCGAACCCCAGATCGGCGCTGCGGGCCGGTTCGACCTGGCCGGTGAAGCGCGCGGTGACTGCGTAGCTGTCCTCGATCACGAGGGGGGCGGTCTGCACCGGCAGCACCGTTTCGGGGCGGGCGGGCCCGTCCTGCTGCGCCCGGGCGGCGATCAGGCCGCTGCCGCCCATTACCAGCCCGGCGGCCAGTGCGAGGGTCAGGCCGGTGCCGGTGAGGATGCCGAGGCGCCGCAGACCCCGCCGGGTCCGGGACGGGCGGAGCGGGCTGGCGGGATCCTTTGGCATGGCGGGCTCCTTGCGGTGCGGGCGGCGAGAAGTTAGAGTGACTTACATTGCGAAAGACATAAATCGACGGTGTTAGAATGTCTAACATTAAATCCCGCTTGATCGGTTTTTCGCCGAAGGTGCCCTGCAAACAAGGGGATATGCGCGTGAAACAGGCAACCAGGGTCACCGGCAAGGCGGGCTATCACCATGGCGACCTGCGCCAGCAGTTGGTCACGGCGACGCGCGAGCTGATTGAGGAAAAGGGGCCCGAGGCGTTCTCGGTTTCCGAGGCCTGCCGCCGGGCGGGGGTGTCCACGGCCGCGCCCTATCGCCATTTCGGGGACAAGACCGACATGATCGCGGCGGTGATCCTCGAAGGCATGGCGGAGATGACCGCCGCCCTCCACGCCGCCGCGGTCCCTCATCCCCACGGCTCGGTCGAGGGGATCTCGGCCTCGGGCGTGGCCTATGTCGCCTTCGCCGAGGCCCATCCGGCGGTGTTCCGGTTGATGTTCGCGGAAAACTCGGGCCGCGCGGATGTCGAGGAAGCGGGGCATACCTGTTATTCCGGGTTGCTCATGCAGGTGGCGGCATATCTGGGCAAGGACGCGGTCGATGAGGAGGTGCTGGCCGTGTCCTTCCCGCTCTGGACCTTCGTGCATGGCCTGTCCTTCCTGCGCATCGACGGGAAGGCGGAGTTCGCGCGGATGCACATGCCCGTGGCGGACCTCGTGTCGGACGCCACGCGGCGGCTGCTGACCGGGCGTTAGATTTCTCTCCCAAGACCGGGCGCGTTTGCTAGGCTCGGGTCCGGGAGGATATGCCATGAAAATCTACCGCAGTCCGTTTGCGGATGTGCCACTGCGCGACCTGTCGATCACCGAGGCGTTGTTCGAGGGGTTGGCAAGGCGCGGCGATGCCCCGATCCTGATCGACGGGCCGAGCGGCGCGGCGATGACGGGCGCGCAGCTGGAAGGACGGATCCGGGCCTGCGCGGGCGGGTTGCGGGCGCGCGGGATCGGGCGGGGGGATGTCGTGGCGATCATGGCGCCGAACATGCCCGACTATGCCACGGCCTTTCATGGCGCGGCCTTTGCCGGGGCGACGGTCACCACCCTGAACCCGACCTACACCACCGAGGAAGCGGCCCACCAGCTGCGCGACAGCGGCGCGCAGATGCTGGTCACCGTGCCGGCCTTCGCCGATCTGGCCGCTGAGGCGGTGCAGGGCACGGGCGTCACCGAGACGGTGATGATGGGCACGACCGGGCCCGGGTCGCTGGAGGCGCTGTTCGGCCCGCCCCTGGCGGCGCAGGTGGCGGTGGATCTTGCGCGGGATATCGTGGTGCTGCCCTATTCGTCCGGGACCACGGGGCTGCCCAAGGGGGTGATGCTGAGCCACAGGAACCTTGTGGTGAACGTGGATCAGACCGCAGAGATCATCGGCATCACGGTGCAGGATGTGACCGTGGGGTTCCTGCCGTTCTTCCACATCTACGGGATGACGGTCTTGATGAACTGCTACCTGTCCCGGGGCGCGGCGGTGGTGACCATGCCACGCTTCGACCTGGAGCAGTTTTTGTCCCTGTGTCAAACCCACCGGCCCCGGCAGCTTTACATCGCGCCGCCCGTGGCGCTGGCGCTGGCGAAGCATCCCATGGTTGATGACTACGACCTGTCGGGGGTGGAGTTCATCCTGTCCGGGGCGGCCCCGCTGGGCGGCGATGTGGCCGAGGCGGTCGGGCGGCGGTTGGGCGTCGAGATGGTGCAGGGCTATGGGATGACCGAGATGAGCCCGGTTTCCCATTTCACCCCGCCGGGGCAGAATGTGCCGGGCTCGGTCGGGCCGACCGCCCCCAGTGCCGAGAGCCGGATCGTCGATCCCGAGACCGGGGAGGATGCCGCGGAGGGTGAGGTCTGGGTCCGGGGGCCGCAGATCATGCAGGGCTATCTCAACCGACCCGATGCCACGGCCGAGACCGTGACGCCCGATGGCTGGTTGAAGACCGGCGATCTGGGCCGGTTCGACGAGGCGGGCAATCTGTTCATCACCGACCGGGTGAAGGAGTTGATCAAGGTGAGCGGGTTCCAGGTCGCCCCGGCGGAGCTGGAGGCGGTGCTGCTGACCCATCCGGCGATCACGGACGCGGCGGTGATCGGCGTACCGGACGACTCGGCGGGCGAGCGGCCCATGGCCTTCGTGGTGCGCAGCGATCCGGATCTGAGCGAGGGGGCGGTGATCGCCCACGCGGCGGAGCATCTGGCCCATTACAAGCGGATCGCGCGGGTGGCCTTTGTCGAGGCGGTGCCGAAATCCGCCTCGGGCAAGATCCTGCGGCGGCTCTTGCGGGCACAGGTCGGGGAGGACATGGCGACCGGTGCCTGAGTGGCGCTTGTCGCGGCGCGGGGCGGCGGGTCAGCGCAGCGGCGTGAGCAGAGCGTCCTGCAGTGTGCAATCGCGGAGCACATCCGCCCCGCAGCGGCGGGGCTCCAGGTCGCGGGTCAGGCAGAGCCGGGCCTCCTGGATCTGGCGGTCGCGGCAGGTGATCGTCAGCATGTCCGCGTCCCAGTCCGGGTTCTCGCGCAGAAACGCCTCTTCGACCACCGCGGCGGGCAGGGTCACGTCCCGGTCGAGCTTCCGCAGGATCTCGGGGCGGGTCACGGACTCGTAGGCGCGGCGCGAGGCGGCGAAGTAATCGGCCGCCGACAGGCCCGAGCAGCGGCCGTGTTTCCTCCACTGGTGCCAGGCGAGGCCCGACGAGCCCATGATGTCGGTCATGGCGCGGGTCATGGCGCGTGACGGGTCGCTTGCGGTGGTGCGGCAGTCGCTGGGCCAACCGGTTTCGTATTGCGGCCAGAGCCCGTGCAGGGTCCAGCCGCGGCCCGCGCCGGGCGCGCATTCCGGCGCATCCCGGTCGTCGCCTTCGCGCAGGCACCAGTTGGGCGACCAGCTCACCGCCAGCACGTAATAGTCGAATTCACCGGCCTGATCCCCGTCGGCGCGCGCCGTCGCAGGGGCCGCCAGCAGCAGGCAGAGGCACAGGACGCAGCGGAGCAAGTGCATTTCGGGCTTCCCTCAAACCGGATCGCGTCTTATATAACCGCCAAGTTCCCCCAAAGCGAGAACCCGCACCGAAGCTCGGTGCCGCCGGTTTCCGGCGCGGGGGAAGGCGTGTCTGCGGCCTCCGGGTCCGGAATTCAGGAGAACACGACAATGGCGAAACCATTGATGGCAAAGGCGACCGCGGTCTGGCTGGTCGACAACACGACGCTCAGCTTCAAGCAGATCGCGGATTTCTGCGGGCTGCACGAGCTGGAAGTGCAAGGCATCGCCGATGGCGACGTGGCCGCCGGCGTGAAGGGCTTCGACCCGATTGCCAACAACCAGCTGGAGCAGTCCGAGATCGACCGGGGCGAGAACAACCCGGGCTACACGCTGAAGCTGAAATACAACCCGGCCGCCACGGGCGAGGAAAAGCGGCGCGGCCCGCGCTACACCCCGCTCAGCAAGCGGCAGGACCGTCCGGCCTCGATCCTGTGGCTGGTCAAGTTCCACCCCGAGCTGAGCGATGGCCAGATCTCGAAGCTGGTGGGCACCACAAAGCCGACGATCCAGGCGATCCGCGAGCGGACCCACTGGAACATCCAGAACATCCAGCCGATCGACCCGGTGGCGTTGGGCCTGTGCAAGCAGACCGAGCTTGACGCCGCCGTGCAGAAGGCCGCCGCCAAGAAGGCCCGCGAGGGCGAGCTGATGAGCGATGACGAGCGTCGCAAGCTGGTCTCGACCGAGCAGTCGCTGGAGATGGAGCCGGAGCCGCGGATGCCCACGGCGATCTCGGGGCTCGAAAGCTTCACCCTGCTGGGCAATGACGACGACGAGGACGAGGACAAGAGCACGCTGGTCGATGCCGACAGCCTGTTCAACCTGCCCGACAGCAAGGATGACGAGGACGAGCAGCCCTGATCGGTCGGGCCTTGCGAGACAGGGGCGCGTCCTGCGGGGCGCGCCTTTTGCGTTATTCGGGGGTGGTTTCGGGCGGGGTCAGATCGCCGACATCTTGCGGTCGATCTCGACCCAGTCGACCTCCGGCGCGGCCTTGACGGTACTCAGCATGTCCGCACGGTCGAGTGTGCAACTCAGGAACCCGTAGGTCTCGAATGTCTCGAAGGTCACGGGGTGGGCATGGATATGCTCTTCGACCCAAGCATCGCGCGCCTCGCTCGGCAGGGCCTTGAGCGTCTGCGCGGCATGCGGTTTCAGCCCGATATGCACTTTCAGCGTGGTATCCATGGATCAAAGCTAGGCAGCGGGACGGGGCCGGTCAACCGTGCCGGCCCCGTGCGCATGTTTCAGCCCACCGGCACGCCGGGGTTCGCGGGCACCTGCACGAGGCCCGCGCCGAAGTCGCGCACCGGGCCGAGGGCGGTGGCCTGCATCTTCATCAGGGCGCGCAGGTCGTCGCCCCTGGTCGTCGGGTCCGCCTGCAGGTGCAGGGCGGCGACCCCGGCCACATGGGGCGTGGCCATCGAGGTGCCGCTGATCCGGCGGTACCCGCCCCCGGTCCAGGCCGAATGCACGCCGACACCTGGCCCGGCGATATCCAGCAGCCCGATCCGGTCGACCTGCCCGCAACTGAAATCGCCCGGGTCCATGCGCCGGTCCACGGCGGCCACGGCCATGGCGCCGGGGCAGGCGGCGGGGTTGCCCACCGGCGCGATCAGGCCGGGGCGGTCGCTTTCGTTGCCGGCTGCGCAGATCGGCAGGACGCCTTCGGACAGCAGGCGGCGAAAGACCATCTCGTAAACCCGGGAGAAGCCCGCGCCCTCGGCCCGCGCAGAGCCCAACGACATGGAGATCACCTGCGCGCCTTCGTTCAGCGCCCAGGTGATGCCGTCGATGATCTGGCTCATCATGCCGAACCCGTCATCGGCCAGAACCTTGCCCACCAGCAACTCGGCCCCCGGCGCCACGCCGTAGCGCGGCCCGAGCGCGGGTTGCAGCGGGCCTGCGACGGTGCCGCAGCAATGGGTGCCGTGGCCATGGCCGTCCTGCGCCGTCTCGGTCCCGACAAAAGAGGCGGTGCGCGCGCCAAGCACATCCGTGAAGTCCGGGTGGGTGAGGTCGAGCCCGGTGTCGAGCACGGCGACCTTCACCCCCTCGCCGGTCAACTCCGGGCGTCGGTCCGATCCGATGGCGTCGAGGCCCCAGGTCGTCCAGCTGCGCGGCCGCCAGAATCCCTGCGCCCCCGCCGGTCCCGTGGGGCGGGGGCCCTCGCCGAGCAGCATGTTCGCGAGATCGCGCACCCCGCGCAGATACGCGTCCCTCTCGGCCCCCATCGCGCGGGAGGGCGGGCGTAGACCCTCTTCGGCCTCCTGCGCTTCGGCGGGATCGAGGCGCACCGGGCGCGGGATCGACATGACCTCATTGCGCTCCACCGCCGCGATGCCGGACTGGTCGCGCATGTCCCTCGCCTCTGCCTCGGTCATGTCCATCTCGGCTACCGCAAGGCGCTCATAGAGCAGCGCGCTGGTCTTGCGGGCGCCGCGCGCCTGGAACCGCAGGGCGCCATTCGCACCCTTGGGGCTGCGGTCGCCCAACATGGACGACAGCATTGCCGCATTGTTTTCCGAGGGTTTCTCGAAAACCACGATGTGTGTGGGATGGCCGTCGCGGTTGAGAACCTGTCCACTGCCGGGCATGGGAATTCCTTTCACTTTGCAAATAGCTGTTGCGCCTTAAAATGATCGGCACACACCGAAGCGTAGCAGAGTTCCGAATTTGCGACAAACCCGTCGGCGGCACACTGCCACGGGGCGCGCGGCAAAGCGCCTTGAAATCTTCACAAGGGCGGCGTATCTGCACGGGGTCCGACACCGAGAGGCAATGCGTACCGATGGCCATCACCAATCCTTTCCAGTTCCTGCAGCAGGTGCGCGCCGAGGTCAGCAAGGTGACCTGGCCAACCCGCAAGGAGGTCATGGTCACGTCCCTGATGGTGTTCGCCATGGCGATCCTGACGGCGATCTTCTTCTTCTTCGTGGACTGGATGATCCGGACCGGCCTGCAGTTCGTGCTGAACTTCTTCGGCGGCTGACGCGGGCTTTCCGTCCGGGCGGTTGCGCGGGTTCTAAAGCGGTTGAAATCCCCCCTGTTCGGCGTTACACGCCCCACCATCCCAACCCGTAGCGTGCGTCGATTCGAGCCGCACGCTGCTTTTCATTTGGGGTGACACAACCGGAATGAGGCGGGGGCGCGCGCCCGCGCACTGCGCCCGAGGGGCAAGGAAGCGAACACAATGGCCAAACGGTGGTACTCTGTCAGCGTCCTCTCGAATTTCGAGAAGAAGATCGCCGAGCAGATCAAGCACGCCGTCGAAGAGGCAGGGCTTGAGGACGACATCGAAGAGGTGCTTGTCCCGACCGAAGAGGTCATCGAGGTCCGCCGCGGCAAGAAGGTCACCGCCGAGCGTCGCTTCATGCCCGGCTATGTGCTGGTGCGGATGGAGATGACCGACCAGGGCTATCACCTGATCAACTCGATCAACCGGGTCACCGGGTTTCTCGGCCCCCAGGGCCGGCCCATGGCCATGCGCGATGACGAGGTGAACCAGATCCTCAACCGGGTCGAAGAGGGCCAGGAGGCACCGCGCAGCCTGATCACTTTCGACATCGGCGAACAGGTCAACGTGACCGACGGACCCTTCGAGGGCTTCTCGGGCAGCGTCGAGGAAGTGGACGACGACAACAACCGTCTGAAGGTGACGGTATCGATCTTCGGCCGGGCGACCCCGGTCGAGCTGGAATTCACGCAGGTCACCAAAACGTCCTGAGTGATGAGACGTGGGAGGCGGCGGTCACGCGTGACCGCACCGTACCACGAGCACCCCTGTCCGGCCGCCGCGGCGGTTCGGATGCTGTAAAAGGAGAGGCCAGATGGCCAAGAAACTCGCAGGCACGATGAAGCTGCAAGTGCCCGCCGGACAAGCGAACCCGTCCCCCCCCGTGGGCCCGGCCCTGGGTCAGCGCGGCATCAACATCATGGAATTCTGCAAGGCGTTCAACGCCAAGACGCAGGACATGGAGCCCGGCGCGCCGTGCCCCACCGTGATCACCTATTACCAGGACAAGTCCTTCACGATGGAAATCAAGACGCCGCCCGCGTCTTACTACCTCAAGAAGGCGGCCAAGGTGAAATCCGGGGCCAGCACCCCGTCGCGCCAGACCGTCGGCACGGTGACCGTCGCACAGGTGCGCGAGATCGCCGAAGCGAAGATGAGAGATCTGAACGCCAACGACATCGAAGGCGCGATGAAGATCGTTCTGGGCTCTGCCCGCTCCATGGGCATCGAGGTGAAGTAAGATGGCAAAGCTTGGAAAACGCACCCGCGCCGCGCGCGAGGCCGTGGCCGGCAAGTCCGACCTGACCGTGGAAGAGGCCGTCGCCCTGATCAAGGCCAACGCGACCTCGAAATTCGACGAGACCGTCGAGATCGCCATGTGCCTGGGCGTCGACCCGCGCCATGCGGACCAGATGGTGCGCGGTGTGGTCAGCCTTCCGAACGGCACGGGCAAGACCGTGCGCGTGGCTGTCTTCGCCCGTGGCCCCAAGGCCGAGGAAGCGCAGGCGGCCGGCGCGGACATCGTGGGCGCAGAGGACCTGATGGAGACGATCCAGTCCGGCAAGATCGAGTTCGACCGCTGCATCGCGACCCCGGACATGATGCCGATCGTCGGACGCCTGGGCAAGATCCTGGGCCCGCGGAACCTGATGCCGAACCCCAAGGTCGGCACCGTGACCATGGACGTCAAGGCCGCCGTCGAAGCCGCCAAAGGCGGGGAAGTGCAGTTCAAGGCCGAGAAGGCCGGTGTGGTGCATGCCGGCGTCGGCAAGGCGTCCTTCGACGAGGCCAAGCTGGTTGAGAACGTGCGCGCCTTCGTGGACGCGGTCTCCAAGGCCAAGCCGTCGGGCGCCAAGGGGTCCTACATGAAGAAGATCGCGCTCAGCTCCACCATGGGCCCGGGCGTGACGGTCGCTGTGGACAGTGCAACGGGCAACTGAGCCTTGTGATGATGCGGAATTCGGGCGGCCTTCGGGTCGCCCTTTTTCGTGGGTTGGCTGCGGTTTGCGCAGGTGCACGTGAAACCCGACAGAGCACATCCCACCGGAATGCCGGATACCGCCGCCACAGGGGGTGACCTGAGTGTCGCTCCCATGCCGAGGGCGAGCACAACGATTCGGATCGACCAGCAGCCCCATTCACGCCAATCGCGCAACGAAGCCGCGCCTTTACAGGCATTGTTCTGAAAGACCTGCCATCCGCGATCCTTGGGGGCCGTTTCGTGCGACATCTTGCATCGCGCAAATGAAGATGGTAACTATTTCGTTAATACTAGTGCGAAAGGTAACGAGAATGCGAGTATTCGGAAAAGCGGGCATCGCCGCTGCGTCAACCCTGGCCTTTGCGGCTTTCATGGCGACCGGCGCGGCAGCTGCCCCAGTGACCCTATTCATGCAGAACAACGGCGACACGTTCAACGGCGGTGGGAACCTGCATGTGAACGTCGCCAGCCCGACGGCCAACGCCATGGCGGGCGGCTTCCGGCTCAAGGATGGGGACGACAACGCGTTCGTGGCGTGGTGCCTGGACATCATGAACAATCTGGCCATCCCGGCCGGTGGCCAGCAGTACAACACCACCACGGCGCCGTTCACCAATACCACCGGCGCCCTGGATCCGGTGACCCTGGCGAATGTCGAAGGTCTCTTCGAGACGGCGTACAGCTCGGTCGACATCACCGACAATGCGCAGTCGGCGGGCTTTCAACTGGCGCTTTGGGAAGTGCTGTATGAAACGGATGCCACCTTCGATCTGACCGCGGGTACGTTCAGCCAATCGAAGTCCGGAAGCGCACAGGACGCTGCCGAAGCGGCTGCGAACAGCTACCTCGCGTTGCTGGCAGGCGGGGTCGTGACGCAGGGCTACAACTTCACCTACTACGAATCCGGAACGACGGGCACTGGCGATCAACTGAGCCAGAACCTCGTCTCAGTGGCGCCAGTGCCGCTGCCGGCTGCGGCCTGGATGCTGGGTCTCGGTCTTGCAGGGCTCTACGGGGCGCGGCGCCGCCGGAAAGCCTGACCAATCTCGATCCGCGAAGATCGACAGGGCGGCCTGCGGGCCGCCCTTTTGCATGGGCGCCTTGACCGGGCTTTACGTGATCGTTCGGCTCGCTAGCTGATGCAGCGACAGCGAGGAAAGACCGATCATGCGCACACCCTTTCCGGATCGGACCCGTCCTGCGCGGGCCGGGCTCCGGCGCTCCTTCGACATTTATTACCGTGACCGGGCCCGCACGTTGCGTATGGATCGGTTGAACGCGGAATGCGTGGCACCCGGCGGGCTGGTTTTCGACATCGGGGCCCATGTCGGGGACCGGACGGGCAGTTTCCTGCGGCTTGGGGCCCAAGTCGTGGCATTGGAGCCGCAGCCCATGGCGTTCCGGGCCGTGCAACGGCTCTACGGGCGGTGTCCGCGTGCGACCCTGTATGCGGTGGCCGCGGGCGCGCGGGCAGGGGAGGTCGACCTGCTGCTGAACTCCGCCAACCCGACCGTCGCGACGATTGCGCCCACGTTTCCGGCCGCCGCCAGCGGTGCACCCGGTTGGGAGGGGCAGGTCTGGGACGATCGGGTGCGGGTGCCCGTGACCACCCTAGATGCGCTCATCGCGGCCCATGGCGTGCCCGATTTCGTCAAGATCGACGTCGAGGGGCATGAGGCGGAGGTGCTGAACGGGCTTTCGGTGGCGCTGCCCTGCGTTTCGTTCGAGGTGACGATGATCCAGCGGGATGTGGCGCTGGCCTGCCTTGCGCGGTTGGGTCGATTGGGCCGCTACGTGTTCAACCTGAGCCTGGGCGAGCGCCATGCGCTGCATCTGCCGGAGTGGGTCGACGCTGCGACGATGGCGGCGCAGATCCTGGACCTGCCGGACGCGGCGAACTCGGGGGATGTTTACGCGCGCCTATGGTCCGATCCGGACCCGGGGTGCGATTAACCGGGCTTTAGGGGCTGGCATGGCATCACGGTGACGTTCCCTACGAGTGCTCCCATGTCCGTCTTCGAAGACAAGATCAATGATTACAGCAATGGTGCCGAGGGCACCCTGACCACGCCATCGGGGCAGAGCGTGGGCTATACCGTGTCCTCCAGTGCCAACACGATGGATTGGGGGGTTATCGACGACGGCGCGCAGGTGGCGCAAAGCGGCGGTTTCGTCGAAGTGACCTTCGACGTGGCGGTGCAGAACGCGGCGATCCACATCTCCAGTTCGAATGTCGGGGAGGATTACGTGGTGGAGGTAGATGGCCAGCCCACGGATCTGAACGCGATGATCGCGGCGGGGCAGGCGACGTTCCACAATTTCGGCGGCAACCAGATTATCAATCCCGATGGGGGGCTGACCGCGACGGGCAGTTACACCACCATGGATGCCGCGGTGCTGCAGTTCCATGTGCCGATCACCAGTGTGAAGGTATCGGGCGATGGCTCCGGCGGCGGATGGGATGTTTATGACATCGGCTTCGCGGGCGCGTCGCTGCCATGCTTCCGGGCGGGCACGCGGATCGTCACGCCGAAGGGGGCCGTTCCGGTGGAATCCCTGCGCCCGGGCGACGAGGTGCTGACACTGGATCACGAGGTGCAGACGGTGCTTTGGGCCGGGGCGCGGCAGGTGTCGCTCGCGGAGCAGATCGCCAATGCCAGGCTGCGGCCGGTTCGGATCGCGGCGGGGGCGCTGGGGCCGGGATGCCCGGCGCGACCCCTGTGGCTGTCGCGGCAGCATCGCGTGCTGCTGACGCGGGCGGATGGTGCGGAGTGCCTCGTGCCCGTGGCGAAACTGCTGGGGTGTGCGGGGGTGGAGGTTGCGGGCCCCACCCGTCACATTTCCTATCACCACCTTCTCTTTGCGCAGCACGAAGTCCTGCAGGCGGAGGGGCTGGCCTGCGAAAGCCTGTTCTGGGGCGCGCGCAGTTTGCTGCTTTTCCCGGCGGCGGCACGGGCGGTTCCGGCGGGGGCGCGGGCGGAACTGGCCAAGATGACACCCGCGCGCCCCTTCATCGAACGCAGATCCGCTCTGCGCGCCTGGCTGGAGCCGTCGCCCGTGGGCTGATCCCGCGGCGCGCGGCAGAACAGGGGTTGTTGCGGCCCGCGTTTCGGTCTATCCGGCATCCGACGGGGCATGCGTGGATTCGCGGGCCCCGTTCGTCGTCCGAGACGGTGGGTTGCCTGCATGGCGATAATTCCTGCCTGAGACGGGATCAGTCTTACCATTCCAGAGTGCTCTGACCGTTGAGCGCCCCTGGTGGTCTTGGCCCCCGTTACTGGACCAAAACCGCCGGAGCGATCCGGTACAACTGAGCCGGGGACACCGATAATTCCGGGGTCCCCAAATTGGAGTGGAACTGTGGATAGAGCCCAGAAAGAGAAATTGGTTGACGAGCTCGGCCAGATCTTCGAAAGCTCTGGCGTTGTGGTCGTTGCCCATTACGCAGGTCTCACGGTTGCCGAGATGCAGGACTTCCGGGCGCGCATGCGCGAAGCCGGGGGCTCCGTGCGTGTTGCCAAGAACAGGCTCGCCAAGATCGCCCTGCAGGGCAAACCGAACGAAAAGATCGGTGAGCTGCTGACGGGTATGACGGTTCTCGCGTATTCCGAAGACCCCGTGGCTGCGGCCAAGGTTGCGGACGCGTATGCCAAGGACAACAGCAAGTACCAGATACTTGGTGGGGCCATGGGCGAGGACTATCTGGACCAGGCCGGTGTGAAAGCCGTGGCCTCGATGCCGTCGCGCGAAGAGCTTATCGCTCAGATCGCGTCCTGCATCGGCGCCCCCGCTTCGAACATCGCCGGTGCGATTGGCGCCCCTGCTTCGAACATCGCAAGCATCCTGTCGACCATCGAGGAAAAGGCCGAAGCGGCCTGATCCGCGATACGAGATTTGCGTGAGGATGATGCCTCGCGTTGGAACACACTTATACAGACGGAAAACAGTAAAATGGCTGATCTGAAGAAACTCGCAGAAGAGATCGTGGGCCTCACGCTTCTCGAAGCACAAGAACTGAAAACCATCCTCAAGGATGAGTACGGCATCGAGCCCGCCGCAGGCGGCGCCGTGATGATGGCCGGTCCTGCTGGCGGCGACGCTGGCGCGGCTGCCGAAGAGCAGACCGAATTCGACGTGATCCTGAAGGCCGCTGGCGCCCAGAAGATCAACGTCATCAAAGAGGTCCGCGCGCTGACCGGTCTCGGCCTGAAAGAAGCCAAGGAGCTGGTCGAAGCCGGCGGCAAAGCCGTCAAGGAAGGCGTCGACAAGGCCGAAGCGGAAGAGATCAAGGGCAAGCTGGAAGCAGCTGGCGCCGAGGTCGAGCTCAAGTAATCCGGACCCGTTCCGAATTGCCAAAGGGTCGCGGTCTCCGCGGCCCTTTTTTCGTGCAATCCGGCGCGGTTGCTTGGGCTTTTCGGGCCAGCAGGTGACAAGTGCGCGAAATCCTTGCAGGATCGGCTCATTCAAGATGCCGATTAGGGGCCCAGACATGTTCAGACGGATTATCGCACCACTTCTTTGCTGGCTTGCCGTGTCGGCGGCCGCGCCCGCGCTCAGCCGGGATGTGCTGGCAACAGTCAATCGGGTCGAGATCACCGAGGGGCATTTCGAGATGTTCCTTCGGGGGCTGCCGCGGGACTACATCCGGGCGGAGTTGCGCCCTGCGCTTCTCGCGCACCTGATCGATCAACAGGTCCTGGCGGAGCGCATGGCTCCGAGGTTCGACCCAGATGGGTATTATATCAGACTGAGTCAGGCCAAGGTCGCGGAGGCGTATCTGGGGGCCCGGTTTGATGCCATATCGGTGTCCGAGGACGACCTCGTTGACACGTACCTGAGAACCTACGGGCGGCTTGCGTGGTTCGACTTGACGGTTGCCACGCTTCCGACACGGGACGCCGCACAGGCCTTCGCGCAGAGAGTTGCCCAGGGCAAGAGTTTTGAGGAGGCCGCGCGGGAGGCAGGTGCGGAGGCGTCTCTCTTCGAGGCGGACTGGCTGCGGCGAAAGGAATTGGATCCTGCAATCCTGCGCGCGGCGGCGGTGTTGCACTCAGGTGGTGTTTCGGACCCTGTGAGAAGCCGGTCCGGCTGGCACGTGGTGCGGGCGGACATGATCTGGCACGCGCCCCCTTTCTTTGGGGTGCGCGACGAACTGACCAAGCTGGCGCGCTTCGAGCAGGTCCTCGAGGCGCTTCGGACCCAGTCGGACGCCCCGCAAGACCTGATTTATCTGCTGGAAAACGAAACCCGGCGATTTCTGGCGGAAGCCGCATTGGCGGGCGGTGTGGGACATGGTCCGTTCGTTTGGCGGTCCTCGAAGCGATATCTCGAAGAGCATGGCGACCGCGTGGAGTACCTCGTGAGGCTCTCGGCTTTCCCGACGCGCGATGCGGCGCTGGATGCGGTGGACTATGTTCGAAACAGACACCGGGCGACAGAAGGGTTCGAGCCGCAACCGGATTGGCGGCCGGTGGACGACCAAACCGCATGGGTCCGGCCCAGCACCCTTCCTGCATCTCTTATGCCGCCTGTTCTGGGCACGTCGTTCGGCCTCTGGCAGGGGCCTTACGAGGTTACGGGCAGGTACTATCTGATCATGGTGAACGATGTCCGTGGGGGACCATCCTACACTTATGACGAACGTAGGCGCTACAGCGAGGACCCGCAGATGCGGAGCCATGATATCTCCGATATCTGGCCCGACCTGCGCGAGAATGTTGACGTCATCCCGAGAGGCGAGCTTGCGCGTGTCGCGGACAGCGCAAAGCGCCTGCCGTTCCGGACGCTGCTGGAAGCCTATAATCCTCCGGGCGACTAGCGCGAGGGGACCGGAGCGCATTTTCCTTGGCACACCCGTTGCACTTGCGCCGTGCCTGACCTAGATACCCATTTCTGAGCGTGCGTTTGATTCGGGCGCTTTTCCGTGTTTTCGGCTCACAGGAGGATCCCGACCCCCTCAAGATCGACTCTGCCACCCGCAGAAAGTCGCCGAAAGCCCCCGCACATGCAAGGGTTTCATCACACGGCCATTTTCTACGATGGGCAAGTCGGGCTGACTTAGCAATTCAAACTTTGCCCCGCAGGGGCTCAAGACGCTGGGTTCGGGAGCTGTTCCGGGTCCGGCAAAACCTGTCTTGGCAAGCCGCTTGGGTGCTCGCGCACCGGCGAGCGGCTTTCCCAGATGAGGTTTCCGGTTCGGGCGCGCGCCAGTGGGACGGTGCGCAGGTATAGGACCGGTCGTCATCCGACCCGGCGCTGCCGGCCTTCTCCCGGGGCCAGCGGCACTGCGATGCAAGAGGAAATAGCGCGCATGGCTCAAACCGTTCTCGGCCAAAAACGGTTCCGCAAGTATTACGGCAAGATCCGCGAAGTCCTGGAGATGCCGAACCTGATCGAGGTGCAGAAGAGCTCCTATGATCTTTTCCTGAAATCCGGCGACCAGCCCCAGCCCATGGACGGCGAGGGGATCATGGGCGTGTTTCAGTCGGTCTTCCCGATCAAGGACTTCAACGAAACGGCGGTCCTGGAGTTCGTGAAATACGAGCTCGAGAAGCCGAAATACGATGTCGAGGAATGCCAGCAGCGCGACATGACCTATTCCGCGCCGCTGAAGGTGACCCTGCGCCTGATCGTGTTCGATGTGGACGAGGATACCGGCGCGAAATCCGTCAAGGACATCAAGGAGCAGGACGTCTTCATGGGCGACATGCCCCTGATGACCCCGAACGGGACGTTCATCGTGAACGGGACCGAGCGTGTGATCGTGAGCCAGATGCACCGCTCCCCGGGCGTGTTCTTCGACCATGACAAGGGCAAGACCCATTCCTCGGGCAAGCTGCTCTTTGCCTGCCGCATCATTCCCTATCGCGGTTCCTGGCTGGACTTCGAGTTCGACGCCAAGGACCTGGTCTTCGCGCGCATCGACCGCCGCCGGAAGCTGCCGGTGACCACGCTGCTCTATTCCCTCGGGATGGATCAGCAGGACATCATGGATGCCTATTACGACACCGTGACCTACACCCACCGCAAGGGCGAGGGCTGGGTCACCAAGTTCTTCCCCGAGCGTATTCGCGGCACCCGTCCCACCCAGGACGTGGTCGACGCGGCCACCGGCGAAGTGATCGCCGAAGCCGGCAAGAAGGTGACGCCGCGCGCGGTCAAGCAGTTGATCGACGAAGGCAATGTCTCGGAAATCCTGGTGCCCTTCGATGGCATCATCGGCAAGTTTGCCGCCAAGGACATCATCAACGAGGAAAACGGCGCGATCTATGTCGAGGCTGGCGATGAGCTGACCTGGGAAGTGGACAAGGATGGCGCGGTGACCGGCGGCACGCTCAAGGAGCTGCTGGACGCGGGGATCGAAGAGATCCCGGTGCTCGACATCGACAACATCACCGTGGGCGCCTACATGCGCAACACCCTGGCCGCGGACAAGAACATGAACCGCGACACCGCGCTCATGGACATCTACCGCGTCATGCGTCCGGGCGAGCCGCCCACCGTCGAGGCCGCCTCGGCCCTGTTCGAGACGCTGTTCTTCGACAGCGAGCGCTATGACCTGTCGGCCGTGGGCCGGGTCAAGATGAACATGCGCCTGGCGCTCGACGCCGAGGACACCGTGCGCACCCTGCGCAAGGAAGACATCGTCTCCTGCATCAAGGCGCTGGTCGATCTGCGCGACGGGCGCGGCGATATCGACGACATCGACCATCTCGGCAACCGCCGGGTCCGGTCCGTCGGCGAGTTGATGGAAAACCAGTACCGCGTCGGCCTGCTGCGGATGGAGCGCGCGATCAAGGAGCGCATGTCCTCGGTCGAGATCGACACGGTCATGCCCCAGGACCTGATCAACGCCAAGCCGGCGGCGGCCGCGGTGCGCGAATTCTTCGGCTCTTCGCAGCTGTCGCAGTTCATGGACCAGACCAACCCGCTGTCCGAGGTCACGCACAAGCGGCGCCTCTCGGCGCTCGGGCCGGGCGGTCTGACCCGCGAGCGCGCGGGCTTCGAGGTGCGCGACGTGCACCCGACCCATTACGGTCGGATGTGCCCGATCGAGACGCCGGAAGGCCCGAATATCGGCCTGATCAACAGCCTCGCGACCTTCGCGCGGGTGAACAAGTACGGCTTCATCGAGACCCCCTATCGCCGGGTCGAGGACGGCAAGGTCACCGACGAGGTGAACTACATGTCCGCGACCGAAGAGATGCGGCACACGGTGGCCCAGGCGAACGCCAATCTCGACGAGAACGGCAGCTTCGTGAACGAGATGGTCAACACCCGCCAGTCGGGCGAATACACGCTGGCCCCGCGCGAGAGCGTGGACCTGATCGACGTGTCGCCCAAGCAGTTGGTGTCCGTGGCGGCCTCGCTCATTCCGTTCCTGGAAAATGACGACGCGAACCGCGCGCTTATGGGCTCCAACATGCAGCGCCAGGCGGTGCCGCTGTTGCAGGCCGATGCGCCCTTCGTCGGCACCGGGATCGAGGGCGTGGTGGCCCGCGACTCCGGGGCGGCGATCATGGCCAAACGTGGCGGGTTCATCGACCAGGTGGACGCCACCCGGATCGTGATCCGCGCCACCGAGGATCTCGAGCCGGGCGATCCCGGCGTGGACATCTACCGTCTGCGCAAGTTCCAGCGCTCGAACCAGAACACCTGCATCAACCAGCGTCCGCTGGTGAAGGTGGGTGACAAGGTCGGCAAGGATGACGTGATTGCGGACGGTCCGTCGACGGACCTGGGCGAGCTGGCCCTCGGCAAGAACGTGGTCGTCGCCTTCATGCCGTGGAACGGCTACAACTACGAGGACTCGATCCTGATCTCCGAGCGCGTTGCGCGCGACGACGTCTTCACCTCGATCCATATCGAGGAATTCGAGGTCGCCGCCCGCGATACCAAGCTCGGGCCCGAGGAAATCACCCGCGACATCCCGAATGTCGGCGAGGAAGCCCTGCGAAACCTCGACGAGGCGGGCATCGTCTATATCGGCGCCGATGTGGGCCCCGGCGATATCCTCGTAGGCAAGATCACCCCCAAGGGCGAAAGCCCGATGACGCCGGAGGAGAAACTCCTGCGCGCGATCTTCGGCGAGAAGGCCTCGGATGTGCGTGACACCTCCATGCGCCTGCCGCCGGGGGATTTCGGCACGGTCGTGGAAGTCCGCGTCTTCAACCGTCACGGCGTCGAGAAGGACGAACGCGCCTTGCAGATCGAGCGTGAGGAGGTCGAAAGCCTCGCACGCGACCGCGACGACGAGATGGCCATCCTGGAGCGCAACATCTACGCGCGCCTGAAGGACATGATCCTCGGCAAGACCGCGGTGAAGGGGCCCAAGGGCGTCAAACCCGGCTCCGAGATCACCGAGGACCTGCTGAGCACGCTCAGCCGTGGCCAGTGGTGGCAGCTCGCCCTCGAAGACGAGGCCGAGGCGCAGATGGTCGAGGCCCTGAACCAGCAATACGAGGCGCAGAAGCGCGCCCTGACCGCGCGGTTCGAGGACAAGGTCGAAAAGGTCCGCCGCGGCGACGACCTGCCCCCGGGTGTGATGAAGATGGTCAAGGTGTTCATCGCGGTGAAGCGCAAGCTGCAGCCGGGTGACAAGATGGCCGGGCGTCACGGCAACAAGGGCGTGATCTCGAAAGTGGTGCCGATGGAGGACATGCCGTTCCTCGCCGATGGCACCCCGGTCGATTTCGTGCTGAACCCGCTGGGTGTGCCGTCGCGGATGAACGTGGGCCAGATCCTGGAGACCCATATGGGTTGGGCCGCGCGCGGCATGGGGCTGAAGATCGACGAGGCGTTGGGCGAATACCGGCGCTCCGGCGACATGACGCCCGTGCGCGAGGCGATGCGCCTGGCCTATGGCGACGAAGCCTATGAAGAGGCGATTGCCGGGCTCGACCAGGACGACCTGCTGGAGCGGGCGGGCAATGTCACCCGCGGGGTGCCGATCGCCACGCCGGTCTTCGACGGCGCCAAAGAGGCGGATGTCAACGATGCGCTGACTCGCGCGGGCTTCGACACCTCCGGTCAGTCCGATCTCTACGATGGGCGGACGGGCGAGAAATTCGCGCGTCAGGTCACGGTCGGGGTCAAGTACCTGCTCAAGCTGCACCACCTGGTGGACGACAAGATCCACGCGCGCTCCACGGGGCCCTACAGCCTCGTCACCCAGCAGCCGCTGGGCGGCAAGGCGCAGTTCGGTGGCCAGCGCTTCGGGGAGATGGAGGTCTGGGCGCTCGAAGCCTACGGCGCCGCCTACACCCTGCAGGAGATGCTGACCGTCAAGTCGGACGACGTGGCGGGCCGGACCAAGGTCTACGAGAGCATCGTCAAGGGCGAGGACAACTTCGAGGCCGGCGTGCCGGAGAGCTTCAACGTGCTCGTGAAGGAAGTCCGCGGCCTCGGCCTCAACATGGAACTCCTGGATGCGGAGGGCGAGGAATAAGCGCGACGCCAAGAGTTTTACCTAAAACTCTTGGCAAATTCCTTGCTCAAGGAATTTGCGCCCGCACCTCCCTCCGACCGAATTCAAGGAATTGAGAATGAACCAGGAACTGACAACCAACCCGTTCAACCCGGTCGCCCCGGTCAAGACCTTCGACGAGATCAAGGTTTCCCTGGCGAGCCCGGAGCGGATCCTCTCGTGGTCCTTCGGCGAGATCAAGAAGCCCGAGACCATCAACTACCGCACGTTCAAGCCCGAGCGTGACGGTCTGTTCTGCGCGCGGATCTTCGGCCCGATCAAGGATTACGAATGCTTGTGCGGCAAGTACAAGCGGATGAAATATCGCGGGGTCATCTGCGAGAAATGCGGCGTCGAAGTCACGCTGCAGAAGGTCCGGCGCGAGCGCATGGGCCATATCGAGCTGGCCGCCCCCGTCGCCCATATCTGGTTCCTGAAATCGCTGCCGTCGCGGATCGGCACGATGCTGGACATGACCCTGCGCGACCTCGAACGGATCCTCTATTTCGAGAATTACGTGGTGATCGAGCCGGGCCTGACGGACCTCACCTACGGTCAGCTGATGACCGAGGAGGAGTTCCTTGATGCCCAGGACGCCTACGGCATGGACGCCTTCACCGCCAATATCGGTGCCGAGGCGATCCGCGAGATGCTGTCGGCGATCGACCTGGAAACCGAAGCCGAGCAGCTGCGCGCCGATCTGGCCGAGGCCACGGGCGAGTTGAAGCCCAAGAAGATCATCAAGCGCCTGAAGCTGGTCGAGAACTTCCTCGAATCCGGCAACCGGCCCGAGTGGATGGTGCTGACCGTGGTGCCCGTGATCCCGCCCGAGCTGCGCCCGCTGGTGCCGCTGGACGGGGGCCGGTTCGCGACTTCGGACCTCAACGACCTCTATCGCCGTGTGATCAACCGCAACAACCGCCTCAAGCGACTCATCGAGCTGCGCGCGCCGGACATCATCATCCGCAACGAAAAGCGGATGCTGCAGGAATCCGTCGACGCCCTGTTCGACAACGGCCGTCGTGGCCGGGTGATCACGGGGGCCAACAAGCGGCCGCTGAAATCGCTGTCGGACATGCTCAAGGGCAAGCAGGGCCGGTTCCGTCAGAACCTGCTCGGCAAGCGCGTGGACTTCTCGGGCCGCTCGGTCATCGTGACCGGGCCGGAGCTGAAACTGCATCAATGCGGTCTGCCCAAGAAGATGGCGCTGGAGCTGTTCAAGCCGTTCATCTACTCGCGGCTGGAAGCCAAGGGCCTGAGCAGCACGGTCAAGCAAGCCAAGAAGCTGGTCGAAAAAGAGCGTCCCGAGGTGTGGGATATCCTCGACGAGGTGATCCGCGAACACCCGGTGATGCTGAACCGCGCACCGACCCTGCACCGTCTCGGCATCCAGGCGTTCGAGCCCGTGCTCATCGAAGGCAAGGCGATCCAGCTGCACCCGCTCGTGTGCTCGGCGTTCAACGCGGATTTCGACGGCGACCAGATGGCGGTTCACGTGCCGCTCTCGCTCGAGGCGCAGCTCGAAGCGCGCGTCCTGATGATGTCCACGAACAACGTGCTGTCGCCGGCCAACGGCGCGCCGATCATCGTGCCGTCCCAGGACATGATCCTCGGGCTCTACTACATCACGCTGGAGCGTGAGGGCCTGCCGGGTCAGGGCATGATCTTCGGCTCTCCGGAGGAGGTCGAGCATGCGCTGACCGCGGGCACCGTTCACCTGCACTCCAAGATCCAGGCGCGGGTCAAGCAGATCGACGACGAAGGCAACGAGATCTACAAGCGTTACGAGACCACGCCCGGTCGCGTGCGCCTCGGCGCGCTTCTGCCGCTCAATGCCAAGGCGCCGTTCGAACTGGTCAACCGGCTCCTGCGCAAGAAAGAGGTGCAGCAGGTCATCGACACCGTCTACCGCTATTGCGGGCAGAAGGAGTCGGTCATCTTCTGCGACCAGATCATGACGCTCGGCTTCCGGGAGGCGTTCAAGGCGGGCATCTCCTTCGGCAAGGACGACATGCTGATCCCCGACACCAAGTGGGACATCGTCGAAGGTGTCCGCGACCAGGTGAAGGAATTCGAACAGCAGTACATGGACGGCCTGATCACCCAGGGTGAGAAGTACAACAAGGTCGTCGATGCCTGGTCGAAATGTTCCGACGAGGTGGCGTCCGAGATGATGGACGAGATCTCCCGCGACCGGTTCGATCCCGACACCAAGGAGCAGATGGAGCCGAACTCGGTCTACATGATGGCCCATTCCGGCGCCCGGGGTTCGCCCGCGCAGATGAAGCAGCTCGGCGGGATGCGCGGCCTGATGGCCAAGCCGTCCGGCGAGATCATCGAAACTCCGATCATCTCGAACTTCAAGGAAGGCCTGACCGTTCTGGAATACTTCAACTCCACCCACGGGGCCCGGAAGGGTCTGGCGGACACGGCGTTGAAGACGGCGAACTCGGGTTATCTGACGCGCCGTCTGGTGGACGTGGCGCAGGACTGCATCGTGCGGATGAACGATTGCGGCACCGAGAACGCCATCACCGCCGAAGCGGCCGTGAACGACGGGGAGGTTGTCGCCTCCCTCGGTGAACGGGTGCTGGGGCGTGTCGCGGCCGAGGACGTGGTCGACCCGGCCAGCGGCGAGGTGATCGTCGCCAAGGGCGAGTTGATCGACGAGCGCAAGGCCGACCTGATCGAGCAGTCCAGCATCCAGTCCATGCGGATGCGCAGCCCGCTGACCTGCGAGGCGGATGAAGGCGTCTGCGCCCAGTGCTATGGCCGGGATCTGGCGCGCGGCACCAAGGTGAACGTGGGCGAGGCCGTCGGCATCATCGCGGCCCAGTCCATCGGTGAGCCGGGCACCCAGCTGACCATGCGGACCTTCCACATCGGCGGGATCGCACAGGGTGGCCAGCAGTCCTTCCAGGAGGCCGGGCAGGAGGGCAAGATCGCCTTCCGCAACGCCAACCTGCTGGAGAACACCTCGGGCGAGAAGATCGTCATGGGCCGCAACATGCAGCTCCTGATCGTCGACGGGGAGGGCGCGGAGCGGGCCAGCTTCAAGCTCGGCTACGGCACCAAGGTCCATGTGGCCGAGGGCGACAAGGTCGGCCGCGGCGACAAGCTGTTCGAATGGGATCCCTACACCCTGCCGATCATCGCCGAGAAGTCGGGGGTGGTGCGGTTTGCGGATCTCGTTTCGGGCATCTCGGTGCGCGAAGAGACCGACGATGCGACGGGCATGACCCAGAAGATCGTGTCCGACTGGCGCGCCGCGCCCAAGGGCAGCGACCTCAAGCCCGAGGTTCTGATCGCGGATCCGGAAACCGGCGAGCCCGTGCGCAACGACGCGGGCAACCCGGTGACCTATCCGATGTCGGTGGACGCGATCCTGTCGATCGAGGACGGCATGCCGATCTCGGCCGGCGACGTGGTGGCGCGGATCCCGCGCGAAGGTGCCAAGACCAAGGACATCACCGGGGGTCTTCCCCGCGTGGCGGAACTGTTCGAGGCCCGTCGTCCCAAGGATCACGCCATCATCGCCGAGATCGACGGCTATGTCCGGTTCGGGCGCGACTACAAGAACAAGCGGCGCATCTCGATCGAGCCCAGTGACGAGACCATGGAGCCCGTGGAATACATGGTGCCCAAGGGCAAGCACATCCCGGTGGCCGAGGGCGATTTCGTCCAGAAGGGCGACTACATCATGGATGGCAACCCCGCGCCGCATGACATCCTGCGGATCATGGGGATC
Source organism: Dinoroseobacter sp. PD6 (assembly GCF_028807315.1). Taxonomy (NCBI): domain Bacteria; kingdom Pseudomonadati; phylum Pseudomonadota; class Alphaproteobacteria; order Rhodobacterales; family Roseobacteraceae; genus Dinoroseobacter; species Dinoroseobacter sp. PD6. Next base: position 5,034 of record NZ_JARAMN010000016.1, on the reverse strand, counting down.
GAGGCGCTGGCGGACTACCTGATCAATGAGGTGCAGGACGTCTACCGCCTGCAGGGCGTGAAGATCAACGACAAGCACATCGAGGTGATCGTGCGCCAGATGCTCCAGAAGTGGGAGATCCTCGACAGCGGGGAGACCACGCTCCTGAAGGGCGAGCATGTGGACAAGCTCCAGTTCGAGGCGGTCAACGAGAAGGCGATCGCCGAAGGTCGTCGTCCGGCCCAGGGCGAGCCGATCCTCCTGGGGATCACCAAGGCCTCGCTCCAGACCCGGTCCTTCATCTCGGCGGCCTCCTTCCAGGAGACGACCAAGGTGCTGACCGAGGCCTCGACCATGGGCAAGCGCGACAAGCTGATCGGCCTGAAGGAGAACGTCATCGTGGGCCGCCTGATCCCGGCGGGCACCGGTGGGGCGACCCAGCAGATGCGCCGCATCGCCCAGGAGCGCGACCAGAAGGTGATCGAGCAGCGTCAGGCGGAGGCCGAAGAGGCCGCTGCCCTCGCCGCCCCGATGGCGGAGGACGTGTTCGAGGATGGGGGGGACATGGCGGATATCTCCATGCCCGAGAGCCGCGATTGATCCAAACCTCCGGCTGAGCCGGATGGCCGACGACCCTTGCCCCCGCGCCCCGTGCGCGGGGGTTTCTCGTTACGCCCGCGCCGGGCTTCGCCCCTTGCCAAAGCCGCGGCGAAGGCGCAGGTCTCGTGCATTCGAACCGAGTGACGCCCCATGCCCCTGACAGCCGTTCCCGACCGCGCCGCCGGCAACCTGCGCGGTGCCGCCTACATGCTCGTGGTGACCGCGAGCTTCACCACCGGTGACGCGCTCATCCGGCTGGCCACCGAAGAGATGCCGCTGTTCCAGGTGATCTTCCTGCGTAGCTGGATTGCGGTGGCCTTCCTGGGGCTGCTGGTGTGGCGCGCAGGGGCGCACCGGGTGCGCGTGGGGCCGAGGGACCGGCGCCTGATCGGCCTGCGCAGCGCGGCCGAGGTCTGCGCCATGGTGCCCTTCTTCATCGCCCTGGCGAACATGCCCTTCGCCAATGTCAGTGCGCTGTTGCAGGCGCTGCCCCTGACCCTGACCCTGGCTGGTGCGGTGTTTCTGGGCGAACCCGTGGGCTGGCGGCGGCTGGCGGCGATCGTCGTGGGGTTCTGCGGGGTGCTCCTGATCGTGCAGCCGGGCGGGTCGGGGTTCACGGCCTATGCGCTGCTGGTGCTGCTCACGGTGGCCTTCGTGACTTTTCGCGACCTGTCCACGCGCCGGATCTCGCCCGAGATCCCGGCGGTGCTTCTGGGGCTGGTGATGGCGGTGTTCGTGCTGGTCTCCTCGGGGGTCCTGTCACTGCTGACGCCGTGGCAGCCGGTGACGGTGCGCGGGGCGCTCCTTCTGTTCGGGGCGGGGGTATTCATCGCCTCGGGCTACATCTTCGCGGCGCTGGCCATGCGCCACGGCGAGATCGGCTTCGTGACGCCGTTTCGCTACATGGCGCTTGTCTGGGCGGTGCTGCTGGGATTTTTCGTCTTCGGCGAATGGCCCGATGCGTTGACCTGGGCGGGGGCGCTTCTGGTGGTGGCGACGGGGCTTTATACCTTGTATCGCGAGCAGGTGGTCCGCCGGGCGGCGCGGCGGGCCTAACCCCTGTCGCCAAAAGGCCCTCGCGGCCCGCCGGGGTCTGTTGACAACCCCTCCGACTCCCCCTATACCCCGCGCCACCCGGGGGTCTGTCCGCGGACCCTTTGGGCATCACAATTGAAGTGGTCACGATCCGGGCCCATGCCCCGATCCTCTGGAATTCCACCGCGTCGGTCCCGCGAAGGGTCCGTCCGCGGTTTTGTGCTTTGCGGACGCGCAAGGTGCCATACGTAATCTGCGCGACCGTCGCGCGATGTCATGACGAGCTAAACGGGGAACCGGAATGCCAACGATTCAACAGCTGATCCGCAAGCCGCGGCAGCCCAAAGTAAAACGCTCCAAGTCCCAGCACCTGGAGAGCTGCCCGCAGAAGCGCGGCGTCTGCACGCGGGTCTACACGACCACGCCGAAGAAGCCGAACTCGGCCATGCGGAAAGTCGCGAAAGTGCGCCTGACCAACGGGTTTGAGGTGATCAGCTATATTCCCGGGGAAAGCCACAACCTGCAGGAGCACTCCGTGGTCCTGATCCGGGGTGGCCGTGTCAAGGACCTTCCGGGTGTGCGTTACCACATCCTGCGCGGTGTTCTGGATACCCAGGGCGTCAAAGATCGTAAGCAACGCCGTTCGAAGTACGGCGCGAAGCGTCCGAAGTAAGAGGAAGAGTAGATGTCTCGCCGTCACGCCGCCGAAAAACGCGAAGTTCTGCCGGACGCCAAGTTTGGTGACCGCGTTCTGACCAAGTTCATGAACAACCTGATGATCGACGGCAAGAAATCCGCCGCCGAGAAGATCGTCTACAACGCGTTCGACCGCGTTGAGAGCAAGCTCAAGCGCTCGCCGCTGGAGGTGTTCCACGAGTGCCTCGACAACATCAAGCCGTCGGTCGAGGTTCGCTCCCGCCGGGTTGGTGGCGCCACCTACCAGGTGCCGGTCGAAGTGCGCCCCGAGCGCCGCGAAGCCCTGGCGATCCGCTGGTTGATCAACGCCTCCCGGGCGCGGAACGAGAACACCATGGAAGAGCGTCTCGCCGGCGAGCTGGTCGATGCCGTGAACTCCCGTGGGTCCGCCGTGAAGAAGCGCGAAGACACCCACAAGATGGCCGAAGCCAACAAGGCCTTCAGCCACTACCGCTGGTAATCATCTCTAGCCTAGGACCGAACCAATGGCACGCGACTATCCCCTCGACCGGTACCGTAACTTCGGGATCATGGCGCATATCGATGCGGGCAAGACCACCTGCTCGGAGCGCATCCTGTACTACACCGGCAAGTCCCACAACATCGGCGAAGTCCATGATGGCGCGGCCACCATGGACTGGATGGAGCAGGAGCAGGAACGCGGGATCACCATCACCTCCGCTGCGACGACCACCTTCTGGGAGCGCACCGAGGATGGCGAGACCGCCGACACGCCCAAGCACCGTCTGAACATCATCGACACACCCGGCCACGTCGACTTCACCATCGAGGTCGAGCGTTCGCTCGCCGTGCTCGATGGCGCGGTCTGCGTTCTGGACGCCAATGCCGGTGTCGAGCCCCAGACCGAGACCGTCTGGCGCCAGGCCGACCGGTACAAGGTGCCGCGCATCGTGTTCGTCAACAAGATGGACAAGATCGGCGCGGACTTCTTCAACTGTGTCCACATGATCGAGGACCGGACCGGCGCCCGCGCCGTGCCCGTGGCCATTCCGATCGGCTCCGAGAACGAGCTCGAAGGGCTTGTCGATCTCGTGACCATGCAGGAGTGGGTCTACAAGGGCGACGATCTCGGCGCGAGCTGGGTCAAGGGCGAGATCCGCGACAGCCTCAAGGATGTCTGCGAGGAGTGGCGCGGCAAGATGATCGAAGCGGCCGTCGAAGAAGACGACGACGCGATGATGGAGTACCTGGAAGGCAACGAGCCTGACGTGCCGACCCTGCGCGCGCTGCTGCGCAAGGGCACGCTCGCGCTGCATTTCGTGCCGGTCCTGGGCGGCTCCGCGTTCAAGAACAAGGGCGTTCAGCCTCTGCTCAATGCCGTGATCGACTACCTGCCGAGCCCGCTCGACGTGGTTGACTACATGGGCTTCGCGCCCGGCGACGAGAACGAAGAGCGCAACATCCCCCGCCGGGCGGATGACGACATGCCGTTCTCCGGCCTCGCGTTCAAGATCATGAACGACCCCTTCGTGGGCTCCCTGACCTTCACCCGGATCTATTCCGGGACCATGAACAAGGGCGACACCGTTCTCAACTCCACCAAGGGCAAGAAAGAGCGCATCGGTCGGATGATGATGATGCACTCCAACAACCGTGAAGAGATCGAGGAAGCCTTTGCCGGCGACATCATCGCGCTCGCGGGCCTGAAGGACACCACGACCGGCGACACGCTGTGCGACGTCAAGGAGCCGGTGGTGCTGGAAACCATGACCTTCCCGGACCCGGTGATCGAGATCGCCGTGGAGCCGAAGACGAAGAACGACCAGGAGAAGATGTCTCAGGGTCTGGCACGTCTGGCGGCAGAGGACCCGTCCTTCCGCGTCGAGACTGACATCGAGTCCGGTCAGACCATCATGAAGGGCATGGGCGAATTGCACCTCGACATCCTGGTGGATCGTCTCAAGCGCGAGTTCAAGGTCGAGGCCAATATCGGCGCGCCCCAGGTGGCTTACCGCGAGACCATCGGTCACGAGGTCGAGCACACCTATACCCACAAGAAGCAATCCGGTGGGTCGGGTCAGTTCGCCGAGGTCAAGCTGGTCATCTCCCCGACAGAGCCGGGCGAAGGCTATTCCTTCGAGTCCAAGATCGTCGGCGGTGCCGTGCCCAAGGAATACATCCCGGGCGTGGAAAAAGGCATCAAGTCCGTGATGGACAGCGGCCCGCTCGCCGGCTTCCCGGTCATCGACTTCAAGGTCGCCCTGGTCGACGGCAAGTTCCACGACGTGGATAGCTCGGTCCTGGCCTTCGAAATCGCGGCCCGCATGGGCATGCGCGAAGGCATGAAGAAGGCCGGTGCCAAGCTGCTGGAGCCCGTGATGAAGGTCGAGGTGGTGACACCCGAAGAGTATACCGGTGGCATCATCGGTGACCTGACCTCCCGTCGCGGCCAGGTCACGGGGCAGGAACCGCGCGGCAACGCCGTGGCGATCAACGCCTTCGTGCCGCTGGCCAACATGTTCGGCTACATCAATACCCTGCGTTCCATGTCCTCGGGCCGCGCGCAGTTCACGATGCAGTTCGACCATTACGATCCGGTTCCGGCCAATATCAGCCAGGAAATCCAGGAAAAATTCGCATAACGGGACGGCGGGGTGAACCCCGCCCTACCCACGACCCGTAGGGCGGGGCTACCCCGCCACCCAACAAGATGAGGAGGCCACCATGGCTAAGGAAAAGTTTGAGCGTTCGAAACCGCATGTG
>NZ_JARAMN010000015.1:0-95131 GCF_028807315.1 Dinoroseobacter sp. PD6 | reverse complement strand
ACCGCCCGCATATCTCTTCAGATATACTACAATGTCAAAGAGCCCTATCAGGCGACAAAAAAAGCTAGACCGCCAAACTTCCTTGGCGCACCCGCTCATTTCAGCCTCATGATAGCCACCCGACCCTTGGCTTCGTATCCCGAAGTCCGCAGTCCGTGTGTCCCAGCCGCGCCTCAGCGCCGCCGGTGAAGGGGTATCTACGCCCAGTGTTCACGAGTCGCAAGGGGTTTTTTCACAAAAAGATCAAAAAACATGCTGCACCCCCGAAAACCCTCAGCGACCTTGTTTTGCGGGGGAAAGGGTACCCACCCTCACCCAACCTGGGGGCCAGACGCGCCATGTCACCCCCTGCCGCCCCGTCGCGCGCCGAGGCGCCGGGGCACAGGGTCCGGCGCGCGTGCTCGGCATCGCACAAATCCTTTGGACTCAATCCTCTGGCCCATGAGCGCCGTTTGACAACGCGGGCACCGCTGTGTTTCCCTCGCTCCTGACCCGCTGCGATGCGGGCCGCGATTGCGACACACACGCATGTTCTGGGAGGGACACCACATGAAAAACCTGATGCTGGGCACAGCCGTGGCCTGTGCCACCATGTCCGGGGCAGCGCTCGCCGACACCACCTCGGCTTGCCTGATCACCAAGACCGACACCAACCCGTTCTTCGTCAAGATGCGCGAGGGCGCGGTCGCGAAGGCCGAGGAACTCGGGGTCGAGTTGAAGACCTTCGCGGGCAAGTTCGATGGCGACCACGAAACCCAGGTACAGGCGATCGAGACCTGCATCCTCGACGGCGCGAAGGGCATCCTGATCACCGCGTCCGATACCTCGTCTATCACCGGTGCCGTGCAGCAGGCCCGCGATGCCGGGCTGGTGGTGATCGCACTCGACACCCCGCTGACCCCCGCGGATGCGGCGGATGCCACCTTTGCCACCGACAACTATGTCGCCGGGTTGCTGATCGGCCAATGGGCGCGCGCCCAGATGGGCGATGCCGCCGCCGATGCCAAGATCGCCATGCTCAACATCCAGGTGTCGCAGCCCACCGTGGGCGTTCTGCGCAACCAGGGCTTCCTCGAGGGCTTCGGCATCGACATCGGCGATCCCAACCGCTGGGGCGACGAGACCGATCCGCGGATCGTGGGCCAGGACGTCACCCAAGGCTCCGAAGAGGGCGGCCGCGCCGCGATGGAGAACATCCTCGCCGCCGATCCGATGGTCAACGTGGTCTATACCATCAACGAGCCTGCCGCCGCCGGGGCCTACGAGGCGCTCAAGGCGATCGGGCGCGAGAACGACGTGCTCATCGTATCCGTCGATGGCGGCTGCCCGGGCGTGCAGAACGTGGCAGACGGCGTGATCGGCGCCACCTCGCAGCAATACCCGCTGCTGATGGCCTCGCTCGGGATCGAGGCGATCAAGACCTGGGCCGAAACCGGCGAGAAGCCCGCACCCACCCCGGGCAAGGACTTCTTCGACACCGGCGTGGCCCTGGTGACCGACACCCCCGCTGACGGGGTCGAGAGCATCTCGGTCGAAGAGGGCCGGAACCTATGCTGGGGCTGACCTGACACTCCCGGGGCCGGGCACCCGTCCGACCCCCCTCCGTCGCCCCGGCACCTGCCGCGGCCCGTCCCCTGACGACCCAACCGGAGACACCCCATGACCGAACCGCGCCCGCAAGGCCAGGACTACGAATCCGCCCTCAAGGACAGCGCCGCCGCGGTGGCCGAGTTCGACCATGGCCCCCAGGGCTTCACGCGGAAGTTCCAGCACGCCCTGCACCAGACGCCGGCGCTGGTGCCGCTGATCGTGCTGGTGGCGGCCATCGCGGTGTTCGGGCTGCTCCTGGGCTCGAAATTCTTCTCCCCCTTCGCGCTGACCCTGATCCTGCAACAGGTGCAGATCGTCGGCATCGTCGCCGCCGCCCAGAGCCTGGTGATCCTGACCGCCGGGATCGACCTGAGCGTGGGGGCGATCATGGTGATGAGCTCGGTGGTGATGGGCCAGTTCACCTTCCGCTACGGGCTGCCGGTCGAGGTCGCGGTCGCCTGCGGGCTGCTCTGCGGCACCCTGCTTGGCTTCATCAACGGCTGGCTCGTGGCCAAGGTCAAACTGCCGCCCTTCATCGTCACCTTGGGCATGTGGCAGATCGTGCTGGCGGCCAACTTCCTTTATTCCCGCAACGAAACCATCCGCTCCCAGGACATCCGCGACCAGGCGCCCCTGCTGCAATTCTTCGGCACCACGCTGGAGATCGGCGGCGCGCGCCTGACCTACGGCGTGATCTTCATGGTGCTGCTGGTGATCGTGCTGGCCTATGCGCTCAGGCACACCGCCTGGGGGCGCCATGTCTACGCCGTCGGCGACGACCCGGAGGCGGCCGAGCTGTCCGGCGTCCAGGTCAGCAGGACCCTGATCTCGGTCTACATGCTGTCGGGGCTGATCTGCGCCTTCGCGGGCTGGGCCCTGATCGGACGGATCGGGTCGGTCTCGCCCACCTCGGGCCAGCTGGCCAATATCGAAAGCATCACCGCCGTGGTGATCGGGGGCATCTCGCTCTTCGGCGGGCGCGGCTCGATCCTGGGGGCGTTCTTCGGGGCGCTGATCGTCGGCGTGTTCACCCTGGGGCTGCGCCTGCTGGGCGCGGACGCCCAATGGACCTTCCTGCTGATCGGGCTTCTCATCATCGCCGCCGTGGCCGTGGACCAATGGATCCGAAAGGTGTCGGTATGACGGACACATCGCAACAACCGATCCTCGCCGGCCGCAACCTGGTCAAACGCTACGGCCGCGTCACCGCACTCGATCATTGCGACTTCGAGCTCTACCCGGGCGAGATCCTCGCGGTGATCGGCGATAACGGGGCGGGCAAGTCGTCGCTGATCAAGGCGGTCTCCGGCGCGGTCATCCCCGACGAGGGCGAGGTCTTCCTCGAAGGCAAACGGGTCAGGTTCCAAAGCCCGCTCGACGCCCGCGCCGCCGGGATCGAAACCGTCTACCAACAACTCGCCATGTCCCCTGCACTCAGCATCGCCGACAACATGTTCATGGGGCGCGAGCTGCGCAAACCCGGGTGGCGGGGCAAATGGCTGCGCCAGCTCGACCGCGCCGCGATGGAGAAATTCGCCCGCGACAAGTTGAGCGAGCTGGGCCTGATGACCATCCAGAACATCAACCAGGCGGTCGAAACCCTCTCGGGCGGCCAGCGCCAGGGCGTCGCCGTGGCCCGGGCGGCGGCCTTCGGGTCCAAGGTGATCATCCTCGACGAGCCGACCGCGGCCCTGGGCGTGAAGGAAAGCCGCCGGGTGCTGGAGCTGATCCTCGACGTGCGCGCCCGCGGCATCCCGATCGTGCTGATCAGCCACAACATGCCCCATGTGTTCGAAGTGGCCGACCGCATCCATATCCACCGGCTGGGCAAACGGCTCTGCGTGATCGACCCCAAAGACCACGACATGTCCGACGCGGTGGCCTTCATGACCGGCGCGAAAGAGCCCGAGAGCGCCGCGGCCTGACCCCCGCGTTCCGCCCCGAACGGCGCGACCAGAGTCCCCGGGACTGGCCCAGCCCCCGCGCCCCCTTCATCTGTGCCGAAATACTCCGGGGGGCGGCCCGACAGGGCCGTGGGGGCGGCGCCCCCGACCACGCCCCGCCAAATGACAAAAACCGCCGGGTGTCCCGCGGCGGCTTCGTCACTCGATGGCTGGTTCTGCGGCGGGGCTCAGCCCTGGCGTGCCTTGAACCGGCGCTGGGTCTTGTTGATGACATAGACCCGACCCTTGCGGCGCACGACGCGACAATCGCGGTGGCGCTGCTTGAGCGAGCGGAGCGAATTCTTGACCTTCATGGGTCTTCTCCTGATCGCGGCGCGCACTGCGCCAAGGTGGATGGCCTGCCCGAAGGCGAACCGGCATGGTGGGCGGTACTGGGATCGAACCAGTGACCCCTTCGATGTCAACGAAGTGCTCTACCGCTGAGCTAACCGCCCGATGATGGTTCCGCACGACCCCCGCACCCCACAAGCCGGTGGGCCGGGCGCCGCTCGGTTGGGGTGCTATAAAAGGAGTCGCAAAGGTGTTCAAGGGCTTTTGGCCCGCCCGACAATCGCGCTATCATATGCGCGATGATGCACACCGCGTATACCCTCGGGCTGCCCCAGCCCTGCACCACCTCGGTGATTTTCGCCTCGCCCCATTCCGGGCGGGCCTACTCGAAGGATTTCCTGCGCAGCACGGTGCTGGATACCCAGACGATCCGCTCCTCCGAGGACGCCTTCGTGGACGAGCTGATCGCCTGCGCCCCGCGCTACGGCGCGCAGACCATCGCGGCCACGGCGCCCCGGGCCTATATCGACCTGAACCGCAATGCCGACGAGCTCGACCCGGCGGTGGTCAGCGGGCTGCGCCGGGTGACCCACAACCCGCGGATCAGCTCCGGGCTCGGCGTGGTGCCCCGGGTGGTGGCCAACGGGCGCGCGATCTACCGCGGCAAGATGCACCTGAACGAGGCCAAGGCCCGGCTCGATGCCTATTGGCACCCCTACCATGACCAGCTCCGGCGCATGCTGGACGTGACCCGCAACGCCTTCGGGCAGGCGATTCTGGTGGATTGCCACTCCATGCCGCACGAGGCGATCGACGCGCTGCACCAGCATTCCGAGGCCCGCCCGGACGTGGTGCTGGGGGATCGGTTCGGCGCGGCCTCCGCGGCCCATATAGTCGACCAGGTGGAAGCGGCCTTCAAGAATGCGGGGCTGCGCGTGGCGCGCAACGCGCCCTTCGCCGGGGCCTTCATCGCCCAGCATTACGGGCGACCCTCGCGCAACCAGCATGTCGTCCAGATCGAGATCGACCGCGCCCTCTACATGGACGAGGAAACGATCTCCCGCGGGCCGCAATTCCGCGCCTTCCAGCGGCTGATGGAGCAGGTGATCTCCGAAGTGGCCGATTTCGGACGCGCCTCGCAGATGCCGCTCGCCGCGGAATAACGCACCGACCCCGCATCCCGCGCGCCCAAGGATTTTCGAAAATCCTTGGCCCCGATGGCCCCCGACGCGCAAAAGCCCCCAGGGGGCCTGGGACAGCGGCCGCCCGTCTCGCGCAGCCCTCCGCCGCCAGCGCCCAAGGATTTTCGAAAATCCTTGTCAAAAATCTTACGCAAGATTTTTGCCCGCTCAGCGCAGCGCGCGGCCCTTCAAGATCGCCGTCTCGCCGAACCGGGCCCGGATCGCATCCGTCGCCCGCTCCGCCTGCGCGCGCCGCACCGCGCCCGGGTCCAGCAGATCGCCGGACAGGTCCCCGCCATCCTCCGGCACCAGGTCGCTCAGCCCCACCCCCAGCAGCCGGTAGCTCTGCCCGTCGGGCACCGCGCGAAACAGGGCCATGGCCTCGCGGAACACCCGGTCCGCGATCTGGGTGGCATCGCGCAGGGCATGGCGCCGGGTGATCAGCCCGTGATCGGACTTCTTCAGCTTCAGCACCACGACCCGCCCCGCCAGCCCCTGGGCCTTGGCCCGCCCCGCCACCTTCTCGGCCATGCGCCAGACATGCCCCTCCAGAAGGTCCGGATCGGCGGTATCCTCGGAAAACGTGGTCTCGTTCGAGATGCTCTTGACCGGGCTGCGCCCGGAGACCGCCCGCGCATCCTCGCCCCGCGCCAGGTGCCACAGCCGCAGGCCCATGGACCCGAACCGCGCCACGAGATCCGTCTGCTCCCAGCGCGCAAGGTCCGTGAAGGTGCGGATGCCCGCCGCCTCCAGCGCGGCCTGCCCCGCCGCCCCCACACCCCAGATCATCCGCACCGGCTTGTCCGCCAGGAAGTCCAGCGTTTCCGCCTTGCCGATCACCGCGAACCCCCGCGGCTTGTCGAGATCCGAGGCGATCTTCGCGAGGAACTTGTTGTGCGACAACCCGATCGACCCGGTCAGACCCAGCTCGTCCTCCATCCGCTTGACCAGTCGCGCCAGCATCACCGCCGGCGGCGCCCCGTGCAGCCGCGCGGTCCCGCCCAGATCCATGAACGCCTCGTCCAGGGACAGCGGCTCCACATCCGGCGTCAGCGCGTCCATCATCGCCCGGATCGCCCGGCTCGCCTCCACATAGGCCTCGAAGCGCGGCTTGATCACCACCGCATCCGGGCAGAGCGCCAGCGCCTTGAACATCGGCATCGCCGAGCGCACCCCCTTGATCCGCGCCACGTAGCACGCGGTCGACACCACCCCGCGCCGCCCGCCGCCGATGATCACCGGCCGGTCCGCAAGCGCGGGATTGTCCCGCTTCTCGACGCTGGCAAAGAACGCGTCGCAATCCATATGTGCTATGGTGAGCGTGTCCAGTTCCGCATGGGCCACGATCCGGGGGCTGCCGCAACGGGCGCAACGCGCCCCTTGCAACGCACGTTCCTGGCAATCTCGGCACAAGCTGGGCATCTGGACGAACACCGTCTAAGCGGGGATAGTGACAGGTACAGGTTAAACGGATTCTTCTTGCCACAACAGAACCGAAACACGGATTTCCAAGGGGTGACGCTCGCTGCACTCCACGCGGACAAGGTGGCGGTCACCTGTCTGCCGCCAAAGGCGCGCCCCGACGCCGGAGGCCCGGTCTGGACCCTGCCCCAGCTCGACCGGACCGACGGCGAAAGTCCCGCCGACACCGCCCTGCGCCTGGTGCGCCAGACCCTCGGCTTCCCGCTGCCGGTGACCCGGCTGAACTGGCCGATCCTGCGGCTGGCCGAGACCGACGCGCCCGATCCGCGCCCGGACTGGTTCTTCGCCGCCTGGCTCAGCCCGATGGAATGGGAGGTGCTGTCGCGCGATGGCGGACCCCGCGACGCGCTCATGCTCAGCATCGAAAGCTATCTCAAGGCCCCCACCGCCATCGCCGCCCAGCAGGACAGCCTGCGCCACTACCTGCGCCAGAAAAAACGCGCCCCCGGGGCCTGAGCCACCGGGAGCGCACGCAGCACCGACCCCACCATCACGAAAAGCCGGGCTGCCGGGTTGCGCCGCCCCTGTACCGAGGGGGGAGATTCCTCAGGCGGCGCAACACGTATCGAAACCGTCCCTAGGACAGAGCACAGCGCGGCCCCGCCACCTCCGGCGCGGGCACAGCCACTGGCATCGGGGCGATACCGGCGGTCGTGAAGTGCCGCCGCAACCGGGCCACCGCCCCCGCGATCCGACGCCGCGCCGCCCAGAGGCCGAGCCGACGGCCCGCCGCCGCCCCGAGCACACCGCCAAGACACAAGGCCACGGCCGCGGCAGACCCGCCCAGACCCGCGGGGCCCAGCCCCCAAGCCAACGCCGCCCCGGCGCCCAGCACCGCGGCCGCCATCGTCTCCGCGCCCGCACGGCTCAGATACGCGCCGTCCAGCGCGCGCTGAACCGCGAGGGTGTCGTGCGGGGCAAGCCCCGGCACCTGAACGCTGAAACCCGCCAGCTTGCGGCGGCGCCCGCGCTGCAGATCCTCTTCCAGGGCTGCCAGATCGGCTTGGGTCGCGAGAATGACGACGGGGCGGGACTCGGCCATGAATGCTTCCTTCGGCAAGGCACTGGCAGAATGGCCAGCGCGTCTTGCCTCCGGTCTAGAACCCGAGGTGTCAGCTTTCCGTTAAGGCACCGTGAGCCTGCCCGGCCCGCCGCCGAGTTTCCCGTCAGTCGTAGCTGCGGGTGTCCTCGATCACTAGCCCGTCATTGGGCAGGCTGCCGGGGGCGACCACCTCGACCGCGCCCTTGAGTTTCAGGTGCGTCGCGACCGAGGCGGCATAGGCCGCCACGTCGCCGCCCGGGGTCTCGATCAGTACGCGCATCGTGTCCATCTCTCCGTCCCGACCCGCCACCACGCGGGCGCGGGTCACCTCCCCATGGGCGGCGACGAGCGCCGCGACCTGCTCGGGGCGGACGAACATGCCCTTGATCTTGGTGGTCTGATCCGCGCGCCCCATCCAGCCCTTGATGCGCTGGTTGGTGCGCCCGCACGGGCTCTGCCCCGGCAGCACCGCCGACATGTCCCCGGTGGCGAAACGGATCAGCGGATAGGCGGGGTTGAGCGAGGTGACGACCACCTCCCCCACCTCCCCCTCGGGCAGCGGATCGCCGGTGCCCGGGCGCACGATCTCGACGATCACCCCCTCGTCGACGATCAGCCCCTCCATCGCGGGGGATTCGTAGGCGATATTGCCCAGATCGGCGGTGGCATAGGCCTGCAGGCAGGTGATGCCCCGCTCCGCATAGGCCTGCCGCAAGCTGGGAAAGAGCGCCCCACCGGACACCGCCGCCTTGGCAAAGCCCAGGGTCACGCCCATCTCGTCGGCCTTGTCGATGATGACCTTCAGGTAGTCGGGCGTGCCCGCATAGGCGGTGGCGCCCAGATGGGCCGCCGCCTGCACCTGCAACTCGGTCTGGCCCGTGCCCGCGGGCAGCACCGTGGCGCCGACCGCGCGCGCGCCGCTCTCGAACATGATGCCCGCCGGGGTCAGGTGATAGCCGAAGCAGTTCTGCACCAGGTCGCCCCGCCCGATCCCCGCCGCATGGAGGAACCGGCCCAGCCGGAACCAGTCCCCGTCAATCCCGCCGGGCTCGTAGATCGGGCCCGGCGACTGGAACACGTGGGAGAACCCGGTGACCGGCCCGGCGAACCCGCCCAGCGGGGTATCGGGTGTCTGCGCGTCGGTCAGGGCGGATTTGCGCAGCACCGGCAGGGCCGTCAGCGCCGCGGCCGAGGTGATCGCCGCCGGATCGACCCCGGCCAGGCTGTCGGCATAGCCCGGCAGGGCCTGCGCCCGGGCGATCTGCACCGGCAGGTCGCGGGCGAGATCGGCGGCGCGCTGCGCGGCATCGCGGGTTTCCAGGGCGTCATAGGGGGAGGGGCTCATATCGGTCCTGCCTGTTCGTTCAGGGGCGCGGAGGGCACTCAAGCGGAGCGCCTCCGGCGCGTTGTCGGGTTCTGCGCCCTTCGGGCGGTGGGGGCGCTGCCCCCGGCGCGAAGCGCCTCCCCCGGAGTATTTTCGCACAAAAGAAAGGGCGGCGGGTCAGCTCAGCCAGCGTTTGCGGCGGCGGTAGGAGCGCACGTCGCGGAAGCTCTTGCGCCCCTCGTCGGACATGCCGAGGTAGAATTCCTTCACGTCCGGGTTCTCGCGCAATTCGGCCGCCGGGCCTTCCATGACCACCCGGCCGGATTCGAGGATATAGCCGTGATGGGCAAAGCGCAGGGCGACATTGGTGTTCTGCTCTGCCAGAAGGAAGGACACGCCTTCGCGTTCGTTGAGGTTCTTCACGATGGTGAAGATCTCTTCCACCAGCTGCGGCGCCAGCCCCATGGACGGCTCGTCCAGCAGGATAGTCTCGGGGCGCGACATCAGCGCCCGGCCGATGGCGCACATCTGCTGCTCCCCGCCGGAGGTGTAGCCCGCCTGGGATTTGCGGCGCTCCTTGAGGCGCGGGAAATAGGTGTAGACCAGTTCCAGGTCATCGGCGATCGCCCCGCGTCCGTCGCGCCGCGTATAGGCGCCGGTCAGCAGGTTTTCCTCCACCGTCAGATGCTCGAAGCAGTGGCGGCCTTCCATCACCTGGATGACCCCGCGCTTGACCATGTCCGACGGGCTGAGGTCCTGCACCCGGTCGCCGCGGTAGCTGATGGTGCCCTTGGTGACCTCGCCGCGCTCCGAATGCAGCAGGTTCGAGATCGATTTCAGCGTCGTGGTCTTGCCCGCGCCATTGCCGCCCAGCAGCGCGGTGATCCCGCCCTTGGGCACGGTCAGGCTGACGCCCTTGAGCACCAGGATCACGTGATTGTAGATCACTTCGATATTGTTGACCTCGAGGAGCGTTTCCTCGGTCCGGCCTGCATCGAGCATGGGCTCTCTCCCTTGCGACGATCCCGGCCCGGAGCAACGCGCCCCGGGCCGGGGTTTCGGTATCAGTTACACCGCGTCTCGATGTTGTTTTCGGCGGCGAAAGCCTCGCTGTCGGCGGTCACGAGCGCGTTGATCACCTCGGCATCGGGGGCGATCCAGTCGGAGATCACGGTCCAGGTCTGGGTGTCGGCATCCCATTGCTGGATCTTGGCCGCGCCGGAGCCGCCGTGATCCTCGCAGCTGACCGAGAAGGCCGGGCCGAAATCGGGCATGCCCAGTTCGGCCATGCGGGCCTCGGTGATTTCCAGGGCCTCCATGCCGTCGCGCATCATCGCCGGGGTGATGTCCGCGACCCCGTGGATCTCCTGTGCCTTGCGGGTGGCCTCGGCCGCGAGCATCGCCGCATAGAGCCCGCGATTGTAGAGCACCGTGCCATGCTGGTCCCCGGCGCCGGCCGCGAGGCCCTTGTCGAAGACATGGGTCTTGAGGTCCTCGTAAATCGGGAAATCATCGCCCACGCTGTGCATCGCCAGCGACTTGTAGCCATCGGCGGCCATGCCCGCGGGGATCACGTCGTTCTCGGACCCGGCCCACCAGTTGCCGATGAAGTTCTCCATCGGGAAGCGGATATTGGCGGCTTCCTGAACCGCGACCTGGTTCATCACGCCCCAGCCCCACATCACCACGTAATCGGGCCGCTCCCGGCGGATCTGCAACCACTGGGATTTCTGCTCCTGGCCCGGGTGATCCACCGCGATGGTGGTCAGCTCGAACCCGTGCTTGGCGCTCAGCTCTTCGAGGGTCCGGATCGGCTCCTTGCCATACGCGGAGTTGTGGTAGAGCAGCGCGATGGTCTTGCCCTCCAGCGACTCGTACTCGCCTAGAAGGTGGTTCACCGCCACCGAGGCCGCATCCCAGTAGTTCGCCGGGTAGTTGAACACGTGGCTGAACACCGTGCCATTGGCCGCAGAGGTCCGCCCGTAGCCCATGGTGTGCAGCGGGATGCCATCGGCGGTGGCCTTGGGGATCAGCTGATAGGTGATGCCCGTGGACAGCGGCTGATAGACCAGCGAGCCCTCGCCCTTGGTGCTCTCATAGCACTCCACCCCCTTCTGGGTGTTGTAGCCGGTCTCGCATTCCAGAACGCGGGTCATCACGCCACCGATCCCGCCATCGCGCTCGTTCAGTAGGGTGAAGTAATCCGCGTAGCCATCGGCGAACGGGATGCCGCCCGCCGCATAGGGCCCGGTCCGATAGGACAGGGACGGGTACACCAGGTCCGCCATCACGGGTGCGGCCACCATCGTGGCGGCCACGGCCATGCTCGTCAGGGTCTTCTTCATGCGATTTCCTCCCATTGGTTCTCGCGTCTCGTTGTCTTGTCTCGCCCGCTCAATGCGGGAACGGCCACAGCCGCAGTTTTTCCTTCGCCAACTGCCAGAGCCGCGCCAATCCATGCGGCTCCACGATCAGAAAGAAGATGATCAGCCCGCCCAGCACCACGAACTCGAAATGCGCCGCAATCGCCGTGTCCCAACCCAGCGAACCCACCATCACGTTCTTCAACAGCACCGGCAGCAGCACGATGAAGGCCGCCCCCGCAAGGCTGCCGAAGATCGAACCGAGCCCCCCGATGATGATCATGAACAGCACCAGGAAGGACTGGTTGATCCCGAAGGCCTCGCCGACCTCGACCGCACCCAGGTAGACGCTGAAAAACAGCGCGCCCGCCACGCCCACGAAGAACGAACTGACCGCGAACGCCGTCAGCTTGGCCTTCAGCGGGTTCACCCCGATGATCTCGGCGGCGATATCCATGTCCCGGATCGCCATCCAGCTGCGCCCGATGGTCCCGCGCGTCAGGTTCCGTGCCAGCCAGGCGAGCACAAACAGGAACGCAAGGCAGAACAGGTATTTGGGGGCCGCATCCGCGTTCGGCCCGGTGATCGCGTAGCCGAACATCGTCCGCTCCGGCGCGTTGATCTGCCCCGAGGCCGAGTAGTTGTAGAACCACGGCACCTTGTTGAAGAGCCACACCAGAAAGAACTGCGCCGCCAGGGTCGCCACCGCCAGGTAGAACCCCTTGATCCGCAGGGACGGCAGGCCGAACAAAACGCCCACGGCAGCGGTGATCACCCCGCCCAGCAGCACGCAGATCGCGATGTTGAGGTCCGGAAACGCCGTCATCAGCTTGTAGCAGGCATAAGCCCCCACGGCCATGAACCCGCCCGTGCCGAGGCTCACCTGCCCGCAATAGCCGGTCAGGATGTTCAGACCGATCGCCGCGATCGCCCAGATCAGGAAGGGCACCATCACGGCACTGGCCCAGTAATCGTTGATCACGAAGGGAATGATCCCGACCGCCACGGCCAGAACCAGGTAGTACCGCATCCGGTCGAACGCGATGGGGAAGGTCTGGCTGTCCGCGACATAGGACGTCTTGAAGTCCCCGGCCTCACGATAGAACATGATGTGCTCTCCCCATGGGCGCGGGGCAGCCCCCCGCGAAAAAACGAACGCCCGCGCGGCCCCGACGGGCCCCACGGGCGGTGATGCGAATGGTCATGTCTGCGCGGGCCTGTGCCGCCCGGCGGGGCGCGGTCAGGAGTGTACCTGCTCCGCGTAGGGGTCCTCGCCCTGCGTCGGCCGCACATGCAGCCCCTTCTTGATATCGTGGGTCATGGCGTTGATCTGCATCCGCGCATAGGTCCCGAGACCCAGCCCGACCATCGCGATGATGGTGCTGGTCCAGTCGAAGGGCCGCTCCCCGAGCATCGCAGCCAGGGCCAGGAATCCGAAGATCCAGAAGGCGGTGAACGCAATCACGCAGGCGATTGCCCAGAACTTTTTCATCATCGGTCGTCTCCAAACGGGGGCCGCAGCCCTGTCGGGCGCGCATGTCTGCTGCATAACAAAGCGCATTTTCGGGCTGCGTCAATATGTATCTCGCAGCCTGAATATCCGCGGTGCGGCAAATACTTGGCCCGGCCCAGATGGTTCTGCGCCGCGGCAAGGCCCGGCGCGCAGGCCGCGCGCCGGTCGCAGTTTCGCCACATCCCCTTGCGAGAGTGGCGCGCACACCACCGCAGAGAGGCGCCATGACACTTGCCAGAGAACTCGAAGACATCGAAGCCCGCCGCGCCGCCGGCACCCTGACCGAGGCCGATGCGGCGCTAGCCAAGGACGCGCTGTTGCGCGGGGCCGCACGGGACGGGGCCGACCCCGCACCGAGCCGCGGGCGCAACCCGGTGCTGCTGGCGGGGCTGTTTTCCAACCTCATGCTCACGTTGGTGATCCTCTGTGGCCTCGCGGCGGCGGTATTCATGTTCGTGCCGCTCACCCTGGCCATGCCGATCATGATCGTGCTGGCGCTCTGCCTGCCCGTGATCTGGTTCTGGGACTGGTTTACCGACCTGTTCTGAGGGAATCCGGGCACCGCTAGACCCTCTCGATGATCTTCTCGCCGAACAGCCCCTGGGGCCGGAAGACGAGGAACACCAGGGCCAGCACATAGGCGAACCAGTTCTGCGTGGCCCCGCCCAGGTAGGGCTGCCCGATCAGAAACTCGAAAAGCTGCTCGCCCATCCCGATGATCAGCCCGCCGACGATCGCCCCGGGGATCGAGGTGAACCCGCCCAGCATCAGCACCGGCAAAGCCTTCAGCGCGATCAGCGACAGCGAGAATTGCACCCCCGATTTCGCGCCCCACATGATGCCTGCGACCAGCGCCACGAAGCCCGCGATGGACCAAACCAGCACCCAGATGAAATTCAGGCTGATGCCTACCGACAGGGCCGCCTGGTGATCGTCGGCCACCGCGCGCAGGGCGCGGCCCTGTTTTGTGTATTGCGAGAAGATCACCAGCCCCGAGACCAGCACCGTGGCGATGATCGCCGCCGAGATATCCAGGTTGTCGATGAAGAACCCGTAGCCGAACAGGTTGAAGGTGGTCTCGTCGATGGCCTCGTTGAGCCCCTGGGGCAGGCCCACATCCAGCTTCTTGATCTCCGCGCCCCACATCAGGTCCGCGGTCCCTTCCAGGAAATAGGCCAGCCCGATGGTCGCCATGAACAGGATGATCGGCTCCTGGTTCACCAGGTGGCGCAGCACGAAGCGGTTCACCGCCCAGGCGAAGCCGATCATCACGAAAACCGTCAGCAGGATCGCCAGCAGCGCCGGCACCTGCCAGCCGAAATAGTGGATATTGGTGCCGAAGATCGCGTTGATCAGATGGGCGAAGGGCACCTGCCCGTTCTGGATCCCCACCAGCGTCATCGCCGCGAAAAGCGCCATGACCCCCTGGGCATAGTTGAAGATGCCGGAGGCCTTGAAGATCAGCACGAAGCCCAGGGCCACGAGCGCATACATCACCCCCGCCATCAGCCCGTTGAGCGTGACCTCCATCGCGAAGAGCAGTTGATCAGGCATGGTCGCGCCCCTCCCCAAGGCCGTGGGCCGTGCCGCGCGGCGGCGGGCCCGAAATTCCTGACAGTTTTACGAGGCATACACTTGCCCGACACTTGCCCGACGTTTTGCCGACGCCGATCCGACCGCCGAAAGACGCCCTTTTTTCAGTCATGGGCCACCCCCAGATAGGCGTCGATCACGTCCTGGTTGTTGCGCACCTCGTCCGGCGTGCCGTCCCCGATCTTCTTGCCGTAATCCATCACCACGACCCGGTCGCTGAGGTCCATCACCACCCCCATATCGTGTTCGATCAGGGCGATGGTGGTGCCGAATTCGTCATTGGTATCAAGGATATAGCGGGACATATCCTCTTTTTCCTCGACATTCATCCCCGCCATCGGCTCGTCCAGCAGCAACAGCTTGGGCTCCGCGGCCAGCGCGCGCGCCAGCTCCACCCGCTTCTTCAGCCCGTAAGGCAGGCGTCCCACGGGCGTCTTGCGGATGTTCTGGATCTCCAGGAAGTCGATGATTTTCTCCACTTTTTCCCGGTTTTCCGTCTCTTCTTTCTGGGCTTTCCCCCACCAGATCGCCTGGTCGAGCATGTTCGATTTCATATGGGTCAGACGCCCGGTCATGATGTTGTCCAGAACCGACATCCCCTCGAACAGCGCGATGTTCTGAAACGTCCGCGCGATCCCCTGCCGCGCCACCTGATACGGCTTCATCTTCGGCCGCGGCGCCCCGCGAAACATCACCTGCCCCTCCTGCGGCACGTAGAACCCCGAGATCACGTTCAGCATCGAGGACTTGCCCGCCCCGTTCGGCCCGATGATCGCCCTGATCTCGCCCTCGCGGATGTCGAAGGAGATGTCCTTGATCGCCGTAACCCCTCCGAATTTCAGGGTAATATTGCGCATCTCCATCAGGACACCGCCGATCTTGCGGCCGTCCTCGGTGGTGTAGCCCTCATGGGACATGTCGTTCATGTCTGCTCCTTTCGTGCCCTGCGCCCGGCGCGAAACAGCAACGCCCCGATCATCCCGTACGCGCCCAGAACCACCAGCGTCAGCAACAGCCCGTCATGCAGAACCGCCGGCATCCCGAACAGCAATCCGCCCACGCCGCACAGCGCGATCGACAGCCCCTGGGCGATGTCGCCATACTTCCCGATCCGCCGCCCGATCACGTAGGACGCCGCGAAGCCCAGCCCGAAAAAAAGCACGCCGATCAAGGTCATGGGCGCAGCCCCCGCGGGATGGCGGGCGGGGCGACAGCGTCAGCTGAGCGCCGCGCGATCATTCCGCCGCCACCGCCTGGGGCGCGGCCGCGACCACGCGCACGTCGCGGATCTCCAGCGTCGCCTTGATCGACCCCTTGCGCCCATCCTCGTAGGTCACTTCCGTCTCCGTCGAGACCCGGGGCGAGCCGTCATAGAGCGCGGTGACCAAGTCGGCATATTTCTCCTCGATGATCCGGCGGCGCACCTTGCGGGTCCGGGTCAGCTCGCCATCATCCGCGTCCAGCTCCTTGTGCAGCACCAGGAACCGGTGCACCTGGCAGCCCGACAGCATCTCGTCCTGCGCCACGCTCTCGTTCACCTCGGCGATGTGTTTCTGAATGGTGTCCAGAACCTGCGGATGCCCCGCCAGTTCCTGGTAGGAGGCATAGGCGATGTTGTTGCGCTCCGCCCAGTTGCCCACCGCCGTCAGGTCGATATTGATGAAGGCGCAGCACATCTCCCGATCCGCGCCGAAGACCACGGCCTCCAGGATGTTGGGAAAGAATTTCAGCTTGTTTTCAACGTATTTCGGCGCGAAGAGCCGCCCATCGGCCAGCTTGCCCACATCCTTGGCCCGGTCGATGATCCGCAGATGCCCGGTCTCCGGCTCGATGAAGCCCGCATCCCCCGTGGCCACCCAGCCCTCGGCATCCTTGGTCGAGGCGGTGCTCTCGTCGTTCTTGTAATACCGCACGAACACCCCCGGGGAGCGATAGAAGACCTCGCCATTCTCGGCGATCTTCAACTCCACCCCCGGCGTCGGCGTGCCCACCGTGTCGGCGCGCACCTCGTGATCCTTCTGCTGGGTGATGAAGACCGACGCCTCGGTCTGGCCGTAGAGCTGTTTGAGGTTGATCCCCAGCGAGCGATAGAAATCGAAGATTTCCGGCCCGATCGCCTCGCCCGCGGTATACCCCACGCGCACCCGGCTCAGCCCCAGCGTGTTCTTCAGCGGCCCGTAGACCAGGATATTGCCCAGGGCATATGTCAGCTTGTCCATCGCCCCCACGGGCTCGCCATCGAGGATCTTGGGGCCCACCTTGCGGGCATGGGCCATGAAGGTGTCGAAGAGCCATTTCTTGATCCGGCCCGCATCCTCCATCCGGATCATCACCGTGGTCAGCGGGGTCTCGAAGATCCGCGGCGGCGCGAAGTAATAGGTCGGCCCGATCTCGCGCAGGTCCGTCATCATGGTCTCGGCGCTCTCGGGGCAGTTCACGCAGAACCCGGTCCAGTAGGCCTGGCCCACGGAAAAGATGAAATCCCCAACCCAGGCCAGCGGCAGGTAGGCGAGGATGTCGTCATCCTGGCGCAGGTGATCGAACTCGCCGGAGTTCTTCGAGGTCAGGATGATGTTGTCATTGGACAGCACCACGCCCTTGGGCCGCCCGGTCGTCCCCGAGGTATAGAGCATCACGCAAGTGGTCTGACCGTCCTGGCGCGCCAGCCGGGCCGCCATTTCCTTCTCCAGCGCCGCATGGGCGCCGCGCCCGATGGTTTGCACGTCGGAGAAGAGGCGCAGGTGGGTGTGGTCGTATTTCCGCATCCCCCGCGGGTCGAGATAGATCACTTCCTCCAGCGTGGGCAGGCGGTCCTTGACCTCGATCACCTTGTCGACCTGCTCCTGGTCCTGGGCGACCACGAAGCGCGCGCCGCAATGGTCCAGCACATAGGCGATCTCTTCGCCGACACTGTCGTGATAGAGCGGCACGGGCACGGCGCCGCACATCTGCACCGCCACCATCGTCCAGTAGAGATGCGGCCGGTTCGGCCCCAGCAGCGCGACGTGGTCGCCCTCGGCCAGGCCCATTTCGAGCAACCCGTAGGCCAGCGCCTCGATCTCGGACTGGGTTTCTGCCCAGGTCCAGCTTTGCCAGATGCCGAACTCTTTTTCGCGATAGGCAGGCTTGTCGCCGAATTTCTGCGCATTGCGTGCGAGCAATTGCGGAAACGTCTCGAGCCGGCGCACCGACGCCGCATCCACCATACGATTGTCCTCCCTGACCGGACCCCCGGTTTGCCCGCTCTATCCGGCGAGTCTCGACAATAGTGTGATGGCTTGGCGCAGCAGGTCAATTCTTTTTTTTGAACGACCGTTCATATAATGTGACAGGACGCTGCCGGGCCGGGGTCATCGGCGCATGACGTCGGCCTCTGCCTCGGTCACATCGACCCCCAGGGCATCGAGACCGCTTTCCAGGTAGTCCGCCAGAAGCGGTTGATTGGAAAGGTATTCCTCCGTGGGCGCAGAGGCTTCGGCGAGCGCGGTCCGCTTGGCCTCGGCCAGATCCTCGGGATCGAAATCCTCCCGCCCGATCCACATCACCGCCACGAGGGAGGCCTGTTCGTCTTCATTGAGATTGGCGATGAACCCGTGCAGTTGCCCCTCGGCCATCTTGCCCTCGCGAGACAGCATGATGACCTGGGCGATTTTCGCATTGCTGATGTCGAGCATGGCGGCCTCCCTTCAACCTTGACGAGAGTGTTTCCTAGGTTGCGCCCGCTGGCAAGGGTGCGATGCGTTCAGGACGGTCGTGCCGCACCCTGCGGCGGTCTCAGGCGAAGATCCGGTAATAGGCCCAGTCGGGCAGGAACTGGCTGAGCCGGAAGAAGCTGGCGAAGACCGCAGGGAAGCTGCGCTTGAAGCTGTCGGTCAGCATCAGTTCCACCATCTCCCGGGCGGCGTCCTCGGGTTCCATCAGGAAGGGCATGTTGAAATCGTTCTTCTCGGTCAGGCGGGTCCGGATGAAGCCCGGGTTGGCCACCTGCACATCGACGCCGGTCTTGCGCAGGTCGCAATGCATGGCCTCGGCCATGGCCATCACCCCCGCCTTGGACGGACCGTATCCCGACGCCCCCGGCAGGCCGCGAAACCCCGACAGCGACCCGGTCAGCACGATATGGCCCGCATCCCGCGCCACCATGCCCGGCAGCACCGCACCGACGCAGCGCGCCGCCCCGGTGAAGTTGATGTCGCACATCGCCTCGACCTTCTCGGCGTCCCATTCGGTCGCCTTCAGCGGCCAGTAGACCCCGGCGAGAAAGACCATGCCGTCGATCTGACCCGCGGCCTCGGCGGCGGCGGTCACGCTGGCGGTGTCCGAGATATCCACCGGCACCGCATGGGCCTTGCCCGGCAGGCTCTCGGCCAGTTCCTTCAGCCGGTCCTCGGACCGTGCAGAAAGCACCAGTTCGACGCCCATCCGGCTCAGATGCTCCGCCAGGGCCCGGCCGAGCCCCTCGCTTGCCCCGACCAGCCAATAGCGTTTTCCCGTCAGTTCCCGCACGATCTTGCCTTTCCGTGATTATTCCGCAGCTTCCAAACGCGCGAGCTTGGCATCCGGTTTCCTGCGCATGGTCGCCACCAGTTCCGCGACCGGCAGGCCGAACTTGCGGAACTGGCTGCGATTGATGATCGCGCCGTTCTCCATCAGGTACATCCAGTCGGTCACATCCAGCACATGGCCGCCCGCGTCCTCGGTCAGCCTGATCCGGTAGTTGAGCAGGACGCTCGCCCCGGTCTGCCGTCCGCTGCCGGCCCCCACCAGGTCATCGGCCTCGGCCCGGATCCGGCCGGCGCCGTCTAGGGTCAGGCGCCATTCGCGGGTTTGCGTCGTGCCGCTGTCATAGCGGAATTCCTCGCGCATAACGCCCGTGTCACCGTCCCAGCTGGCCTCGAAATCCGCCACGAAGCGCGAGGTCACGCGGCCCGTGGGGCCGTAGATCACGCCCTCGCACAGGATCGGGCCGTTGAGTTGTTCGCGAATGTCGAAATCCGGGCCGCGGTCGGCATAATCCTCGGGCTGCTGGGCGGCAAAGCTGAACTTGGCCCGCCACAGGCCAAACAGGGCGAGGGTCAGGAGCACGCCCAGGAGGGTGTAGAGGATGGGTTCCATCAGTCGTCTTCCTCCAATCGGATGGCGGTCAGAAGGGTGATCGCCACCAGTTTCAGAACACAAGGCACCACCGCATACAGAATGGTCAGCATGCGCAGCGCTTGCGGGTCGTTATCGGGACCTGTCGTAAATCCGGTCGTCTCTAGGAGCGGAAGTAGAGCGACCGCCGCAAAAGCCAGCGTAAACTTGGACACCAGCGACCACAGGCCGAAGCCTTCGGCCGCCGTGGGCGCGATCCTGGCCATGCGGCGGGCGAAAATCGCGGGCAACAGCGTCAGATCCGCACCCAGTGCCGCCCCCGAACCGAGGCAGACCAGCGCAAAGAGCGCGGTGTCCCCCGCCCCCAGCAGGGCCGCGCCCGCGAAGGCCACGATGGACAGCACCATGCCCGACAAGAGGCTGCGCTTGGCCCCGAACCGCGCCGCGGCCCTGCCCCAGAGCGGGGCGGAGGCCGCCGCGGCCAGAAAGAACAGCAGCAGCAGCGGGCCTTCCATGCCCGGCGCGTCCAGGCGGCTTTCGACGAAGAACAGAAACAGGGTGGAGCTGACCGCCACCGGGGTCGCGTTGACCAGCGCCAGCACCAGAAGCCAGCGCGCCGTGGGGTCGCGCAGCACGATGCGAAAGCCGCTCTCGGGGGACTTGGGCAGGGCGGCCGCACTCCACTGTCCGCGCATGGCCCAAAGCGCCCCGCCGCACAGGATGGCAAAGCCCAGCGCGAAGGCCGTGAAGGGCGCCTGGGTGCCCATCAGGAGCGTCGGCGCCACGGCCGCCACGCACACGCCCAGCAGCGCGCCGGTCTCCCGCCAACTGGCGAGCCGCGTGTGCCCCTTGGGCCCGAGACTGTCGGCGGCCTGCACGCCCTGGGCGTAAAAGCTGATGGTCAGGAAGCTGAAGGCCGAAAAGAGCCCGGTCAGGGTCAGGGCGAACCACCACAGGGGCGCGATCGGCGGCGCGACCGCGAACAGCCCCAGCATCGACAGGGCCAGCAGCGCCACCGCCCCCGTCACCATCGCCGCGCGGGCCTTGCGCGTGCGCTCCGACAGCCAGCCCAGCAAGGGGTCCTGCGCGAAATCCAGCATCCGCAGCACGAACAGAACACCGCCAAGCGCCGCAAGGCTCACCCCGTAGGTGTCCACGTAGAATTTCGGTGCGTGGATGTAGATCGGCAACCCCGCCGCCGCGATCATCGCCGCGAAGACCGCAAAGCCCGGAAGGCGCGGTTTGTCCGCTGCGATCACCGTGGCGGCTGCATCAGTCACCTGGAGATGTCCTCCACCGGCGGTTCCGGGCGACTGCGATAGATCGCGCCTTTCCACCACAGCTTGAGCGCCTGCCAATGGATGAGCCCCAGCACCCGGCGCGAGCCCAGCGGGCGCCGCAGGCAGGCCTTGAGGATGCCCAGGCTCGTCATCGGCTTGCGCATTCCGGTCAGCGTGGCGATCAGCCCCTCGTTGCCGGTGGTGTAGTCGATCCAGACCCCGACCCGGTCGGGCCGCATGTCGAAGCGGAAGGTATAGCTGCCCTCGACGGGCTGGAACGGCGAGACATGGAAGATCTTCTGCGCGCTCAGGATGTCCGAGCGGGTGATCGGCGCCAGGTCGTCGCGGTGACAGAGATAGCAATGCCGGTCCCCGAAGGTGTTGGAGACCTCGGCAATCACCACCCGCAGCGCCCCGTCCATGTCATGGCACAGCCAGAAGGAGACCGGGTTGAACACATGGCCGAGGATACGCGGCTGCGCCAGCAGCAGGATCTGGCCGTCCGCGACCTCCAGGTCCTGAATATGCAGCAGGTCGCGCACCCAGTTCGCCCCGGTCCCCTGCCCCGGTGCCCCGCCATGGTCCCGGTCCCGCAGGGAGGCGAGATTGGCCCGGTTGCGCGAGAAGAAAAACGGCGTCTTCGGCTCCGCCTCCGGGTCGATCAGCAGGTAGTCGATGGAATAGCGGAAATCGTTCTCCACACCGCCCCGGCGCCCGTGAAAGGTCTGCGCCTCGATATGGTCGAGCACGCTCATGCCGCGGCCACCTTGTTCGGGGCCCGGTTGCGCGCGTTCAGGACCGCGACCGCGTCCACGGCACTGGCGAACCCGTCCTCATGGAAGCCGTTGCGCATCCAGGCGCCGCAGAAATAGGTGTTGCGCATCCCCTGCATGGACCGCAGCGCCTCGCGCGCATGCTGCGCCGGCATGTCGTAGACCGGGTGGTGGAAGGTCACCGTGTCATAGATCAGCGCGCCGCGGATCGGCCTGGTGGTGTTGAGCGTCACGAAGAGCGGATCGTCGTTGGGGATCGATTGCAGCTTGTTCATCCAGTAGGTCAGGTCGATCCGGTCGGCGGTCTTGCCGCGTTCTTCGACATAGTTCCAGGCGGCCCAGATGTTGCGGTGCTGCGGCATGGTGCTGGCATCGCCGTGCAGGATCGCCTCGTTCGCCTGGTACTTCACCGCGCCGAGCGCCGCGCGCTCTGCCTCGGAGCTGTCGGCGAGCATGGCGAGGGTCTGATCCGAATGGGCGGCGAAGACCACGTCGTCGAACGGCTCCCAGTCGCCGCCTTCGACCTTGACCAGCACCCCGTCCTCGATCCGCTGCACCGCGGTGACCTTCGCCGGGGCGCGCATCTCCACCCCGGCCTCGTTCAGCGAACGCGACAGGCGCGAGACATATTCGATGGAGCCGCCGTCGACCGTGTACCACTGGTGCTGCCCGGTGGCGCCCAGCAGGGCGTGGTTTTCGAAGAACTGCACCATGGCGCGGGCCGGGAAATCGAGGATCTTCGACACCGGCGTCGACCAGATCGCCCCCGAGAGCGGCGTGATGTAGTAATCCCGGAACCACGGCCCGGTGCCGAGCTTGTCCAGGAACTGTCCGATGGTGATCTCCGGGTCGTCGGCCACCTCGACCGCGCGGCGGTTGAAGGTGGCGATATCCTTGATCATCCGCAGATAGGCCGGTCTGAACAGGTTACGCTTCTGTGCGAACAGTGTTCCGACCGTGCGCAGCCCGTATTCCAGCCGCCCGCCATCGATGGAGGCCGCAAAGCTCATGTCCGACTTCTTCACCGGCACGTCGAGTTCGTCGAAGAGTTTGGTCAGGTTGGGATAGTTGGCATAGTTGAACACGATGAAGCCCGTATCCACCGGCTGGTCCCCGAAGCGCCCAGCCGTGACCGTGCGCGCGTGGCCTCCGAACCGGCTCTCGGCCTCGAACACCACGACGCTGTGATCCTTTGCCAAAAGATGGGCCGCGCCCAACCCGGATATACCCCCTCCGATCACCGCGACTCGCCGCGATGCCCCTCTTGTCGTCTCGAATGGCATGAACTGGTTCCCTCGTGTCCTGTCTGGTTGACATACGCACTGACAAGCGCGTTGGATTTGTCTTTCTCCCAAAGATGCCAAAAAAACCGTCAGGACCAGCCTTCGGCGGGATTTAACTTGCGGTCCACACGGATATTTTTGGTGCATAGCCGGGGATCGCTCTCTAAAGTGTGTCGGTGGGACGGAAGCGGTCAGGAAAGGACCCGGGTGGCACTGGCGCACAAGACGACGATGGAGCGGCCCCTCGACATGGAATGGGTCTCGGTCATGCTGGCCATTCGCGACCGGCAGGATACGGCTGCATTCGCGCGCCTGTTCCGGCACTTCGCGCCGCGCATCAAGGCCTTCCTGATCAAGTCCGGCGCCTCCGACACCCTGGCCGAGGATTGCGCGCAGGACGTCATGACCACGGTCTGGCAGAAGGCGCATATGTTCGATCCCAGCCGCGCGAGCGTGGCCACCTGGATCTTCACCATCGCCCGGAACCGCCGGATCGACATGCTCCGCAAGGAACGCCGCCCGGAACCGGAGGAGCTTCCCTGGGGTCCGGAACCCGAGCCCGACCAGGCCGATGTCCTCATGCTTCAACAAGAAAGCGAAAAACTTCAGGCCGCACTGATCCAGTTGCCCGAGAAGCAACGTATACTTGTTGAACGTTGCTATTTCGGGGATATGTCCCATAGCGAGATTGCAACCCAAACGGGTTTACCCCTTGGCACGATCAAGTCGCGACTTAGGTTAGCGTTGGACAAGCTGAGGCATGAATTGAAGCAGTAGAACGCCATGACCGGTATCAAGCACCACCTGAACGACGCACTCCTGATGGCGTATTCCGCGGGCACCTTGCCCGAGGCGTTCAGCCTCGTGGTCGCAACCCATATCTCCATGTGCGATGACTGCCGCGCCGCCCTGGCCGCCCATGACGCGGTCGGCGGGGCGCTGCTCGAGGATACCGCCGAGGTCGAGCTGGCGCCCGAGGCGCTGGACAAATGTCTGGCCGCGATCCAGGCGCTGCCGCCCAAAGGGCCGATCAAGCTGCCCAAATCCATGACCAACGGTGCCGCGCCGCGCAGCTCCGTCTTTCCCAGCCCGCTTGCGGAATACGTGCAGGGCGATGTGGAGGATGTGAATTGGCGCTCCGTGGGTCTCGGGGTGCGGCAGGCGATCCTGCCGACCTCCAAGGAGGCGTCCGTGCGGCTGCTCTATATTCCGGCCGGGGCCGAAGTGCCCGATCACGGGCATCACGGGACCGAGCTGACCCTGGTGCTGCAAGGGGCCTTCCGGGACGAGTTCGACCGGTTCGGCCCGGGCGACATCGAGGTGGCCGACCCGAACGTGGAACATACCCCGGTGGCCGAGGCGGGGGAGGCCTGCATATGCCTCGCAGCGACCGACGCGCCGCTGAAATTCCGCAGCATCCTGCCGAAAATCGCGCAGCCCTTCCTGCGCATCTGACACGCCCGGCCCGCGACCGGGGCGGTCAGCGCGACGGATCCGCCACCGAAATCAGCTGCGGTCCGTCATTCTGTTCGTCGAAATCGAAGCTCTCCAGCCGCCCCGCGCGCTTGCCTGCGCGTTCCGCCGCCGTGGTGATCCCGTCGAGGTCCTGACGCGCCTGGTTGAAATGGGTGTCGAGCTTCGCCACCCGCTCCAGCACGATCTCCACATCCCGGTGCAGCATTCCCAGGGTCTTGCGGATCGCCCCCGCCTGCTCGCGCATCCGCGCATCCTTCAGCACCGCGCGCATGGTGTTCAGCGTCGCCATGCAGGTGGTGGGCGACACGATCCAGACCCTTGCCGCGAAGCCCTCGCGCACCACCTCCGGCAGGGAGGCGTGCAGTTCCGCATAGACCGCCTCGGACGGCAGGAACATCAGCGCCCCGTCCGCGGTCTCGCCTTCGATGATGTAGCGCTCGGCAATCGCCTTGATATGGGTCCGGACCGCGGCCTTCATCTCCCGCAGGGCGAGCGTCTGCTCCGCCGGGGTGCCGGCAGCGCGCAGCTTCTCGTAGGCCTCCAGCGGGAACTTGCTGTCGATGACGATGGGGCCCGGCGGGTTCGGCAGCCCGATCAGGCAATCCGCGCGCTTGCCGTTGCTCAGCGTCGCCTGCATCGCGTAGGCATCCGCCGGCAACGCCTTGGACACGATGTCATGGAGCTGGATTTCCCCGAACGCGCCGCGGGTCTGCTTGTTCGACAGGATATCCTGCAGGCTCAGCACATCGCCCGACAGCTTCTCGATATTGGTCTGGGCCTTGTCGATCGTGGCCAGCCGCTCCTGCAACTGGGTCAGGGATTTCGTGGTTTTCTCCGAACTGCCCGACAGGGTCTCGTTCATCCGCGTCTGCATCTCCGACAGGGCATTCGCGGATTTCAACGCATTGGCATGGAGCGTTTCGGTCATTTGCTGCTGCACATGGGCCAGGCGGGCCTCCATGGTCTGGACCATGTGCATCTGCGCCGTGGCCTGGGCGTCCGACACCGATTTCAGCCCCCCCGACAGCGCGTGCTGCCCTTGGCCCAGCGCCTCGACCGCGCGGCCCAACGTGTCGACCTGCACCACCAGCGGCTCGGTCGCCCGGGCCGAGCGTCCGGCGGCCCGCACCGCCACCACCAGCAGGATCAGCATCGACAGCAGCACGATGCCCAGCGCCGCCGCCCCGGCCAGCACCAGTTCCTGTTCGCTCCAGACCCTGCCCGCGATCTCGATCATGTGCGCCCGAAGAGCCGCTCTATGTCAGCCAGTTTCAGCTCCACATAGGTGGGCCGCCCGTGGTTGCACTGGCCCGAATGGGGCGTCGCCTCCATCTGGCGCAGAAGCGCGTTCATCTCCTCCCCGCTCATGCGCCGCCCGGACCGGACCGAACCGTGGCACGCCATGCGCGACAGGATCGCCTCGATCCGCGCCTGCAGCGCATCGGTCTGGCCCAGGTCCGAAAGCTCGTCCAGGATATCGCGCAACAACGCCTCGGCCTTCACCGGCCCCAGCAGCGCCGGTGTCTCACGCACGGCCACCGCACCGGGCCCGAAGGGCTCGATCCGCAAGCCCAGCGCGGCCAGCTCTTCGGACCGGTCCAGCAGGGTCCGCGCATCGGCCTCCGACATCTCGACGATCTCGGGGATCAGCAGGGCCTGGGACGGCACGCCGTTCTCCGCCATCAGCGCCTTGAGCCGCTCATAGACCAGCCGCTCATGGGCCGCGTGCTGATCGACCAGCACCATGCCGGTCTCGGTCTGGGCCACGATGTAATTCTCATGCAGCTGCGCCCGCGCCGCCCCGAGGGGCCGCGCGACGGCCTCGACGGTCTCGGCAGGTTCCACCCGGGCCGACGGCGCCTCGGCAAATCCGAAGCCCTGCGCCGCGGTCTCCGGGGCCTGCCAGGCGGTGCTGCGCCCCAGGGCCGCCGAAGACGGTCGGTCCATCTGGTAGATCCGCGCGCCGCTCCCGGCCGCGTCCGGCGCCCGGAACGCGCCCAGGGTGGCATCGGCCACGGTGCTCGACGCCCGGTGCCCGGCCTCGGCCAACGCATGGCGCAGGGCGGTGACGATCAGCCCGCGCGCCACCCCGGGCTCGCGGAAGCGCACCTCGGATTTGGCGGGATGGACGTTCACATCCACCCGCTCCGGCGGGCAGTCGACAAAGAGCACCGCCGCCGGATGCCGGTCCCGGCTCAAAAAATCCGCATAAGCCCCGCGCAGCGCGCCCACCAGCAGCTTGTCGCGCACGGGCCGCCCGTTGACGAAGAGAAACTGCGCCACCGCCGCGCCGCGCGAATAGGTCGGCAGGGCCGCATAGCCGGTCAGGCGCAGCCCCTCCCGCTCCCCCTCGATCCTCAGCGCATTCTCGGCGAACTCCGAACCCAGCACCCGGCCCAGCCGCCGGTGCAGCGCGTCGAACAGGTCGCCCTGCTCCGGCGCCACGCGGAAGGTCACCCGCCCCTCGCCGCCCCCGGAGACATCGCGCAGGGTGAAGCCCACGGAAGGCTCGGCCATGGCGAGGCGGCGCACGACCTCGCCGATCGCCTGCACCTCCGCCCGGTCCGAGCGCAGGAATTTCAGCCGCGCGGGCGTGGCGGAAAACAGATCGCGCAAGGTGACGACCGTGCCGCGGTTCAGGGCCGCGGGCCGGACCGGGCCCATGCGCCCGCCCTCCACCGTCACCTCTGCCGCCTCGGCACCCGCCGCGCGCGAGGCGATGGTCAGCCGCCCGACCGCGCCGAGCGACGGCAGCGCCTCGCCCCGGAAACCGAAGGTATGGATGTTCACAAGATCCGCGCCGTCGATCTTGGACGTGGCATGCCGCGCCAGCGCCAGCGGCAGATCCCCGGCGGCGATCCCGATGCCGTCATCGGTCACCCGCAGCAGGGTCTTGCCCCCGTCCGCATAGGCGATCTCGATCTGCCGGGCCTGGGCGTCGAGCGCGTTCTCCACCAACTCCTTGACGGCGGAGGCGGGGCGTTCGATCACCTCGCCCGCGGCGATACGGTTGATCGCGGCCTCGTCGAGCTGCCGGATCACCGGGCGCGCCGCAAGATCCGGGTGCGAGGGCATGATATTGGGGTTGGGCGCGGACATGCCACCGGATGTAGCATGACCGCGCCGAGTCGCCTAGGGCTAGTTGGAGGCCTCGAGCCCCTCGGGCATCCCCACCACCACGAAGCGCAGATCCTCCGGCCGCAGCAGCCGCGCCGCCACGCGGGTGATGTCGTCCAGGGTCACCGCGCGCACCTTGTCGTTGCGCGTGGGGATGTAGTCGATGCCCAGATCGTCCTGCTGCATGCCGACAAGGATGCTGGCGATCCGCCCGTTCCCGTCGAAACGCAGCGGATAGGCCCCGGTCAGGTAGACCTTCGCCTCGTCCAGCTCCTCCGCGGTCACCCCGTTCGCGGCGATATCGGCCCACTGCTCGCGGATCACCGCAATGGCCTCGGCGATGCGGGTGTTGTCGGAGCTGAACTGCCCGATATAGAGCGCCGCGTCGTCCAGCGGCAGCAGGTAGGAGCCGATGCCATAGGTCAGGCCCCGCTCCACCCGCACCTCCTGCATCAGGCGGGAGCTGAACCCGCCCCCGCCGACGATCTGGTTGAGAATGAAGGCCGGGAAGAAGTCCGGGTCATCCCGCGCCAGTCCCTCATGGCCGAACCGCGCCACCGATTGCGGCGAGGCGAAAGGAACCACCGTCACCCCACCGGTCAGCGCGACCTCGGTGTCTTCGGGCAGGGGCGCGCCGGACTCCGGCAACGCGCCCAGAAGCGCGTCGAGCACACCGCCCAACTCCTCGGCGGTGATATCGCCCGCCGCGCCGACATGGATCCGGTCGCGGGCGAGAATCGCGCGGTGCGACGCCACCAGGTCGTCGCGGGTCAGCCCCGCGACACTCTCGGCGCTGCCCTCGTAGGGTGTGCCATAGGGGTGGTCGGGAAAGGCCAGCGCATCGAACCGCACGCCGACGATGGCGTTGGGGTCCTGCGCGTCCGAGGCGATGACCGACAGGATCTGCGCCCGCACCCGCTCGATCGCGTCGTCGTCGAAACGCGGCTCCTGGATGGCCAGGCGCAGATGCTCCAGCGCCTCGTCCCGGTTCTCGGTCAGAAACCGCGCCGAGATCGACAGGCTGTCGTCGGAGATGTCGAACTCGAAACTCGCCGCCAGCGCCTCGGTCCGGGCCGCGTAGCCGCGCGCGTCATACGCCCCCGCGCCCTCTTCGAGCAGCCCGCTCATGAAATAGGCCGCTCCCCGCTTGCCCTCGGGGTCCAGGGCGGCACCTCCCTCGAACCGGATCTCCAGCGCGGTGAAGGGGATCGAATGATCCTCCACCAGCCAGGCCTCGATCCCGCCGGGGGAGGTCACCTCCTGGATGTCGACGATCGCCCAGGCCGGAACGGCCCAGAGGATCAGCGCGGCGAACCCGCCCAGAATACGGCTCATTGCATCAGCTCCTCTTCCCCGTCGCGCATGAGCCAACCGGTCACCGCCTTGCGTTTGTCGAACACCATCTCGGCGGCCGCCTTGATATCCTCGGCCGTCACCGCGGCCAGCACCTCGGGCCAGGCCTGCACGTCCGCCACGGTCAGCCCCGAGGTCAGCGCCGTGCCGTATTCCCGCGCCCGTGCGCCCACGCTGTCGCGGCCATAGATCTCCGCCGCGCGGATCTGCATCTTGATCCGGTCCAGCGCTTCGGCGTCGATCTCGGACGCCATGAACTCCGCCAATACCCGGTCGAGATCGGCCTCGGCTTCCGCAAGGCTCACATCCTCGGCGGGCACCACGATCAGCCCGAAGGTCGTGTCATCCAGCGACACGCCGGAATAGAAGGCCGAGGTATAGACCGCGCGGCTTTCCTCGAATTCCAGCTTCTCGCCCAGAAACGACGTGGCGCTCGACCCACCCAGAAGCTCTGCCAGCAGGGTCAGCGCCGCGGCGGTCTCCTGCGCGCCGCTGTCCCGCTCCGGGGCCAGGTAGGTCCGGATCACGTAAGGCTGCGCCACCCGCGGGTCCGCATAGGCGATGCGCCGTTCGGCCACCTGCGGCGGCTCCAATGGACGCACGCGCGCGGGCAGGTCCGGGTTGGCCGGGATCGGGCCGAAATACTGCTCCGCGAGCCGCTTGACCTCCTCGGGCTGCACGTCGCCCGCCACGATCAGGATGGCGTTGTTGGGCGCGTAATAGGTCTCGTAGAAATCCAGCGCGTCCTGTCGGCTCAACTGCTCCATCTCATGCCGCCAACCGATGATCGGGACGCCGTAGGGATGGTTGAGATACTGCGCCGCGCGCCGCTGCTCGCCGAAGATCGAGCCCGGCGAGCTGTCGACGCGCTGGCTGCGTTCTTCGAGGATCACGTCGCGCTCGGGCAGAACGATCTCCTCGCTCAGCTCCAGGTCGACCATGCGGTCGGCCTCCATCTTGATCATCAGCTCCAACCGGTCGGCGGCCACGCGCTGGAAATATCCGGTGTAATCCCAGGAGGTGAACGCATTGTCGGACCCGCCATTGGCCTGCACCGTGGCCGAGAATTCCCCCGGCGCCAGCTCATCGGTGCCCTTGAACAGCAGGTGTTCGAGGTAATGGGCGATGCCCGACTTGCCCGGCGGCTCATCGGCGGCACCGGTGCGGTACCATACCATGTTGGTCACCGCGGCGGCCCGGTGATCCTCGATCACCACGATCTCCAGCCCGTTGTCCAGCGTGTAGGTCGTCACGTCCTCGGCGGCTTGGGCCGGGGCAGCGACCGACAGGGATACTGCCAGCCCGGCCGCGGCCAGGCGCGGAAAAAACCATCGCGTCATTCGCGTCTCCATCCTTGGTTGGCCTAAAGGTACGTGCGGAACGCCCAGGTTCAAGGCATGGTGGCGCGGACGTGAGCGCCCGGTCAGCCCCCCGGGGTGGGCGCGGGCGGGGCCGAGACGTTGCGCACCCCGCCCCGGCGCAGGCGTTCGAGCTCCGCATCCTGGTCGAGCGATTGCGGCTCGTAGGCATCGAAATAGACATTCGCGCTGAACCACCGCTCCAGCAGCCGCCCGTTGTTGCGCTGCCGGAATTCCAGGTCTTCGGCGGCCAGCGTGGCGCGAATATCCCCGCCGAAGCCGTAGCGGTTGGCATAGGCCAGCAGGCCCCGGTCGCTGCTCGGCACGTCGCCACCGGGCGCGGCCCGGTCCGGGCGCCCGCCCAGGGCCGCGATCGCATCGGCCCGGGGCGAGGGGTCGGTGCGGTTGGCCGCCCCCGGCGTGGGCGCGGGCAACGACGACAGGTTCTGCGGGATCTCCAGCGGCTTGTTGGGCAGGATCGCGAACTCGTCCGGCCCGGTGGTGGTCGAGCGCACATTCATCAGCACCGGCGCCTCATCGCCCGAGCCACAGGCGCTGAGCACGATGCAGGCCAGCAGCACGGTGCCCAGGCGTTTGGCTGTCGCGTCCATCTCGATCTCCCTACCCGGTCGCGTACCCGACTTAGCGTATCTCGCCCCCGGGGTCACGAGGGGTTTTTTTCCGTCTTGCCGGTGAACAGCACCAGCCCCAGCGCCCCGGCGAAAATCGCCACATCCGCCAGGTTGAAGGTGAACGGGTTGCGGATGCCGCAGCAGCTCATGTTGAGGAAATCCGCCACCGCGCCGTAGATCACCCGGTCGAGCACATTGGCCAGCGCGCCACCGACCAGCAGGCCCGCGCTGACCATCACCCGCGTCCCGCCGCCCTCGCGCCGCACCCAGATCACCACGCCCGCGCAGATCGCCAGCGCCAGCACGATCAGGGCCCAGCGCATCGCCTCGCTGTCCGAGCCGAACAGGCCGAAATTCACCCCGTGGTTCCACCCCATCCGGAAGTTCAGGACAGGCGGAAGCACGTCGATCGCCCGGATCTCCTTGAGGTTCAGCCAATGCACGACGACCAGCTTGCTGAGCTGGTCGATGGCGAAGGCGACAACCGCCGAGAGGGCCAGCGCGCGCATGGGCTCAGTGCCGGAAATGGCGCATGCCGGTGAAGACCATGGCCAGCCCGGCCGCGTCGGCCGCCGCGATCACCTCGACATCGCGCATCGACCCGCCCGGCTGGATCACCGCCGTGGCCCCGGCCTCGGCCGCCGTCAAGAGCCCGTCAGGGAAGGGAAAGAACGCATCCGACGCCACGACCGAGCCCTGGATCAGCGGCGTCTCGAGGCCCAGCGCCTCGGCCATGTCGGCGGACTTGCGCGCGGCGATCCGGGCGCTGTCCACCCGGCTCATCTGGCCCGCGCCCACACCCACGGTGGCGCCGTCGTTGACATAGACGATGGCGTTGGATTTCACATGCTTGGCGACCTTCCACGCGAACAGAAGGTCCGCGATCTCCGCCTCGCTCGGCGCGCGCTTCGTGACCACCTTCAGGTCGTCCCAGCCGATATTGCCGTTGTCCTTGTCCTGCACCAGGTAGCCGCCCGACACCTGCCGCACGGTCAGCGCCGGGGCCTTGGGGTCCGGCAGGCCCTCGGTCGTCAGCAGGCGCAGGTTCTTCTTGGCGGCGAAGACCGCGCGCGCCGTCTCATCGGCCCCCGGGGCGATCACCACCTCGGTGAAGATGCCCGCGATCGCCTCCGCCGTCGGGCCGTCCAGTGGCCGGTTCAACGCGATGATTCCACCGAAGGCCGAGGTCTGGTCGCATTGGAACGCCTTGGTATAGGCCTCCGCCAGGGTGGCACCCCGCGCCACGCCGCAGGGATTGGCGTGCTTGATGATCGCGCAGGCCGGCCCGTCCTCGGGCGCGAACTCCGCCACCAGCTCGAAGGCCGCGTCGGTGTCGTTGATGTTGTTGTAGCTCAGCTCCTTGCCCTGGTGCTGCACCGCCGTCGCCACCCCGGGCCGGTCCGAGCCGTCCACGTAGAACGCCGCCCCCTGGTGCGGGTTCTCGCCATAACGCAGGGTCTGCGCCAGCGTGCCCGCCACCGCCCGCCGCCGCGGCGCCACCTCGGCCAGCGCATCGGTCATCCAGCCCGACACCGCCGCGTCATAGGCCGCCGTGCGCGCATAGGCATTGAGCGCCATCTTCTGCCGGAACGGATAGCCGGTGGCCCCCTCCCGCGCCTCCAGCTCCGCCAGCAGGGCCTCGTAATCCTCCACATCCGTCAGCACCGTGACGAAGCTGTGATTCTTCGCCGCCGCCCGGATCATCGCCGGCCCGCCGATGTCGATATTCTCGATGCAGGCCGCGTAATCCGCGCCCGCCGCCACGGTCGCCTCGAACGGGTAGAGGTTCACCACCAAAAGGTCGATCGCCCCGATGCCGTGCCGCTCCATCGCCGAGACATGGGCCGCATTGTCGCGCAGCGCCAGAAGCCCGCCATGGACCTTGGGATGCAGGGTCTTGACCCGCCCGTCCATCATCTCGGGAAAGCCCGTGACCTCCGCCACGTCCACCACGTCCAGCCCGGCCTCGCGCAAGGCCTTCGCCGTCCCCCCGGTGGACAGCAACTCCACCCCCCGCGCGGCCAGCGCCTGCCCCAGGGGCACAAGCCCGGTCTTGTCGGATACGGAAAGCAGCGCGCGGCGCAGGGGCACGAGATCGGTCATGGTCGGTCCTTCGACAGGGAGGCAGCGATTTTGCGCGCCCTATACCCCGTGTGCCGGGCAATGGCCACACTGGGACGCGACGGGGACCACACCGGGGCCGCACCGGCGCACGGGCCCGCTGTCCCAGCGCGCGGGGCCGTGCTAGGACCGGGCCATGACATCCCAGCTCGACACCGTGTTCGCGGCCCTCGCGGACCCCACGCGCCGCGCGATCCTCACCATGCTGCTGGAGGACGACATGGCGGTGACGGACGTGGCCGAGCCCTTTGCGATGTCGCTGGCCGCGATCTCGAAACATCTCGGCATCCTGACCCGCGCGGGCCTGATCAGCCAGGAAAAGCGCGGCCGCGTGAAATGGTGCAAGCTGGAGCCGGACGCCCTGCGCGATGCCTCGATCTGGATGCAGAGCTTCGGGCAGTTCGAGGCGGTCCATCTCGACGCGTTCGAGAGGTTTCTCGAGGCCGAGCTGCCCGCAGGCCCGGAGCCGGACTAGGATCAGCCCCCGGGCGTCTCCGGCTTCAAAAGCAGCACGAGCGCGAGACAGGTCAGCCCGACCCCCACCAGCACCCAGGGGTCCGGCACCGCCGCGCCCAGCGCGATCTGCCACAGGATGACCCAGCTCGGCACCAGATAGGTATAGGCCATGACCTTCGCCGAGGGCAGCCGCAACGTCGCCGTCTGGAGCAGCACGAAAGTCGCCGCGCTCGCGCCCACCGACAGATACCCCAGCGTGATCCAGACCAGCGGCCGCAGGCTGGCCCAGTCCGTCGCCTGCACATCGCGCCAGCCATAGGCGAACAGCAGCACACAGCCCCCCACCAGCATGCCGAAGGTGAAGCCCGCCGCGCTCTCGCCGCGGTTCAGGAGCCGCGCCATGGGCGCATAAAGCGCATGGGCCACGCAGCCCACGAAGAAGATCGCCTCCCCCCGGCCGATATCGAAGGCCAGAAAGGCCGCCAGCGAGGCGTCGAAGATCACCCAGAGCGCCCCGGCCGCCCCCACCGACAGCGCGAACGCCATGCGCGGGGTCGTCACCTGCCGCATGAGTATCCAGCCGAACCCCGCCGCCATGACCGGTGTCAGGGTGAAAACGGCGGCGGTCGAGACCGGATCGGCGGTCTTCAGCCCCTCGAACATGAGCACGAAATAGACCGCGAAGACCCCGCCCAGCAGCGCGAACCGCCAGGGCGCGCGCAGCAGGTCGCGGCTCAGCCCGCCGGTGGCCCAGGCGACCAGCCCCACGACCCCGCCGGCGATCCCGAACCGGACCGCGTTCAGGGCGGCGGGGGCGATCTCGTTGGCGATCTGCCCGCCCAGGGCGAAAGACCCCGCCACCAGGGCCGAGAACAGCAGCATCGCCAGGTGCCCCTGGGCAGGACCGGACAGCGCGCGCAGACGCGCCCTCAGCCCCGTCGCCCGCTCCCCCGCGAGCGGCTTCAGGGCCATGTCTTGGCGGCAGCCTTCAGGACAGTGGTGAAGCTCTGCACCTTGGCGGTGCGGTGCAGGTCCACATGGGTGATCAGCCAGATCCGGCTCGACCAGGCGTCGATCGGATCGCAAAGACGCACGACCCCGGGGTACTTGTCCGCCCACCAGACCGGCAGCAACCCGGCCCCCACCCCCGCGACCACCGCGTCCCCCGCCCCGCGGATGTCCGAGGCGCGATAGACGACCCGCTCCGCGGGCATGTTTTCCTGCATCCAGATGTTGAAGGGCGCGCGCGGCTCGTCGAGCGTACTGCCCACGATCCGGTGCCCGGCATAATCGCCGCCGATCTCGATCGGCCCGTGGGTATCGAGGTACTCCGGCGTGCCGAAAAAGGCCATCTTCTGGATATAGAGCGGCTGGACGATGTTGTCGGGATCCTCCGGCTTGCGCCCGGCCCGGATCGCCACATGCGCCTCGCCGTATTCCAGCCGGAAGACCCGCGCGTCGGTGATCAGTTTCACCATCACGTCGCGGTGCTCGCACTGGAATTCGGCCAGCACCGGCGCGATCAGGGGCGACAGGATTTCCAGCGAAGTGATGACCAGCTCGCCCGTCACCTGCGCCCCGTGCCCATGCAGGCGGCCCGAGAGCTGTTCCAGCTGGTCGGCGGTGACCTGCGCCACCTGAAGCAGGTCCTTGCCCGCATCGGTCGCGGTGTAGCCCCGCGCGTGGCGCTGAAACAGCTTGACCCCGAGCCGCCCTTCCAGGCTGTCGATATGGCGGATCACGGTGGCATGATGAACGCCCAGCACCTCGGCCGCGCCACTCACCGTGCCCAGACGGGCCACCTGGAAAGCCGTGCGGACCTCGTCCCAATTTTCGATCGGCATTTGTGCACCTACTCACAGTTCCTGTTCAATATGCGGAATTGTGTTCGTTTTCGCAATGCTCAATTCTTGGTGCACACACCGAATATCGGGCGCGGTTTTCGCCCTCCCCCCCAACACACAGACAGGATCGCTCCCATGACCTCCGTTCTCCGCATCGACAGCTCCCCCCGCAGCACCAGCTCGGTCTCCCGCCAGCTCGGCGACCGCATCCTCGCCCGGCTCGGCGCGGCCCAGGTCGTCTCCCGGGACATCACCGCCGGGCTTGCGGCGGTGGATGCCGACTGGATCGGCGCGAACTTCACCCCCGAGGCCGAGCGCACGGCAGACCAGCGCGCTGTGCTGGCGTTGTCCGATAGCCTCGTGGCCGAACTGCAGGCCGCCGACACGGTCCTGATCACCCTGCCGATCTGGAACTTCGGCATCCCCTCGACGCTGAAGGCCTGGATCGACCAGGTGGCGCGGGCGGGCGTGACCTTCCGCTATACCCCCGAAGGCCCCGTGGGGCTGCTGGAGGGCAAGCGCGCCATCCTGGCCGTGGCCTCCGGCGGCACCGAGGTCGGCAGCGCGATCGACTTCGCCACGGACTACCTGCGCCACGTGCTGGGCTTCATCGGCATTCACGAGGTGGAAATCGTCGCCGCCGACCGGCTGATGGTCGATGCGGAGGCCAGCCACGCCAAGGCCGACGCCGCCATCGACGCCCTGGCCGCCTGAGCGTCCCGCCCGCCACCGGGCCAAGCGGTTTCGAAACCGCTTGGTCGCACCCGGGCGGCCACCGAAGGACACCGGGCCCCTGGGTCCGGCGTCGCGCCGCGCCCGCCACTGGCGCGACGCTGCGGGCCGGGGCCCAAGCGGTTTCGAAACCGCTTGCCCGCGCCCGGCAGCCTTGACTCCCGCCCCGCAACAGGCCATACGCCCGCCAAACCCCCGGAGAGCCTGCGCCCTCCGGTCCCTTTGCCCCTGTGCAGGGATCGCCACCCGTCAGCGCGTTGCGCCCACGGGTGCCTTTCCGCTTTGAGCATCGGGATCCCCGCCCTGGGCCGCCCAGACCCGAGAGACCGACAAGACCGACAAGGAAGACCGCGATGTTCGAAAATCTCTCCGACCGCCTCTCCGGTGTCTTCGACCGGCTGACCAAGCAGGGCGCGCTCTCCGAGGCCGATGTCGCCACCGCCCTGCGGGAGGTCCGCGTCGCCCTTCTGGAAGCCGACGTCTCCCTGCCTGTGGCGCGCGACTTCATCAAGGCGGTCCAGGAAAAGGCCACCGGCCAGGCCGTCACCAAATCCGTCACCCCCGGCCAGCAGGTCGTCAAGATCGTCCATGACGAGCTGGTCCATGTCCTGCAGGGCGACGAAGACCCCGGTGCGCTGAAGATCGACAACCCGCCCGCGCCCATCCTGATGGTCGGCCTGCAGGGCGGCGGCAAGACCACCACCACCGCCAAGATCGCCAAGCGCCTCAAGGAGCGTGACGGCAAGAAGATCCTGATGGCCTCGCTCGACGTCAACCGCCCCGCGGCCATGGAACAACTCGCCATCCTCGGCGCCCAGATCGGCGTCGACACCCTGCCCATCGTCAAGGGCGAGGACCCGGTCGCCATCGCCAGGCGCGCGAAAACCCAGGCCTCCCTGGGCGGCTACGACGTCTACATGCTCGACACCGCCGGGCGCCTGTCCATCGACGAAGAGCTCATGGCCCAGGTCGAGGCCGTCCGCGATGT
Source organism: Dinoroseobacter sp. PD6 (assembly GCF_028807315.1). Classification (NCBI taxonomy): domain Bacteria; kingdom Pseudomonadati; phylum Pseudomonadota; class Alphaproteobacteria; order Rhodobacterales; family Roseobacteraceae; genus Dinoroseobacter; species Dinoroseobacter sp. PD6. The sequence continues at coordinate 58,302 of NZ_JARAMN010000015.1, read as the reverse complement.
CGCAAACCCGCGCGAGACGCTGCTGGTGGTTGACGGGCTCACCGGCCAAGACGCGGTCACCACCGCCGAGAACTTCGACGACCGCATCGGCATCACCGGCGTCGTGCTGACCCGGATGGACGGCGACGGGCGCGGCGGCGCGGCGCTCTCGATGCGCGCGGTCACCGGCCGCCCGATCCGCTTCGTGGGCCTGGGCGAGAAGATGGATGCGCTGGAGACCTTCGAGCCCGACCGCGTCGCCGGCCGCATCCTCGGGATGGGCGACATCGTGGCGCTCGTGGAAAAGGCCCAGGAAACCATCGAGGCCGAGCAGGCCGAGCGCATGATGAAGCGCTTCCAGAAGGGTCAGTTCAACATGAACGACCTGCGCGGCCAGCTCGAACAGATGGAAAAGATGGGCGGGGTCGAAGGCCTGATGGGCATGATGCCCGGCATGTCCAAGATGAAGGGCAAGCTCGACGAGGCCGGGTTCGACGACAAGGTCATCCGCCGCCAGATCGCCCTGATCCAGTCCATGACCAAGAAGGAGCGCGCCAACCCGCAGATCCTGCAGGCATCGCGCAAGAAGCGGATCGCCAAGGGCGCGGGGATGGAGGTCTCCGACCTCAACAAGCTGCTGAAAATGCACCGCCAGATGTCCGATGCCATGAAGAAGATGGGCAAGATGGGCAAGAAGGGGATGATGAAATCCCTTGGCGGGATGCTCGGCGGCGGCAAGGGCGGCATGCCTCCGGGGATGCCCGGCGATCTCGCGGGCATGAACCCCGCCGACCTGGAAAAGGCCGCCAAGGCCATGGGCAAGATGCCCGGCGGCGGCCTGCCCGGCCTCGGTGGCGGCGCCCTGCCCCCCGGCCTGTCGGGCTTCGGCAAGAAGAAGTGATGCGCGACACCGACCTGCATATCCCCACGCTCACGACCGAGCGGCTGATCCTGCGCCCCCTGGGGCTGGAGGACGTGGACGCGCTCGTGCCGTTCTACGCCACCGAGGGCGTGCGCTTCGTCGGGGGCCCGATGACGCGGGAACAGGTCTGGCGCATGGTCGCGATGGAGCTGGGGCATTGGCAACTGCGCGGCTATGGCCGCTGGGCGGTGGCGCGGCGCGACACCGGCGTCTTTTGCGGCACCGTGGGTCTGTGGTGCCCTGAAGGCTGGCCGGAACCGGAGATCGGCTGGACCCTGCTTCCCGCAGCCCAAGGCCAGGGCATCGCGACCGAGGCGGCCCGCACCGCCCGCCACTACGCCTATGACGTGCTCGACTGGGACACCGCGATCAGCCTGATCGACCCGGCCAATGCGCGCTCCATCGCCCTGGCCGAACGGCTGGGCGCCCGGCATGACGGCATGTACACCCATGAGCGGTTCGGCCCGATGGCCATCTGGCGTCACCCCTCCGCACAGGAGCTCGCCACATGACGCTCCTGACCACCGACCGGCTGATCCTGCGCCCTCCCGCGGCGCGAGACTTCCCCGGCTACCGCGATTTCTACATGTCCGACCGGTCGCGCCACGCCCATGGCCCGCTGAGCGAAGATCAGGCCTGGTACGCCTTCTGCGTCGAGATGGCCCATTGGCCCATGCGCGGCTTCGGCATGTTCACCCTGCTGACCCAGGCCGAGCCCGAGACGCCCATCGGCCTCGTGGGCCCGTGGTTCCCCGCCGACTGGCCGGAGCCCGAGATCGGCTGGCTGCTCTGGCCCGGCGCCGAGGGCCGCGGCTATGCCGACGAGGCCGCCCGCGCCTGCCTGACCCATGCCTTCGGGCACCTGGGCTGGGACACGGCCGTCAGCTATATCGCACCCGAAAACGCCCCGTCCGCCAAACTGGCGGAGAAACTCGGCGCGCATCCGGACCCTGACGCCAAGGCCCCCAAGCCGGGCCTCGATGTCTGGCGCCACGACCCGGCCCTCTGGCACGAGGCCGCCTGATGGGACATCGCGACATCCCCGTGCTGGAAACCCGGCGCCTGGCCCTGCGTGGCCCCGTGCCGGAGGATTACCCGAACTTCAAGGCAACCTTCGCCTCCTACCGGTCGCGCTTCATGGGCGGGCCGCTGAACGCCTACGAGACCTGGATGCTCTACGCCGCCGAGATCGGCCATTGGGAGATCCGCGGCTTCGGCATGTGGATGATCCACGACAAGGCGACCGACGAGACCTACGGCATGGCCGGCGGCTGGCAGCCCGCGAAATGGCCCGAGCGCGAGATCGCCTGGATCATCTGGCCCGAGAAATCCGGCCACGGCTTCGCCCTGGAGGCGGTCCATGCCTGCCGCCGCTACTATTACGACCAGCGCGGCTGGGACGGGGCGGTCAGCTATCTCGACCCGATGGATCTCGACAGCATCCGGCTGGCCGAGCGGCTCGGCGCGGCCAAGGACAAGGCGGCGGCAACGGTGACCGGCGACGACGTGGTCTATCGCCACCCGGCCCCCGCCGCCCTGCGCGGCAGCCAGCTCGCCCACGGCATCGAGATGGAGATCGGCCATTACGCCGACCCGCTGTTTAAACCGAAAGGATACGCCCTTGACTGACCGGACCCGGACCCGCGGTCGGGCGGTTTTGCCCGACAGGTGCCATACACTTGCCCGACACTTGCCCGACACTTGCCCGACGCCGGTTCTGGGCGGTTTTTCGGGCTGCGGAGGACGCCCATGACCGACGCCGTTTCCCGCGCCGCCCAGGTGCTGGCCGAGCACCGCGACAGCATCGACCGGCTGGACGCGATCCTCGTCTTCACGCTGGCCGAGCGGTTCAAGCACACCCAGGCCGTGGGCCGACTGAAGGCCGAGCACGCCCTGCCGCCCTCGGACCCGACCCGCGAAGAAAGCCAGATCAAACGCCTGTCGGAGCTGGCCGAAATGGCCGATCTCGACCCCGACTTCGCCAAGAAATTCCTGAACTTCATCATTCAGGAAGTCATCCAACACCATAAGCAACACCAATCCTGAGCCCCGGCTCAGATCAGAAAAAAGCCAAGGAGAACAAGACAATGGCAATGAAAATCCGGCTCGCCCGCGGCGGCTCCAAGAAACGCCCCTTCTACCGTATCGTGGCCGCCGACAGCCGCATGCCCCGCGATGGGCGCTTCATCGAGAAGCTCGGCACCTACAACCCGCTCCTGCCCAAGGACAGCGAAGACCGCGTGAAGATGGACCTGGAGCGCGTGCAGTACTGGCTGGGCGAAGGCGCCAAGCCGACCGACCGCGTGGCGCGGATGCTGGAGGCCGCCGAGGTGCTGCCCAAGACCGAGCGCAACAACCCCAAGAAGGCCGTGCCGGGCAAGAAGGCCCAGGACCGCGCCGAGGAAAAGGCCGCCAAGGCCGCGGAAGCCTCCGAAGCGCCCGCCGATGAGGCCCCCGCCGAAGAGGCCACTGCCGAGTAATTCGGACGGTTTGGCAAGGGGTTAGCCCATGCGCAGCTTCACGCCCGCGTTTCGCGCGGAACTGACGGAATTGATGCGGTGGCGGCGCGATGTGCGCCGCTTCCGCACCGATCCGGTGCCCGACGCGGTGCTCGCGCGCTGCCTCGACAGCCTGCGCCTGGCCCCCTCGGTGGGCCTGTCCGAGCCGTGGCGCGTGCTGCGGATCGACAGCCCCGCGGCCCGCGCCGCGGCGGCGGCGAATTTCGCCGAGACCAACGCGGATGCCCTTGCGGGGCAGCCGGGCGACAAGGCCGCGGATTACGCGCGGCTGAAACTGTCGGGCATGGACGCCGCCCCGGTACAGCTGGCGATCTATTGCGACACGGATCCGACCAAGGGGTCGGGTCTGGGCGCGGCGAGCATGCCGCAAATGCGCCAGTACTCGGTCGTGTCGGGGGTCACCATGATGTGGCTGACCGCGCGGGCCGAGGGGCTGGGGCTCGGCTGGGTCTCCATTCTGGACCCGGACCGGCTGGCACGGGACCTCGCGGTCCCGGCCACATGGGACCTGATCGGTTACTTCTGCCTCGGCTGGCCCGAGGACGAGGCCGACACCCCGGAATTGGAGCGTCTGGGTTGGGAAGCCCGGGCGGAGGCATTGGAACTGGAGGTCCGCTGACATGGCGCGGTACTGGATCGGATTGGCCGAGCGCGACAGCGTGCAAGCGGCTGTTGCAAACGGGGTTTGCCTGTTCTCGGGCGGCAAGGCCGCAGCCGTGCGCAAGCTCGCGCCGGGGGATTGGGTGCTCTATTACTCACCTCACGAGACCGCCGATGGCGCGGCACTGGAATGCTTCACCGCCGTGGGCGAGGTGATCGACGACACGCCCTGGACCCAGAACTGGACGCAGCTTTGCGCGGGCGGGCCGTCCTGGACCTTCGGCACGGGCCGGGGGTCGGGCCAGACCTGGGTGCGCAAATGCGCCTATGACGCGGTGGGCGAGGTGTCGGTGCGGCCCCTGCTCGGCGCGCTCGACTTCGTGGCCCGGCCGCGCCACTGGGGCCGGACATTCCGGCGCGGGCAGATGGAGATCGGGGCGGCGGATTTCTTCGCCATCGCGGACCGTTTGCGTGCGGTGGCCTGAACGGGGATGGGCAAGACCGTGATCCTCCTGGTGTTCGGCGCAAGCGTCTATATCGGCATGCAGCTGGAACGGCGGCTGGCCGAGGAACGCTGCCTTTCCGCCGGGGGCGCGCCCGATGCGCGCGGCGTCTGCACCGGGGTGGCCGCGCCATGAGCGACCGGGTCTGTGTCGGCGCGGTGGCCGGGGCCTTCGGGGTGCGCGGGGAGCTGCGGATCAAGAGCTTCTGCGCGGTGCCCGAGGATATCGCCAGCTACAACCCCCTGAGTTTCGAGGATGGGCGCGAGACGACCCTGCGCCTGACCGGGCAGATCAAGAACGGCCTGTCGGGGCGGCTGACCGGCGTGAGCAACAAGGAGGCCGCCGACGCCCTGCGCGGCGCGCGGCTCTATGCGCCGCGGGACCGGCTGCCGCGTCTGCCCGATGACGAGTTCTACCATGCCGACCTGATCGGGCTGGCCGTGCATGACACGGGCGGCACCCTTCTGGGCAAGGTGGCGGCGGTACACAATCACGGGGCGGGCGACCTGCTGGAACTGCGCGGACCCGGCCTGAAGGGGAGCGTCTTGCTGCCCTTTACCCAGGCGGTGGTTCCCACCGTGGACCTGGACGCGGGCCGGATCGTGGCCGACCCGCCCGAAGGCCTGTTCTGAGCCCAAAGCCTACGGGCACTCAGGCCACCGCAAGGCAGGTTGCGGTTTTCTGCAACTGCAGAAGCCTTTCCTGCTGAAACGCGGAGCGTCGGGAGGCCACCGCCGGCAGGGCCGCCCAGTCCTGCAGCACCCGGCAGCGGCACAAAAACGCAAGACAGGCATCCTGCGACAGATCCCGGCCATAGCCGTCCGACAGCGCGACCAGATCGGCCGCGGGCAGGCAGCAGGTCGCCTCCACCGCCGCATCGCCGGAAAACCGCGCGCCCAGATCGACGATCAGCCGCGCCATGTCGTATTGCACCGGCGCGCTCTTGTCCTGGGCGAAGTCGATCAGGGTCGCGCGGTTGCCCGACACGATCAGGTTGCGCGCATGCAGGTCGCCGTGTTGGGCCGCGACGCGGACCGGCTGCCCGGCCGCGGTCTGCGCCGCCGCCTCCAGCCCCTCGGCCAGCACCGCAAAGAGATCCGGATCCGCGAGGGTGAGATCCCCGCTCAGCGCCCGGCGGCCCAAGGCACGGATATAGTCCAGCATGGTGGCGGGGTTGAAGGGTTTGTCGCCCTCCGCCGTCGCGCCGTGAAAGGCGGCGAGAAAGCGGCCCGCCCGCTGCAACACCTGTGCGCGCGCGCCCGGTTTGTCGAACCGCAGCAGCATGTGGTCCTGCAGGGTGCGGCCCGGCACGAAGTCCTGCACGGTCGAGAGGGTCTCGGCATCCTCGGCCAGGATCGCGGGCGGCACATGCACCGGATCGCGCATCAGCGCCCGGACCGCGCGCCGCTGCCCGTCGAGGGCCTCGGCCCAGCGACCCCTGTCCTGCGGCTGAAATACCCGTTTGAACACCAGGTCCTGCCCCGCCCCCCCGCGCATTCGCAGCACGATCCGGACCTGGCCCGGATCCTCCCGGCGCCAGAGCTCTTCGGCCTCGAACGCCGCCGGATCGAGACCGGCGAAGGGCGCCAGCCGGGTCCAGCTGCCCAGGGCCGAGGCCATCATCCGATCGCCGGGTGTCATCGCAATCTCCGTGCTTGCCTGTGGCTTCGCGGTCCGTGTCGTGGTCAATTTGCCTTGCAGGTTGCTAAACAATGATTAAACCGCGAGCGCATGACAACGCCTCCCAACCGCTCCCACGGCCGGAAATCCATCTCGGCCACGCTGACGCCTCAGGATCTGATGGCGGCGCGTCCCCGGCTGAAGGGGGCGTGGACCGCCAAGGTGCTCACGCTGTTTCCCAAGGCCTTCCCGGGCGTTCTGGGCGAGAGCCTGACGGGCAAGGCGCTGGACGAAGGGCTCTGGGCGCTGGAGGCGATGGATCTGCGCAGCTTCGGGGTGGGCAAGCACCGCAATGTGGACGACACGCCCGCAGGCGGCGGGGCGGGCATGGTGCTGCGCCCGGATGTGCTGGGCCGGGCGATCGACGCCGCGCGCGCAGGTACGCCGGAGGCGCCGGAGGACTGGCCCATCGTCTATCTCAGCCCCCGGGGCGCGCCCTTTACCCAAGCCCGAGCGCGGGCCTGGTCGCGGACACAGGGAGTGACGCTGCTGTGCGGGCGGTTCGAGGGGGTGGATCAGCGGGTGCTCGACCACTACCCGATCGAGGAGGTCAGCCTGGGGGATTTCGTGCTCACCGGCGGCGAGCTGGCCGCACAGGCCATGATCGACGCCACGGTGCGGCTGCTGCCCGGGGTTCTCGGCAACGCGGCCTCGACGGAGGAGGAGAGCTTCTCCCGGGGCCTGCTGGAGCATCCGCAATACACCCGGCCCGCGGTCTGGAAGGGCCGCGCGATCCCCGAGGTGCTGATGTCCGGGCATCACGGCCAGATCGAGGCCTGGCGCCGGGAGCAGGCGGAGGCCCTGACCCGCGCGCGGCGCCCCGACCTCTGGGCCGCGCGCAAGCCCTGAGCCGCGGGTGGCACGGCGCATGAAAGGCTCTTGATCCGGGGACCATTCCCTCCTATACGGCGCGAGTTCGGTAGGGCACGCCCCCCGGACCCTGATCGCCGTGGCACTTTCTTCGGTGCCGGACCCTCGGCGGGACGGATGCAACATACAAAGACGACCCTATCCTCTGGCGGGCGGTGTATCCGGACCCGGTGAAGACACAGAGCTCTTGGATCGCGACATCACCGTGGGCAAACCACGCGCAACTCAGGAGAGATCAGATGAACCTGATCGCACAGCTCGAAGCCGAGCAGATTGCCGAACTCGGCAAGGACATTCCGGACTTCAAGGCCGGCGACACCATCCGCGTCGGCTACAAGGTGACCGAAGGGACCCGCAGCCGGGTCCAGAATTACGAAGGCGTCTGCATCGCGCGCAAGGGCGGCGATGGAATCGCGGCCTCCTTCACGGTCCGCAAGATCAGCTTCGGCGAAGGCGTGGAGCGGGTCTTCCCCCTGCATTCCACCAATATCGACAGCATCGAGGTGGTCCGTCGCGGCAAGGTGCGGCGCGCCAAGCTCTATTACCTGCGTGCCCGTCGCGGCAAATCGGCCCGGATCGCCGAGCAGACCAACTACAAGCCGAAATCGAACTGAGGGCCGCCGAGATGAAAAAAGACATCCATCCCGAATATCACATCATCGACGTGAAGATGACCGACGGCACCGTGATCCAGATGCGCTCCACCTGGGGGGCCGAGGGCGACCAGCTGTCGCTCGACATCGACCCGTCCGTTCACCCGGCCTGGACCGGCGGCACCTCGCGCCTGCTGGACACCGGCGGCCGCGTGTCGAAGTTCAAGAAGAAATACGAGGGCCTCGGCTTCTGAGCCTGCCGCTCTCTCGATCGTGCAAAGGCGCCCCTTCGTGGGCGCCTTTTTCATGCGGGCTTGTGCGCTGGGGACCGGGGGTGTTGACTGCAGCTCCGAGCCAGCTTGCGAGGACCCATGCCCCAGATCTGCCTTGAAGTCGCGCTGAACGGGCCCTGGTCGCGCAGCCTGCAACCGGGCATGCCGATCACCACCGACGAGTTGATCGCCCAGGGCATCGCTTGTGCCCGGGCCGGGGCGGCGGTGGTCCATGTCCATGTCTACGACCCCGATACCGGGCGGCAGCGGGAGGATTACGACGCCTATGCCAAGGTGATCGAGGGGATCCGCGCAGTGGAGGACGTGATCGTCTACCCGACCCTGCCGCTTTCGGGCTCAAGGGACGCGGCGACGGCGATGACGCCGGAGGCGCGGTTTGCCGTGGTCGAGGCGCTGGCCCGGGACGGGCTGCTGGAATGGGCGGTGGTGGATCCGGGCTGCGCGATCCTGTCGAGCCTGTCGGAAATCCGCGCAGGCCGGGAGGGGTTCGTTTACCACAATTCGGAGGCGGAGGTCCGGCACGGGCTGGATCTCGCCCGGACTTACGGGTTTCACCCGAGCTATGCGATCTATGAGCCGGGCTTCGCCCGTCTGGGGGCGGCCCTGGCCGCACAGGTGCCGGGTGTGCCCCGCCCAATCTACAGGTTCATGTTCTCCGAAGGGTTCACCTTCGGATATCCGCCACGGGGCTATGCGCTGGACAGCTACCTTGCGCTGATGGCCGAGCTGGACCCCGGCGCCCCCTGCATGATCGCGGGATTGCAGGTGGATATCCTGCCGCTGATCGGGGCCGCGGTGCCGGCAGGCGTCCATGTGCGCGTGGGCCTGGAGGATGCGCCCTTCGGCACGGAGCTGAGCAATATCGGCTGGACCGAGGCGGCGGCGCAGGCCATCGCGCAATCGGGCGGAACGCTGGCCGGAGCGGCCGAGATACGGCGCAAGATCGCGGGCCGCTGACGCGCGAGGGCGCACGGCGCCACGTGCAAGCGCGTTCGAACGCGCTTGTGCCCTGCGGACGCCCCGCGCCTAGAGCCAACTGGCCGGCACGTAGCGGAACGCGTCGCCGGCGCGCTGGATGCGTCCGAACCCCGGGAAATGCACATGGCTGCCGGCGATCAGCACCCCGTCGCTTGCGGCCTCCTCGAACAGACGCCGCCGGGACTGCGCCGCGGCTGCCGGGTCCACGTCGAAGCCGAAGCCCACATCGGGCATCGCGGTATGCAGGTCCGCACTGTGCAGCGTATCGGCAAGCATCAGGAGCTGCCGGTCGCCGCCGTCGATGCGCAGCACCGCGTGTCCCGGGGTATGTCCCGGAGAGAGGATCAGCCGCACCCCCGGTGCGACCTCCGCCCCGTCGGCCACGCGGGTGACCCGGTCGCCACAGGCCTCGACGACGGTTTGCGCCAGCTGGAACAGCCCCTGCGCCTCCGTCGGCGCCTGGGCCATCATCCCGGCATCGAGCCAGAACCCCGCCTCGGCCTCGGCCATCACCAGCTCCGCATTGGCGAAGACCACGGCACCGTCCGCAACAAGACCGCCCAGATGGTCGGGATGCGCGTGGGTCAGGATCACCGTGTCCACATCGCCCGGCGCCACGCCCGCCGCGCCCAGCGCCGCGGCCACGCGCCCGAAGCCCGGGCCGAGCAGATCGACCTCCCCCATGCCGGCATCGATCAGGATCGTGCGGTCGTCGGAGCGCAGGAGATAGGCCGTGACAGGCGCGGGCAGCAGGTCAGGGCCCAGGCCCATCTCCGCCAGCTTGGCGTCGATCGCCCCTTCGTCGGGGCCGAAGAAGAAAGGCCGTCCCAGAGGCGCCATCCCGTCGAGGAGCGCCGTGATTCGGTACGCCCCAAGCGGCATCTCGACCAGCCCGGGTGTGGCCATGCCCCCGGGGCCTGCGGCCTGCACGGCACTGGACAGCAGCGCGGCCGGGAGCGATAGGGCGAGGGCGGCGCGGCCAAGGGCGCGGCGTGTCAGGTTGGGCATTGGGGGATCCTCCGTGTTGTGTTTGGCGACGAGCCTACCGGCTCCCCAGGGGGAGGGATATCCCGAAACGGCGCGTCGGCAGCGGGGCGCGCGTTAACCAAACACAAAGCCCTTCCTGCGATGAACATCTGCAATGGCTTGGATTTGAGCCGATTGTCGCCGTTTTGGGATTCCAATGCGGGGAGCAGCTTTGTACTGTCCCGGCCAACCGGCGGGGACAAGGACCGGTCGCAGAAAGGGCGCGCAGTGGCACATATCATCGTTTTCGGCAACGAGAAGGGCGGATCGGGCAAGTCCAGCACCTGCATGCATGTGGCCACCGCCCTGGCGCGGATGGGTCACCGGGTGGGCGGGCTCGACCTCGACCTGCGGCAGCGCAGCTTCGGCCGCTACCTGGAGAACCGCAAGGCCTCCTGCGAGCGGGAGGGGATCGCCCTGCCCACGCCGGAACTGATCGAGTTGCCGCAGATCGACCCGGCGAGCCTGCCGGAGGGCGAGAACGTGTGGGATTACCGGCTGAGCGCTGCGGTCTCGTCGCTCGAAGAGGAATGCGATTTCGTGGTGATCGACTGTCCCGGCTCCCATACCCGGCTGAGCCAGGTCGCCCATTCGCTCGCCGATACGCTGATCACGCCGCTGAACGACAGCTATGTGGATTTTGACATGCTGGCGCGGATCGATCCGACCACCAACAAGGTGCTCGGGCCCTCGGTCTATTCCGAGATGGTGTGGGATGCGCGGCAATTGCGGGCGCGCGCGGGCCTGCCGCCGATCGAATGGGTGGTGCTGCGAAACCGGCTGGGCACCCAGTACATGCACAACAAGAAGAAGATCGGCGACGCGCTGAAGGACCTGAGCAAGCGGATCGGCTGCCGGGTCATTCCGGGTTTCTCGGAGCGGGTGATCTTCCGCGAGCTGTTTCCCCGGGGGCTGACCCTGCTGGATCTGCGCGACATCGGGATCGACAAGCTGAACATGTCCAACGTCGCCGCGCGTCAGGAGCTGCGCGAACTGGTCAAGGCGCTGAACCTGCCGGGCGTCGAGGTCGACTTCTAGGGGTCCGGGTAACGCTCCTAGCTACAGCTCAGCGCGACCACCGTATCCCAATGGTCGATCTCGACGTTCAACCGTGACGGCCTGAAGTCCATTGTGATCGGCCCGCGGCCGATCACGCGCACATACTCTGCCCCCGGCAGATAAAGACGCTGTTTGAGGTCGATTTGCGTGTTCAGAAGCGCTGCATTCTGCCACGCACCGCAGCGATCCTGCTCCCGCGATGTCCGGATACCGAGGCGCTCCGGAGGCGGGCTTAGCGCTTCGCGCAACCAGAACTTCGGCCCCGCCTCCGCCAACCGCGCCCGACCAACCGCGTCCAGCGCATCAGGATCCACGGTTTCCCGTGCCGCATAGGTACGCTCGAGGAAGGTCAGGGACTGGCGGCGGTGCGCAAGACCCAACGCCTCGACCGGGATCGGGCCGCGGTGCACATAAGCCAGCGCCTCGGTCAACGCATGTTGGGTGGCCGGACCGGCGATCCCGTCCACGCGACCGGTGTAAAACCCGTAATAGGCCAGCCAGGTCTGCAAATCGGTGAGGTAAGCCGCATGTTCGGCCTCTCGAGCGGCCTTCTCATCGGGTGTTTCGGGGGCCTTCGTTTGCGACTGAAGGAGCTTCAGCAAGATTTCGCTGCCAGTCCCTTGCGCCAGAACCGGCGCGGTCCCGAGACAGAGCAAGACGACGACCGCACAAGGAAGACCCGAAATTCGCATGACACACCTCAAACCGGCACAACATGTACGGTAGGATCGGGCCGTCGCCCTGTCCAGATTGTAACAAACCCTGCCCGGCCTTGCCCAAAGGTTACAGTTTTCGGAGCCGCTTGTTGCAAACGGTGCGAAATCCTCACCCCGGATCAACCGGGCGTGATCGACCTAACAGTGACGCGCATTCAGGCTCAATTCATGGGACAACAGCCCCACATGCAAAGGACCCCCGGGATGTCGATTATGGATGAAAACCGCAAAGCCGCGCTGCCCCGCTGGGTGCCCATCGCCGGTATCGCCGCCATTGCCGCCATTGGCGCCTTCACCCTCAGGGACACGCTGAGCTTCCAGGCGCTGGCCGAGAACCGCGAGGCGCTGATCGCCTTTCGCGATGCGAATTTCGGCCTGACCATAGGGGTTTACCTGGCCGTCTACATCGCGGTTGTGGCGTTCTCCCTGCCCGGGGCGACCATCACCACCCTGACCGGCGGGTTCCTCTTCGGGCTGGGCACGGGTACCTTGCTGACGGTGTTTGCCGCCACCATTGGCGCGACGATCATCTTTCTCGCCGCCCGCTGGGGCCTGGGGGAACGGCTCGCCGCGAAGATGGACGCCTCGGAGGGCCGCGTGAAACAGCTCAAGGCCGGGCTTGCGGAAAACGAGATCAGCGTGCTGTTCCTGATGCGCCTCGTGCCCGCGATCCCGTTCTTCGTCGCCAACCTGCTGCCCGCGCTGGTGGGGGTGAAGCTACGCAACTTCGTCTTCACGACCTTTTTCGGGATCATCCCCGGCACCGCCGTCTACACTTGGGTCGGCGCGGGCTTGGGCGAGGTCTTCGCCCGCGGCGAAACCCCGAACCTCGGCATCATTTTCGAGCCCCATATCCTCGGCCCCATTCTCGGGCTTTCGGCGCTCGCCCTGCTGCCCATTCTCCTGAAGTATTTCCGCAAGACCAAAGGCGCCTGATCCCATGACCAACCGAATTGAAACCGATATCTGCGTGATCGGCGCGGGCTCCGGCGGGTTGTCCGTCGCCGCAGGGGCCGTCCAGATGGGGGCGCGGGTCGTCCTGATCGAAGGCCACCTGATGGGGGGCGACTGCCTGAACTTCGGCTGCGTGCCCTCCAAGGCGTTGATCGCCGCAGGCAAGCAGGCCCATATCGTGCGCACCGGCGGCTTCGGCGTCGCGCCCGCGGAGCCGGTGATCGACTACGCCGCCGCCAAGGAACATGTGCGCCGCGTCATCGACACCATCGCCCCGGTGGACAGCCAGGAACGCTTCGAGGGCCTCGGCTGCACGGTGATCCGTGAATACGCCTCCTTCATCTCGGAAACCGAGCTTCAGGCGGGTGACACGGTCATCACGGCGCGCCGCTTCGTCATCGCCACCGGATCCCGCCCCTTCGTGCCGCCGATTCCAGGTGTCGAGGACGTGCCCTATTACACCAACGAGACGATCTTCGACCTGCGCGAGAAGCCCGAGCACCTGATCATCATCGGCGGTGGCCCGATCGGGATGGAAATGGCCCAGGCCCATGTGCGGCTCGGCTGCAAGGTCACGGTGCTGGAGGGCGCGCAGGCGCTTGGCAAGGATGACCCGGAACTTGCCGCCATCGCGCTGGAACGGCTGCGCGGCGAGGGGATCGAGATCATCGAAGGCGCGCAGGCCTCGAACATCTCGGGCAAGGGCGGCGCGATTACGGTCGAGACCGCCAATGGCCAAAGCGTCACCGGCACCCACCTCCTGATGGCCGTGGGGCGCACGCCGAACCTCGACAAGCTGAACCTGGAGGCGGCGAAGGTCGACCATGACCGCCGCGGGTTGAAGGTGGATGCCTCGCTGCGGACCACCAACAAGCGCATCTACGGCGCGGGCGACGTGGCCGGGCCGCTGCAGTTCACCCATGTGGCGGGGTATCACGCGGGCATCCTGATCCGGCAGCTGGTGCTCGGCCTGCCCGCGAAAACCCGCGACGACCATGTGCCTTGGGCCACCTATACGGACCCCGAGATCGCGCAGGTCGGCCTGACCGAGGCACAGGCGCGCGAGAAGCACGGCGCCGCCCTCGAGGTCGCCCGGTTCGAATATGACGAGAACGACCGCGCCATCGCGTCGGGCAAGACCACCGGCCTGATCAAGGTGATGGTGGTCAAGGGCCGCCCGATCGGGGCCTCCATCGTCGGTGCCGAGGCCGGCGAGTTGATCGGCCTCTGGGCCTATGCCATCGCCAACAAGCACAAGATGAGCGCGGTTGCCAACATGATCGCGCCCTACCCAACCCTGGGCGAAATCAACAAGCGCGCGGCGGGGGCCTATTTCTCCCCCCGGCTGTTCGAGAGCGCTCTGGTCAAGCGGATCGTACGCATTGTCCAGAAGTTCTGACAGGCGTATGTCAGGGATCAGAAAGGAGCGACCCACGTGAATTCGCTGTCCGGACGGTTCCTGGTGCTGACCATCATCTTCGTGATGCTGGCCGAGGTGCTCATCTTCGTGCCCTCGGTCGCGCGGTTTCGCGAGGATTACCTGCTGGACCGGCTGGAACGGGCGCAGATCGCCTCCCTCGCCCTGCTGGCGACGCCCGACGACATGGTCGCGCCAGAGCTGGAGGCGGAACTTCTAGCCAATGCCGAGGTGTTCAACGTGGTGTTGCGACGGGACGAAGTGCGGCAGCTGATCCTGTCGCGTCCCATGCCGCCGGAAATCTACGGCACCTATGATCTGCGCGACCCGTCCGCCTATGAGCTGATCCGCGATGCGCTGTGGAACATCGTGATGACCGAGGACCAGGTGATCCGGGTGATCGGCAACCCGGTGCGCGGCGCCGGTGAGGTGATCGAGATCACCATGCCCACGGGCCCCCTGCGCGCCGCCCTGATCGATTACGGCATCCGCATCCTGATCCTGTCGGCGGTGATCTCGATCTTCACCGCGGCGCTGCTGTTTCTTGCGGTGCGGCGGTTCCTGGTCAAACCCATGCGGCGGGTGGTGGACCACATGACCGCCTATGCCGAGGCGCCGGAGGATGCGCGCCGGATCATCATTCCCGATGCGGGCGTGCGGGAGCTGCGCGATGCCGAGGCCGCCCTGCAATCATTGCAGACCCAGTTGACCACGGCGCTCAAGCAGAAGGACCGGCTGGCGCAGCTCGGCTCTGCGGTGGCCAAGATCAGCCATGATCTGCGCAATGTGCTGACCGTCGCACAGCTGCTCGCGGACCGGATGGAACGCTCCGAAGACCCCACCGTGCAGAAGGCCGCGCCGAAGCTCGTCCGCTCCATCAGCCGGGCGGTCAATCTCTGCGAGGGCACCCTGGCCTTCGGCAAGGCCGAAGAGCTGCCGCCTACCCTGTCGCGCTTCAACCTCGCCCCTCTGATCGACGACGTGCTCGACAGCGAGGCATTGGCCTGCGACCCGAGCGAGATCGTGCTGCGCGCCGAAATCCCGCCGGGGCTGATGATCCGGGCCGACAGCGAGCAGCTCTACCGCGTGATCACCAACCTCGTGCGCAATGCCCGCCAGGCGATCGAGGCGACCGGCCAGCCCGGTGAGATCTGCGTCGCGGCGCGCGAAGAGGATGCCGAATGGGTGGTCTGCATCCGCGACAGTGGCCCCGGCCTGCCCCCCAAGGCCCGCGACAATCTGTTCACCGCCTTCCAGGGCGGGGTGCGCAAGGGCGGTACGGGCCTGGGCCTCGTGATCGCGGCCGAGCTGGTGCGCGGCCATGGCGGCGCGCTCGACCTGGTGCGCTCGGACGAGAGCGGTACGGAGTTCGCCCTGCGGCTGCCACGCAACTCCGCCATCCTCGACGCCGCGGCGGAATGACGAAAAACCGGCTTGCAAAGGCAGGACCGGGGCGCTAGTCACCACCCTCACGGACCGATAGCTCAGCTGGATAGAGTACTTGACTACGAATCAAGGGGTCGGGGGTTCGAATCCTCCTCGGTCCGCCACTTTTCCACCGGCCTGCGCGCTGCAAGGCCACCGGGAAAAGGGCAGAACGCTTCATACGCGTTGACATGAACGGCCCGCGCCTCGTATAGGCGGGTTCTGAAATTTTCGGGTCCAACCGCCGTCCGGGCGGCGGGCCAACCGAAGGAGAGACACGATGAAGCGTACGTTCCAGCCGTCGAACCTGGTTCGCAAGCGTCGCCACGGGTTCCGCGCGCGCATGGCCACCAAGGCCGGCCGCAAGATCCTGAACGCCCGCCGCGCCCGCGGTCGCAAGTCGCTGAGCGCCTGAGCTCTGCCGCTGGCCTTCGGGCTATGACGACAGCGCCCGCACAAGCCGCGACCGGGGCCGAGATGGCCCCCTCCCCGCCGCCCGCATCTTCGCAGGCGGCGCTTTGTGTTTTGACCAAACGCGCGGATTTCCTGCGCGCCGCCCGAGCCCGGCGCCAGTCCGCGCCGGCTTTCCTGTTGCAGGCGCGCCGCCGGGCGCCGGACGAGCCCGCGACGGGCATCCGCATCGGCTTCACCTGCTCGAAAAAGGTCGGCAACGCGGTCGCGCGCAACCGCGCCAAGCGGCGGCTGCGCGAGATCGCCCGCCTGGAGCTGCCCACTCACGGCCGGGACGGCTGGGATTACGTGCTGATCGGGCGCAAGGCGGTCACGGCGGAGCGGGATTTCACCCTGCTGCGCGCGGACCTCGCCGCTGCCCTCGCCCGGATCCACGGCAAGGGGCGCCCGTCATGAGCCCGCTGGCCTGGCTCCTGTCCCTGCCCGTGCGGGCCTACCGGCTGATCTTTTCGCCCTGGGTCGGGTTCAACTGCCGCTACGATCCCACCTGTTCGGCCTACGCGATGGAGGCTTTGCGCAAACATGGCGGTGTGAAGGGCGGCTGGCTCGCCCTGCGCCGCATCCTGCGCTGCCACCCTTGGGGCGGGACGGGCGTAGATGACGTGCCGGATTGAGATACGTGGTGCCTCAAGAGGGACTCGAACCCCCGACCTTGTCCTTACGAAGGACCTGCTCTACCAGCTGAGCTATTGAGGCAACGGCGGTTGCTTACCGTGGCGGCCCGACCATCACAAGACCAATTATGCGCCGCCCGGTTCCTCCCCGCAGCTGCGACAACGCTGGTGATCCAGCCGCTTTCGCCCACCGGCGATTGACGCACCCCGCCTCCCTCCCCTATCCCGGCAACAGCCAATCCGGAGGGATCAGATGCTCGACGACGCCGACATTCACCCGCTGTTTCACAACGCGCCCGGCACGACCGAGTTCAAGAAGCTGCGCAAGCGGATCATCCGCAATGTCCGGGAGGCGATCGACCTTTACGGCATGGTCGAGCGCGAGGCCCGCGAGGGGACGAAGCCGCGTTGGCTGGTATGCCTTTCCGGCGGCAAGGACAGCTACACCCTGCTCGCGGCTCTGACCGAGCTGCAATGGCGCGGGTTGCTGCCGGTGGAGATCCTGGCCTGCAATCTCGACCAGGGGCAGCCAGGGTTTCCGGCGACGGTGCTGCCGGAGTTCCTGGAGCGCATGGGCGTGCCGCATCGGATCGAGTACCAGGACACCTATTCCATCGTGATGGACAAGGTGCCCGCGGGGCGGACCTATTGCGCGCTCTGCTCGCGGTTGCGTCGGGGCAACCTATATCGGATCGCGCGGGAGGAGGGGTGTTCGGCCGTGGTGCTGGGGCATCACCGGGACGACATTCTAGAGACATTTTTCATGAACCTCTTCCACGGCGGACGCCTTGCGACCATGCCACCGAAACTGGTCAACGAAGAGGGCGATCTGTTCGTGCTCCGGCCCCTCGCCCATGTGGCAGAGGCCGACTGCGCGCGCTTCGCCAAGGCCCTCGACTACCCGATCATTCCCTGCGACCTCTGCGGCAGCCAGGACGGCCTGCAACGCCAGCAGGTCAAGGCCCTTCTGGATGGGTGGGAGGCGAACTCCCCCGGACGGCGCCAGGTCATGTTCAAGGCGCTGACCAATATCCGCCCGTCTCACATGCTCGACCCGAACCTGTTCGACTTTGCCGGGCTCGGGCTTGCGGACGCATTTTCGGAAAATCCGAAGTAGATTGATCCACCCCGTTAATGGTCTGCGCATGGTGATCCCCTAGCCTGATGGCGAGCGCCCGGCATGCGGCGCGCGCAGCAAGAGGCAGTGGCGTGTTGGTTTCACGATTTCTCGATTTCTTCCGATCCACCGGCAAGCAGTTGTTCCGCGACCCCGCATTGCTGGCCGGGTTCATCCCGCTCTTCGTGGCCCTGTCCTACTCGACGCGGGACATCCGTTGGCTGATCGGTGCCAGCACGCTCATCCCTTTCCTGGTTCTGGCGATCAGGGCCTTCGATGTGGTCACCTCTCCAAAGGGCGGGCGCGACGGACTGACGGGCCTGCCCTGCCGCGCCGCGTTGCTGGAGGTGCTGGACAAGTACTTCGCCACACCCGGGGCCAGTACCCGGACCGCGGCGTGCATGGTCATCGACCTCGACGACTTTCACAGTTTCAATGAACGCTGGGGACGTGAGGCTGCGGACGAGGTTCTGCGCCAGACCGCGAATCGCCTGCGCAGCGCAGTGCGCGACAACGACCTCGTGGTGCGGCTCGATGCGGACGCCTTCGCGCTCTACCTCGGACCATCCGAAGGCATGACGCTCGACTCCACCCTGTCGATCGCCGACCGCATCCAGCGCGCCCTCAGCGAGCCGCTGGTGCTGCACGGGCTCACCGCTTATGTCAGCGCCTCGGTCGGGATTGCGCTTGCCAGCAAATCACCCGAACCGACGGCTGCCAGCCTGCTTGTCGCCGCGGAGCGCGCCATGGTCGAAGCCCGTTCCCAGGGGGCCGGTGCCCTGCGGCTGTTCTCGGCCGAGATGCAGACGGAGATTCGCGCCAGCCACGAGTTGGCCGAAGATCTGGCCAAGGCTCTGGAGAACGGCGAAATCGTTGCCTGGTTCCAGCCTCAGGTCTCCACTGAAACCGGGCAGGTCACGGGCTTCGAGGCGCTGGCTCGGTGGGACCACCCCAGCCGCGGCATCGTGTCCCCGGCGGAGTTTCTGCCGGCCATCGAAGCCTCCGGACGTACTGAACGCCTGAGCGAGGTCATGCTCTACCAGGGGCTGAAAGCCCTCGTCGCATGGGAGCGGGGCGGCTTCGTGATCCCCTCCATCGGTGTCAATTTCGCGGGGCTCGAGTTGCGCAATCCCCACCTGATCGACAAGGTGAAATGGGAGCTGGACCGGTTCGGCCTGACGGCAGATCGGCTGTCGGTGGAAATCCTCGAGACCGTCATCACCGAGACCGATGACGACATAGTTCTTCGCAATATCAAGGCGCTGGGGGAGCTTGGCTGCGGCATCGACCTCGACGATTTCGGCACCGGCCATGCCTCCATCAGTGCGATCAAACGCTTCAAGACCAGCCGCATCAAGATCGACCGGTCCTTCGTCACCCATATCGACAAGGATGGGGAGCAGCAGCGCATGGTCGCCGCCATCCTGACAATGGCGCAGCAACTCCAGGTGGAGTCGCTGGCCGAAGGTGTCGAGACCATCGGTGAACACTCGATCCTCGCCCAGCTCGGCTGCCAGCACGTACAGGGGTTCGGGATCGCGCGGCCAATGCCCTTCGAGGACACCTTTGCCTGGCTGGCCGAGCATGAGCGCAAACGCGCCCCCACGCCCCGGATCGAACGCCAACGCGGCGCTTGAGCCGCGGCATTCCGGGCGTGTCGCCACCCCCCGGGTGGTCACATTCGGGAAAATGACTTGACCTTTTTCGGTCCACTCGGTTGAACCCCCCTATCCCAACGGTAGAAGGTGCGGGCTTCACATGGACGACCAGAACAAGAACCTCATTCTCGCCACGGCGCTCAGCTTTCTGGTGATCCTTGTCTGGTTCCTTCTTTTCCCACCGGAAGAGCCGGTGACCGACCCCAACGCGCCGACCCAGATCACGCAATCGGGCGAGACGGCCGATGTCGCCCTGACACCGCCTGCCGCCGTGACCGAAGCCGCCCCGGGTGCCGCCCCGCAAACAGCCGCGACCCCGACCGAGAACGCCCCGCGGGTCCAGATCGACACCCCTGCGCTGGAGGGGTCGATCTCTCTTCTCGGGGGGCGGATAGATGACCTGTCCCTGAGGAACTACAACGAAACCCTGGAGCCGGACTCGCCGATCGTGCGCCTGCTGTCTCCGGTGGACGCGCCCGGAGCCTACTATGCGCTCTATGGCTGGGCCCCGGCCGGCACCCTGTCCTTTGACGATGTGCCGGGTGCCAACACC
Organism: Dinoroseobacter sp. PD6; assembly: GCF_028807315.1. NCBI lineage: Bacteria > Pseudomonadati > Pseudomonadota > Alphaproteobacteria > Rhodobacterales > Roseobacteraceae > Dinoroseobacter > Dinoroseobacter sp. PD6. The sequence goes on along the minus strand of NZ_JARAMN010000015.1, from coordinate 38,355 downwards.
CTCTGGACCGTGGAAAGCGGCGACACCCTGACGGTGGACACCCCCGTGGTGCTGCGCTGGGAGAACGGCAACGGCCTGATTTTCCGCCGCACCCTCGCGGTGGACGATGATTTCATGTTCACGGTGACCCAGAGCGTCGAGAACACCACCGAAACCGACAAGCGGATGCAGCCCTACGGCATCATCGCGCGGCACGGCGAGCCCGACACGATCAACTTCTTCGTGCTGCACGAGGGCGTGGTGGCCATGGCCGATGGCAGCCTGATCGAATCCGACTATGACGACATGCTCGACTACGATTTCGTCGAACGGGAAGGCGCCCGGGCCGAGGTCGAGCAGGTCGAGCAGAACGGCTGGATCGGCTTTACCGACAAGAACTGGATGACCACCCTCATCCCGACGCCCGGGCAGCCCTTCACCTCCGTGGCGAAATACGTGGGCAACGCCGACATCTACCAGACCGAGACCCGCCTGCCGACGCAAACCGTGCCCGGGGGACAGACCGTGACGGTCGAGACCCGGCTCTTTGCCGGGGCCAAGGAGTGGGAAGCCATCCGCGGCTACGAGCGCGAGCTGGGCATCGAAGGCTTCATCGACAGCATCGACTGGGGCTGGTTCTACTTCCTGACCAAGCCGATCTTCTTCGTTCTGCACGAGTTGAACCTTCTGATTGGCAACATGGGCGTCGCGATCATCGTCCTGACCCTGCTGATCAAGGCGCTTTTGCTGCCGCTGGCCTGGAAGTCCTATGTCTCCATGGCGCGCATGAAAGAGTTGCAGCCCGAGATGGAGAAGCTGAAGGAGAAGGCGGGCGATGACCGCCAGAAGCTCCAGGTTGCGATGATGGAGCTCTACAAGAAGGAAAAGGTGAACCCCGCCGCGGGCTGTCTGCCGATCCTGCTCCAGATCCCGATCTTCTTCTCGCTCTACAAGGTGATCTTCGTCACGATCGAGCTGCGTCACGCCCCGTTCTTCGGCCCGTTTCAGGACCTGTCGGCGCCCGACCCGACCTCGATCATGAACCTGTTCGGCCTGCTGCCCTTCGCCTCGCCCGAGCCCGGCTCGATCCTGGCGCTGATCTTCATCGGGATCCTGCCGCTGCTGCTGGGGATTTCCATGTGGCTCCAGCAGAAGCTGAACCCGGCGCCCACGGACCCGACCCAGGCGATGATCTTCGCCTGGCTGCCCTGGGTGTTCATGTTCATGCTTGGCACCTTCGCCAGCGGCCTGATCGTCTACTGGATCGCGAACAACGTCATCACCTTCGCCCAACAGTATTTCATCATGCGGCGCCACGGGTACAAACCCGACCTCTTCGGCAACATCGTGGCCAGCTTCAAGAAGAAGAAGCCCTCGGAGGACAAGTGACCGGCACCGTCGCCGCGATTTGGCGCCACCCGATCAAGTCCCACGGGGCCGAGGCGTTGGAAACGGCGACCCTGTCCCGGGGCGGCACCCTGCCCGGCGACCGGCTCTGGGCGGTGCTGCACGATGCGGCAAAGCCCAATCCCGAGGGCTGGTCGCCCTGCGCGAATTTCGCGCGCGTCGCGAAGGCACCGGCGCTGGCGGCGATCCGCGCCCGGCTGCATCCCGATGGGCAGACCGTCACGCTGACCCACCCGGACCGTCCGGACCTGGACGTCGCGCCGGACCGGGAGGCGGACGCCTTCCTCGCCTGGGTCGAACCGCTGGTCCCCGCGGACCGCGCCCAACCCGTGGCCGTGCTGCGCAACGATGCGCGCGGCTTCACCGACACGCCGGAGCCCACCATCAGCCTGTGCAACCTCGCCTCTCATCGTGCCGTGAGCCAGAAGCTCGGCCGCGAGCTGTCCCCCCTGCGCTGGCGGGGCAATATCTGGCTCGACGGGCCCGCCCTGTGGGAAGAACTCGAATGGGTCGGGCGGCGCATTGCCCTTGGCACGGCGGAACTGGAAGTTACCGAGCCTATCGCGCGGTGCACTGCAACCATGGCCAACCCGGAGACGGGGCGCCGCGACGCCGACACGCTCGCCGCGCTTGAGACCGGCTGGGGACACCGCAATTTCGGCGTCTATGCGGTGGTCACCCGCGACGGCGAGGTGCCCCTCGGCGCAGAGCTGCGGGTCCTGCCATGACCGCCCTGCCCTTCCCCCTCAGCCCCGAGCCCGACGCGCAAAGCCTTGAGGCGGGGCGCAAGCTGTTTGCGGGCGAGGTCACCTTCCTCAAGGGCGTTGTGGCCATGTCCGGCCTGCCCCCGGCGGACCGGCTGGAGGTCTGCTTCGCAGGCCGCTCGAACGTGGGCAAATCCTCCCTGATCAACGCGCTGACCGGGCGCAAGGCGCTGGCGCGCACCTCCAACACGCCCGGTCGCACCCAGGAGATCAACTATTTCTGCCTCGGCGAGGATCGCTACCTTGTGGATGTGCCCGGCTACGGCTTTGCCGAGGCGCCCGTGGCGGTGGTGCAGAAATGGCAGGCCCTGCTCAAGGCCTACCTGACCGGGCGGCCCACCCTGCGCCGCGCCTTCGTGCTGATCGACGCGCGGCACGGGATCAAGGCGGTCGATCACGAGATCATGTCCCTGCTCGACACCGCCGCGGTCACCTTCCAGGTGGTGCTGACCAAGGCGGACAAGATCAAGACGGCCGAGCAGGACAAGACCCTCGCCCAGGTCCGCAAGGAGCTTGCCAGGCACCCCGCGGCCTTCCCCGAGCTTCTGCTGACCAGCTCGGCCAAGGGCGACGGGATCGAGACCCTGCGCGCCACCGTCGCCGGGCTGGTGTAGGCTCGGGTCGGGAAACACCCCCGGGGTTGGGAACTGGCCCGTGATCAGATACCGGCCCGCCCTCAGACGTGCTGGCCGCCATTGACCTCGATCTCCGTGCCGGAGATGTAGCTGCTCCGCTCCGAGCACAGGAAATAGATCGCCTCGGCCACCTCGGAGGGTTGCCCGAGCCGCCGCAGGGGCAGCTTCTCGACGATCCTGTCCGTCCCCGGCGACAGGATCGAGGTTTCGACCTCCCCCGGCGCGATGGCATTCACGCGCACGCCGAGCGGGCCGAAATCATGGGCCATCTCTCGCGTCAGCGCCTTGAGCGCAGCCTTGGACGTGGCATAGGCCGCCCCGGCGAAGGGGTGCACCCGGGTACCGGCGATTGAGGTGACGTTCACCACCGCCCCGCCCGCGGCGGCCAACTCGTCCTTCAGCCCCCGCGCCAGCACCACCGAGGCGAAGAAATTGACGTGGAACACCTGCCCCCAGGTCCGCAGGTCCGTGTCCAGCGTGCTCAGCCGCGCGCCGCCCGCCCCCTTGGGCGAGATACCTGCATTGTTCACCAGCGCATCGAGACAGCCGCCCACCTTGTCGCGAATGACCGAGATCGCCTCCATCGTGTTGTGCGGGTCGGCGAGATCGACCTGAATATGATTGTCCTCTCCGCCGGGCCATGGGCACCGCGCATCGAAGGGCTGGCGGGAGCAGGACAGAACCCGCCACCCCTCCGCGCTGAACTTCTTCACGGTGGCGTGGCCGATACCGCGACTGGCACCGGTCAGAACGAGAGTACGTTGACGACTCATGGGGCTGGACCTTTCCCGCGCAGCCTACGCCTTGGCACGCTGCCGGGAAACAGGTAACAGGCGTGACCACACCAGACCGGGCCCAAGATGAAAACGAGACCGATGAAAAGCGACTGGATCGCCACCGCGCGCACCCTTTCCGAAGCCGTCCCCTTCCTGCGCCGCTACGATGACGCGATCGTCGTGATCAAGTTCGGCGGCCATGCCATGGGCGATGCCGAGGCGATGGCGAGCTTTGCCCGCGACATCGTGCTGATGCGCCAGGTCGGGGTGAACCCGGTGATCGTCCATGGCGGCGGGCCGATGATCAACGCCATGCTGGCCAAGCTCGACATCAAGTCGGATTTCGTGAACGGCAAGCGGGTGACCGATGCCGCGACGATCGAGGTGGTCGAAATGGTCCTGTCGGGCCTGGTGAACAAGCGCATCGTGCAGGCGATCAACCGCGAGGGCGGGCGCGCCATCGGGCTCAGCGGAAAGGATGCCAACCTCATCGTCTGCGACCCGGCGGACCCGGCGCTCGGCTTCGTCGGCGAACCGGTGGAGGTGACGCCGGACACCTTGCTGCAACTCGTCCGGTCCGAGATCATCCCGGTGATCGCCCCGATCGGCACCGGGCGCGAGGGCGAAACCTTCAACATCAATGGCGACACGGCTGCAGGCGCCATCGCCGCCGCGCTCAAGGCTGACCGGCTCTTGCTGCTGACGGATGTGTCCGGGGTGAAGGATGCGCAAGGTAAGGTCGTGACCGAACTGACCGTGGAGAATATCGAGGAGATGACCGCCGCAGGCGTCATCGCCGGGGGCATGATCCCCAAGACCGAGACCTGCGTTACGGCGATCAGGGGCGGCGTGCGCGCGGCGGTGATTCTCGACGGTCGTGCGCCCAATGCCTGCCTTCTGGAGCTGTTTACCGAACATGGCGCCGGCTCGATCATCCGCCGGGGCTGAGGCCACGGACTTTGCTGGGCTGGAGGCCGCCGCCGCGGCGCGCCACCTGGCCGTGTTCGGCGCCTGGCATCCTGAGGGCGACCCGGATGTGCCGGCGGGCACGCAAACCATGATCCTGCTCGGGCCGCGCGAGCCGGGCTTCTGGGCCGCCTTCCGCGCCAGCCCGGAGGCGCAGGAGGCTTGCGCCGACCCGCTCGACCGCTGGTCCCGGCGCGTGATCGGCCAGTGGGCCTGCGACCTCGGCGCAAAGGCGCTCTTCCCCTTCGGCGGCCCGCCCTGGCGCCCCTTCATCCGCTGGGCGCGCGAATCGGGCCGGGCGCATATCTCGCCGGTCGGGCTGCTCGTGCATGATACGGCGGGGCTGATGATCAGCTACCGGGGCGCGCTGGCGCTGAAACAACGCCTCACCCTGCCACCCCCGCCGCCCGTCCCCTGCGCGGAGTGTTCATCCCAACCCTGCCGCATCGCCTGCCCGGTCTCCGCCCTCTCGCCGGAGGCCTATGACGTGCCCCTGTGCAAATCGTTTCTGGACACGCCCGCGGGTCTCGACTGTCATGGGCGCGGATGCGCCGTGCGCCGCGCCTGCCCCCTCAGCCGATCCTACGGCCGGGCCGAGGCGCAATCGGCCTTCCACATGCAGAGCTTTCACAGGCGGAGGCAACGGGGGCCGGAATGAAGACACTTCTTCTCATGCGACACGCCAAGTCGAGCTGGGCCGAGCCCGGGCGCGACGACCACAGCCGCCCCCTGAACGGACGCGGGCGGCGCGGGGCCGAGGCCCTGGGCCGCTGGATCCGCGACAATGACCTGGTCCCGGACGAAGTGTTGTGCTCCGACGCGGCGCGCACCCGGGAAACCTGGCGGCGCCTCGATCTGCCGGGCGAGGTGACGCTGGACCGAGCACTCTATCACGCCGAAGGCGCGGCCCTGATGGCGCGCCTGCAGCAGGCAACCGGGGACCGGGTCCTGATGATCGCCCATAACCCGGGCATCGCCGAGTTCGCCAGCCGCCTGACACCGGACCGGCCCGAGCATCCGCGCTTCGCCCAGTACCCGACCGGGGCGACCACGGTGCTGCACTTCCCCATCGCGGAATGGGCGGCCCTTGAATGGAACACGGGGCGCCTTGCGTCTTTCGTGATCCCCGCAGATCTCGGCGTGACCCGGACATGACAAAGGCCCCGGGGGTCCGGGGCCTTCGCGCGATGTCGGTGCTTCAGTGGCCGAGGATCTGGCTCAGGAACAGCTTGGTCCGATCCGATTGCGGGTTGCCGAAGAACTCCTCCGGCTCGTTCTGCTCCACGATCTGACCGGCATCCATGAAGATCACCCGGTTCGCCACCTGCCGCGCGAAGCCCATCTCGTGGGTCACGCAGATCATGGTCATGCCCTCTTCGGCCAACTCGATCATGGTATCGAGCACTTCCTTGATCATCTCCGGATCGAGCGCCGAGGTCGGCTCGTCAAAGAGCATGATCCGCGGCCGCATGCACAGCGACCGGGCAATCGCCACCCGCTGCTGCTGCCCGCCGGACAGCTGCCCGGGATATTTGTTGGCCTGGTCCGGGATCTTCACCTTCTCGAGGAAATGCATCGCCGTGGCCTCGGCTTCCTTCTTGGGCGTCTTGCGCACCCAGATCGGCGCCAGGGTGCAATTCTCCAGGATGGTCAGATGCGGAAAGAGGTTGAAGTGCTGGAAGCACATCCCGACCTCGGACCGGATCGTGTCGATGTTCTTGAGGTCCGAAGACAACAGCGTGCCGTCCACGGTGATCGAGCCCGCCTGATGCTCCTCCAATGCGTTGATGCACCGGATCAGCGTGGATTTGCCCGAGCCCGACGGCCCACAGATCACGATCCGCTCGCCTCGGTAGACCGTCAGGTTGATGTCGCGCAGCACGTGGAATTGCCCGTACCACTTGTTCATCTTGTCGATCTCGATGGCCACCTCGTCCGAGACGGTCATTGCCGGGGCCTGGTCTGTCATAGCCATATGAATGCCCTTTCCTTAGCGATGTTCGGTTGCGAGCTGACGCTCCAACCATTGCGAGTATTGCGAAATGCCGTAGCAGAAGACGAAGAACAGCAACCCGAAGAAGCCCAGAAGCTCCCAGTAGACGCCGAACCATTCCGTCGAGGACAGGATCGGCCCCTGGATCATGCCGAGCATGTCGAACATCGAGATGATCGAGACCAGCGTGGTGTCCTTGAACAGCCCGATCGCGATATTCACGATGGACGGGATCGAGATCTTCAACGCTTGCGGCAGGATGATCAGACGCATGGACTGCCAGTAATCGAGGCCGAGGCTGTCGCCCGCCTCGTACTGCCCCCGCGGCAAGGCCGCGAGCCCGCCCCGGATCGCTTCCGCGATATAGGCCGAGGCGAAGAGGGTGATCATGATGATCACGCGCAGCACCAGGTCGAAACTCGTGCCCGGCGGCAGGAAATAGGCCAGCATGACCGAGGCCACGAACAGCAGGGTGATCAACGGCACGCCGCGGATGAACTCGATGAAGACCACGCAGACGCCCTTGATGATCGGCAGGTTCGACTGCCGCCCCAGTGCCAGGGCGATCCCCAGCGGCAGCGACAGCGCGATGCCCGAGGTTCCGAGAATGAAGTTGATCATGAATCCGCCGATGAAGCGGCTTTCCACCTGCGGCAGACTCAGTGCCACGACCGAGGACAGGGCGTTCACCGCCAGCGGCGAGATGAAGATCCAGAAGAGCAGCGTGGCAAAGAGTGCCGCGACGATCGCCCCGAAGAACGATCTTTCCTCCAGCGCCTTGAACGCGACATAGCCCACGACAACGCCCACGAGCGCCATGACCGACACCCAGGCGGAGCCGCCCCAGATCAGCCAGTAGGCGATGAACGGGAACAGCCCCGTGAACCACAGCATCTTGCGCGGCAGCTTGAAGAACAGCACCGGCGCCAACGCGACGAACAGCCCGACAAAGGCCAGCACCGCGCGCCAGTATTCCTCGTTGGGGTAGTTGCCGAAGATCAGCTGCGGCCAGCGTTCGGCGATGACCGCGAAACAGCCACCGATCGCCCCGTCCAGGATCTCCCGGCAATCACGGATCGAATTTGCATCCCAGACCCCGTTGAACATCCAGGGCATCAGGATCGAGGACAGCCAATAGATGAAGGCCGCCGTCAGCAGCGTCAGGATCGAGGACGGGATCGAATAAAACAGGTTGCTGCGCAGCCAGTTGACGATCCCGACTTCCGAGACCGGCGGCGGGCTCGGCGGGATTTCCTCGGTGCGGACGAAGGCGGCGCTTGCATGGGTATCGCTCATCTCAACGCTCCTTCAGCTTCACGGCATTGTTGTAGAGGTTCATCAGCGCCGAAATGCTCAGGGAGATCAGCAGGTAGAACAGCATCAGCAACAACACGCATTCGAAACTTCGCCCGGTCTGGTTGAGCGTCACGCCGCCCAGGGTTCCCGTCAGGTCCATGTAGCCGATTGCGGCCGCGAGGGACGAGTTCTTGGTCAGGTTCAGGTATTGCGAGATCACGGGCGGAATGATCACCCGCAGCGCCTGCGGCAGGATGATCAGGCTCATGATCCGGTTGGGCCGCATGCCGAGCGCGGCGGCCGCCTCTGTCTGACCCTTGGAGACCGCCAGGATGCCCGCCCGCACGTTCTCCGCGATGAAGGCGCCGGTATAAAGCGCCAGCGCGAACCACAGCGCGATCAGCGTGCCGCGGATGTTGATCCCCCCCCGGAAGTTGAACCCGCCCAGTTCGGGGTAGTCGAGACCGATGGGGCGCCCCATGACGAAAAAGGCCAAGAGCGTCGGAACGAAGAAAATCGCCAGCGAGATGCGGCCCACGGGCAGCAGCTTGCCGGTGTTGAACAGCAGGTTCTTGGCGTAACGCCGGAATACGAAGATCCCGATGATCGACAACAAGAACACCGCCACGACGATGCCCGAGCCGGGGTTCCAGACCGGCGCCGGGATGTAGACCCCGCGATTGGTGAAGGCCACACTGTCCCACAGAACCATCGTGGCGGTGGCGTCCTCGCCGCGGAATGCCCGCGGTTGCGGCAAAGCCTGGCTCATCACCGCCGAGATGATGACGATCCAGATCAGCACCGGGATGTTGCGGAAAATCTCGACATAGACCGACATCACCTTGGCCACGAGCCAGTTCTTCGACAGGCGCAGCACCCCGGCCAGCACGCCGAAGATCGTTGCGGTGATGCAGCCCAGGAAAGCCACCAGCAGCGTGTTCAGCAAGCCGACGAATGCCGCGCGCATATGGGTGTCGGTCGAGGTGTACGGGATCAGCGTCTGGTCGATCTCGTAGCTCGCGGGCTGTCCGAGGAAGCTGAAATTGATGTCCTGGCCGAGGGCCGCGAGGTTGTAGATCGCGTTGCTGACAAGCCAGCCGAAGAAGAAGATCAGCGCGATGAGCGCGATGAACTGAAACGTGTAACCTCGATACCGGGTATCATTGATCAACATGCCCAGGTTGAAGGGCTGGTTTGGCGGCCCGCTCGCGGGTGGCGGATCACTGAAGGTGGTCATCTGAGGCCCCTGTGGTTGCGGCAGGGTTCTTTTTATCGCGCTTGAACTGCGCTGCCCTGCTCGGATGTAATCGTAAACGAAAAAGGGCGCAGGAAATCCTGCGCCCAATCTGTGCCCCGCTTAGCGGAAGGGCGGTGCGTAGAGCAGACCACCCTCGGTCCACTGGGCGTTCAGCCCACGTGCCAGACCGATCGGCGTGTTCTCCCCGATATGGGTCTCGAAGATCTCGCCGTAGTTGCCACCCGCCTTGATCACATTGACGGCCCAGTCGGCCGACAGGCCCAGCTGCTCGCCGAGGTTACCCTCGGTGCCCAGCAGGCGGTTGATCTCGGGGTTGTCGGTGCCCGCGGCCAGCTCGGCCACATTGGCGGAGGTCACGCCGAGCTCTTCGGCGGCGATCAGGGCGTTGAGCGTCCAGCGGACGATGTCGCCCCACTCGTTGTCCCCGTGGCGCACCAGCGGGCCCAGCGGCTCTTTCGAGATGATCTCGGGCAGAACCACATGCTCGTCCGGGCTCTCGAAGGAGGCGCGGGTCGCGGCCAGGCCGGAGGCGTCGGTCGTGTAGACGTCACAGGCCCCTGCCAGATACTGCTGCTGCGCTTCCGACGCGGTGGAGATCGGCACCGGCTCGAAGGAGATGTTGTTGGCGCGGAAGAAGTCCGCAAGGTTCAGCTCGGTCGTGGTGCCCTTCTGGATGCACACCGTGGCGCCGTCCAGCTCGGTGGCGGAGCTCACGCCCAGCGCCTTGGGCACCATGAAGCCCTGACCGTCGTAATAGTTGATCCCGGTGAACTCGAGCTTGAGGTCGACATCGCGCGAGAAGGTCCAGGTGGTGTTCCGGGCCAGCATGTCGATCTCGCCGGAGTTCAGAACCTCGAAACGGACCTGGTTGGTGACCGGGTTGAAGTTGACGGCGGTGGGGTCACCGAAGACCGCGGCGGCCACGGCACGGCACACGGCCACATCGAAGCCCTGCCACTCGCCGTTTGCGTCCTGCGATGCGAAGCCCACGAGGCCGGTGCTGATCCCGCAGTTCACGGCACCACGCGCCTGAACTTCTTCAAGCGTATCTGCCGCGGCACCGGTCGCTGCAAGCCCAGCGGCCGCCAGAGCGCCAAAAAGAACTGATTTCTTCATCTTATCCTCTTCCTGATGGTTTGCCGGTTATGTCCGACAAAGTCGGCCTTTGTGGCCGTTTGCATGTCACGAGAGAGAACACCCCTCCCACCAGCGTCACAAATTGGGCATTTCCCCAAAATAACGTCAAGTGTTCGGCGGTACATTCCCTTCCCTTACCAGATAGCACTTTCGGCGCCGTGGGAAATGCCCAAGAAATACACAAGCGCTTTCAAATTGGTCGCGTTTTTCGGACAAGGCACGGGAAACATGCCAGAATTCGGGCCTGCGCCAGGGCGGCACCGGATACGTTAATTTCCGATCGGGAAACAGTTCTTGTCGCCATAGCGCGCCCGGCACCAAGGTGACGTTACGAAAGGTCGAAGATTTCCTTCGCCCGCAGGTAGTCCGCGCGCTTCACCGCAATGCGCTCGGCCTCTTCCTCGTCGTCACCCCATTGGGAGATCTGCCACTCTTCATCGATTCGCGACGCGGCAAAACCCGCCTCGGCGCTCATCCGGCCCTCGGCCACCGCAAGCCCCAGAACGAGGGAGCCCGAGATCGCCACAAGGTCGTGAAAACCGGTCAGCTGGAACGGGGTGAACGCCGCGACCGCCTGCGACAAGCGCGCCAGGCTGTCGGCGTCCTGGTCCACCGGCAACACCCCCGCAGTCACCCGCAGCCGCGCCCCGTACCGCTCCGCCGCCCAGTCGAGCAGGGGATCCCAGCTCTCTGCCTGGCGCGCGCACAGCGTATCCGGCCCCGTGGCGCGATAACACAGCAGGTCCGTGCCGCCATAGGCGCTGAGCATCTCGGCCACCTCCGCGTGCTGCGGCGTCACCTTGTCCAGGGCAGCATTTGCCGCGCGGGTAAACGGCATCGACTGCGGGTTCACCGTCTCGTCCTGCGCGTCCCATTCGGCGGCGATGCGTTCGGCGAAACCGCGGCTCGGCACCACCAGCAGGGTCTTGAGCGGCGTCCGCACGCTGCGCCCATCGAGCCGCACCTCGAACCCCGTGCCGGCCTCGACGATGTCCGTCTCTTTCCAGAACCGTTTCGCTGCCCAGCCGCTCATCCCTGCCTCCAGATCGTCTCCAACGCGGTGGGTAGTTCGGCGAAATCCGCCAGGACTTCAACCGCGCCATGGTCGCGCAGGCGCGCGGGCGCGTGGTAGCCCCAACCGACGCCCAGCGGCGTGACCCCGGCGGCGCGCGCCATCTCCATGTCGAACCCGGTATCGCCCAGCATGACCGCCTGCGCCGCATCGACCCCGGTCTCGGCCATGGCCTGCCACAGCATCGAGGGATGCGGTTTCGACGGATGGTCGTCCGCCACCTGCGAAGTGATGAAAAAGGGCCGCAAATCGTGGCAGTCGAGCAGAAGCTCCAGACCCCGGCGGGATTTGCCGGTCGCCACCCCGAGCAGCGTGTCGTCCCGCTCGGCCAGCGCCCGCAACGCCGCCAGCGCCCCGGGATAGAGCGGCGCATCCGCCTCCGCCCCGCCCGCGGCCCGCTGGGCCACGAAGGCCTGCCTGTACCCCTCCGCAAGGCGATCATGGTCCCGCGCCCCGACCTCCGGCGCCAGCTGCGCCATGGCCACGGGCAAGGACAGCCCGATGATCGCGCGCATGGCCGCAGGCTCCGGTGGCACGAGGCCGATCCCCTCGAACGCCTGGATCATCGCCGCAAGGATCTGCTGCTGGCTGTCCACCAGCGTGCCGTCCACGTCGAACACCACCAGACGCAGGGTCATTCAAGCGCCTCGAACGGGTCCACGGGCACGTCCCGCGCATCCCAGCCCAGCGCCTCCCAGGTGCGCGCCATATGGGGCGGCAGCGGCGCGGTCAGCGACAGCCGCGCGCCGGTGACGGGGTGCGTCAGGCTCAGATGTCGCGCATGTAGATGCAGCTTCTTCGACATCTCGCCGCCCAGCTGCGCGCCCCAGCCATCGCCCAGGTTTTCCTGCCCCGACCCGCCATACTTGCCGTCGCCGATGATCGGATGCCCCAGCTCGGCCATATGGGCGCGCAACTGGTGCGTCCGCCCGGTGATCGGCACCAGCGCACACCAGGCCACCCGCCGCCCCAGGGCCGAGAGCACAGCGTAATCCGTCGTCGCGCGCTTGGCGTCCGGATGGGCGTCCATCTGCCGGGGGTCGATGCAGAGCATCTTCTCGCCCTCGCCGCGCTTGCCGTGCCCCGGCGCCTTCATCAGGGCATAGCGCACGGTGCCCAGCTGTGGCTGGGGCACGCCGGCCACCGCCGCCCAATAGATCTTGCGCGTCTGGCGCGCCCGGAACGCCGCCGTCAGGGCCGCGGCGCTGCGCCGGGTCCGCGCCATCAGCAGCACGCCCGACGTGTCCTTGTCGAGCCGGTGCACCAGGCGCGGCGGCTCGTCGAGCTCGAATTGCAGCGCCTCGGCCATCCCGTCGATATGGCGCTCCTGCCCCGAGCCGCCCTGCACCGGCAGCCCGGCGGGCTTGTTCAGCGCCAGGATATCCGCGTCGCGGTAGATCACCGTGGCCTGCAGCATCTCGCGATCCGCATCCGAGATCCGCGCCCGCGCGGGCCGCGCCGTGATCTCGCCCGGCTCCGGCAGGGGCGGCACCCGCACGGCCTGCCCGGTCTGCAGGCGCGTCGCGGGCTTCACCCGCCCGCCATCCACGCGCAGCTCGCCCTTGCGGCACATCTTCTCGATCCGGCCCTGGCCCAGATGGGGAAACCGCCGCCGCAGCCAGCGGTCGAGCCGCTGATCCCCCTCGTCCACGCCCACGGTCAGGGTCTGCACACCGCTCATGCCACTACCATCCGCGCCATATGCATCCCCGTCCAAAGCCCGCCCACCGACAACACCACCGACGCCAGCACATAGCCCGCCGCCAGGCCCAGCTGCCCGCGCTCGATCAACGTCACCGTTTCCAGCGAGAAGGCCGAGAAGGTGGTGAACCCTCCCAGAAGCCCGGTCATCACCAGCGGCGACAGGTGCGTCAGCCCCCGATTCGCCGCCATCACCACGAACACCCCCATCAGGAAACTGCCCAGAACGTTCGCGCCCAGCACCGCCACCGGAAACGCCGTCGGCCCCGTCAGACGCAGAACGCCAACGCCCAGAAGCCAGCGCAAACTGGCCCCGACCGCGCCGCCGAGGGCAACCTGGAGAAGGGTGGATATCATGGCCGCTCTGTCGGCCCTGGCGCGCGGCTTGTCAACTCTGCCTCTTGGCGCGCAGCTTGGCGAAATAGGCCAGCCGCTTGGCCAGGTCGCGCTCGAACCCGCGCTCCACCGGCGCGTAATAACGCGGCCGCGCCATGTCGTCGGGAAAGTAGTTCTGCCCCGAAAACCCATCCTCCGCATCGTGGTCATAGGCATAGTCCGCGCCGTACCCCTGATCCTTCATCAGGGCCGTGGGCGCGTTCAGGATATGCTTGGGCGGCGGGGCCGAGCCGCTGGATTTCGCCTGCTTCATCGCCGCCTTGTAGGCGACATAGGCCGCGTTCGACTTGGGCGCGAGCGCCAGGTACACCACCGCCTGCGCGATCGCCAGCTCACCTTCGGGACTGCCCAGCCGCTCATAGGTCTGCCACGCATCCAGGCACAGCCGCTGCGCCTGCGGGTCGGCCAGCCCGATATCCTCCACGCTCATCCGCGTGATCCGCCGCATCAGGTACCGCGGGTCCTCCCCGGCCGTCAGCATCCGCGCCAGCCAGTAGAGCGCCGCATCCGGGTCCGATCCCCGCACCGATTTGTGCAGCGCCGAGATCAGGTTGTAATGCCCGTCGCCCGACTTGTCGTATTGCGCCGCCCGCTGGCTCAGCCGCTGCCCGAGCGCCTTGGCATCGAGCGGCGCTTCGGGCGTCCAGCTCGCCACCTGCTCGATCAGGTTCAAGAGCGCCCGCCCATCCCCATCCGCCATCTCGATCAGCGCCGCCCGCGCCCCGGGCTCCAGCGGCAGGCTCACGCCCAGCAGCGCCTCCGCCCGCGCCAACAGCGCCTCCAGCGCCACCGCGTCCAGACGGTGCAGCACCAGAACCTGTGCCCGGCTCAGGACCGCCGCGTTCAACTCGAAGGACGGGTTTTCCGTGGTGGCGCCCACCAGAACGATGGTCCCGTCTTCCATATGGGGCAGAAAGCCGTCCTGTTGCGCCTTGTTGAACCGGTGGATCTCGTCCACGAACAGAAGCGTCCCCTGCCCGCCCTGCCGCCGCAGCCGCGCGGCCTCGAACACCTTGCGCAGGTCCGGCACCCCGGTGAAAATCGCGCTGATCTGAACGAAGGCAAGGTCGGTTTCCGCCGCCAGCAGCCGCGCGATGGTGGTCTTGCCCACCCCGGGCGGCCCCCAGAAGATCACCGAGGACAGCGCACGATTGGCCAGCATAGCGCCGAGCGGCCCGTCCGGGCCCAGAAGGTGATCCTGCCCGATCACCTCGGACAGGTGCGCGGGCCGCAGCCGGTCCGCCAGGGGCCGGGGCCCGTCATCGGGCGGCGCGGCCCCGTCGCGGTCGAACAGATCAGCCATGGCCCTGCCCGCGGCCGGAAAGGGGCGCGCCCCCTGCGGGCCGCGGTGCGAGGGGGACGCACATCCCCCCCGCGGAGTATCGACAGGAAACCGAAAGACGCATGAAGACCCCGCCAGGCTGTGAGGCCGCAGGTATGCGCGCTCCGCCCCGTCGGTTCAAGGCACTCTGCGCGCGGCGCCTAGTGCAGCTTGCGGGTCAGGTCGATCGACACGCACTGGTTGTCGATCCCGTCCAGCTCCATCACCCGCCCGGCCGGCTCGATATCCAGGCCCAGCCGGTCCGCGAAACGGGTCCAGACCGCCGGGACGAGCCCCAGCACCCTGGACGCGCCATGCTCCCGCGCGGCCTTGGTCATCTCGCTGATCAGGCAGGCATGGACCCGGCGGCGCAGCTTCTGCGGCGTGGTGTGCGAGACGAAGACGCGGCTCGATTCCCAGACACTCTCATCCACCGGCGCAGGCCCATAGAGCAGGTCCTGCGGGATGGTGTCGAGCAGCCCCATCTGGGCGTCCCGGATCATGTAGGTATAGATCCCGCAGCGCGCCGTGGTGGGCGTCAGCCGGATACCGGCATAAACCTCGCCGAATTCGTGCACGGCGACCCAGCGGCTCGCGGGCGTGTCGTACTGGTCGTACTCCATCCCCATCGCCTCGGGCAGGTCCCATTTGTTCTGAACAATGAAGGACTGTCGCCTCGCGCGAAAGAGATTTGCGAATAACTCGCCATGGTTGTGAAGGTTCTCGAACGAAAGCGTGGTGGTTTGCATGGGTCAGTCTCCAGTTTGTGGTGGTGGTGGGTCGAGAAGACCGAGGCCAAAGACCCCTATAGCAGCCTGTAGTCCTTCGCTCGTTGAATGGCTTCGGCTGTGGTACGTGCCATCAGCTTCTGTCTCGCCGCCGTGAGGCGAGCTTTCAACGCACTTTCGGAGATACCGAGTTTGGCAGCGGCCGCTGTATGTCGGTCCCCGGCCGCAATGTGGCCGAGAGCCTCGATCTGTGCCTTGGTGAGGCTGTCCGGCGGCGTCGTGGTGTCGTGAAGCCGCAAGACGATCGTCTGGATGGCCGATATCTCGTCATCCGTGAACTCACGGTCCGACCGGGCAGCTCCGGCGATGGTCCGTGAACTGATCTCGCCGCAAGAGACGGCGACACCATAGTTGAGCCCGAACCGCGCCGCATCGTCGAGGATGCCGAACGGATCCGGGATTCCGATCTCGCTCCACCGGGTGGCCCCGGTCATTCCAAAGCCCCAGGCGAGAAGTGGGTCGCGCAGCGCATAGGCCTGTTCGGTGTAGCGATCCTTCCACTCTTGTGGATAGGTCTGGTAGTCCAGCAGAGGGGCGGCGAACCGGATATGAAGGCCGATATAGTATCCAGTTGGGGAGAGAAGCCCCAATTCATGTAGATCCAGTTCGATGCCTAGCTTTATGGACATGTCTTTTTAGACAAGTTGAAAAGAATCCCGTCAAGCTGCAAAACCGTTCTACCGAAGGTTGTAACGAGGTATCGAATGCCCGCTAGAATAAGTCCGGGACTCTTTGCGCGTGTCATGGCTCTGCCCGACGCGGCGCGTGAAGATTTACTGGAATTCATGGGTGGATCCCCTGTGGACGACACGTGTCTGGAAGCGCTGATCGATGACATATCGGCGCGCATCGAGCGCGAGCGGACGCAACGAAAAGCCCAAAGATTGGAACAGAATTAGACGTCCAGCCGGGAGCCAACTAAAAAACCCCGCCAATGGCGGGGTTTTTTGTTTTCCGGCCTGTGGTGACGCTCAGAGCGCGTCTTCGTCCGCGGCCTCGCGCGCCTTGTCGGCAGCGCCCTTGGCATCCACGTCGCGGTCCACGAACTCGATGATCGCCATCGGCGCCATGTCACCGTAGCGGAACCCGGCCTTCATGATCCGCACATAGCCGCCCTGGCGCTCGGCATAGCGCGGGCCCAGCACGTCAAACAGCTTGGCCACATAGGCATCCTGCTTGAGCTGCGAAGCGGCCTGACGGCGCGCATGCAGGTCGCCACGCTTGGCCAGCGTGATCAGCTTTTCCACGATCGGACGCAGTTCCTTGGCTTTCGGCAAGGTGGTCTTGATCTGTTCATGTTCGATGAGCGACCCGGCCATGTTCGCGAACAGGGCCTTGCGGTGCTCATGGGTGCGGTTCAGGCGGCGATAGCCTCTCGCGTGACGCATTTTCTGTCTCCGTAGCTTTGTTTTGCTTTGTCCGGCGGCCGATGCGTGTCAGCCGCTCTCCTTGGGGCGGATGCCCGGTCGTGCGGGGGTGTAGGCCGGAGTTCACCCCGGCCTTCCCTCAAAACTGGTCTTCGAACTTCTTGGCCAGGTCCTCGATGTTCTCCGGCGGCCAATCCAGGATATCCATCCCCAGATGCAGCCCCATCCCCGACAGCACTTCCTTGATCTCGTTCAAGGATTTGCGGCCGAAGTTCGGCGTGCGCAGCATCTCGGCCTCGGTCTTCTGGATCAGATCGCCGATATAGACGATGTTGTCGTTCTTCAGGCAGTTGGCCGACCGCACCGACAGCTCCAGCTCGTCCACCTTCTTCAGCAGAAGCGGGTTGAACTCCAGATCGTCCTCTTCGGACTGGCTGCGGGCCGCTTCCGGCTCGTCGAAGTTGACGAAAACCGACAGCTGGTCCTGCAGGATCCGCGCGGCATAGGCCACGGCATCGTCCGGCGTGACCGATCCGTCCGTTTCCAGCTTCAACGTCAGCTTGTCATAGTCCAGCACCTGGCCCTCACGGGTGGGCTGCACGTCATAGGACACCTTCTTGACCGGCGAGAAGATCGCGTCGATCGGGATCAGGCCGATGGGCGCATCCTCGGGACGGTTCTTGTCCGCCGAGACATAGCCCTTGCCGGTGTTCACGATCAGCTCCATGAACAGGTCCGCGCCCTCGTCGAGGTGACAGATCACGTGATCGCGGTTCAGCACCTCGATCCCCGCACTCTCCGAGATATCCCCGGCGGTGACGACCCGCGGACCCTTGGCGGAGATCGACACCCGCTTGGGGCCTTCGACTTCCATGCGGATCGCGACCTGCTTGAGGTTCAGCACGATGTCGGTGACATCCTCGCGCACGCCCGCAACGCTGGAAAATTCGTGCAGCACGTTGTCGATCTGGACGCTGGTGATGGCCGCGCCCTGCAGCGACGACATCAGCACCCGGCGCAACGCGTTGCCCAGGGTCAGGCCGAAGCCCCGCTCCAGCGGTTCCGCAACGACGGTGGCCTGGCGCGCGGGTTCATTGCCCGGCTTGACCTCCAGTTGCGTCGGTTTGATGAGTTCTTGCCAATTCTTGTGGATCATAGGTGTCGCCTCCATACCTGTCTCCAGCGGTGTGATCCGGTGCCAAAGACGCCCGAGGAATAAATGACACCAAGGGCCACGGGAAAAACCCGCGGCCCTCGGGGAAAATGTGTACGCTCAGACGCGGCGGCGCTTGGGCGGACGGCAGCCGTTATGGGCGATCGGGGTCACATCGCGGATCGCCGTGATGTTGAACCCGACAGCCGCCAGGGCGCGCAACGCGCTCTCGCGGCCCGACCCGGGGCCCTGCACCTGAACTTCCAGCGTCTTGACGCCGTGTTCCTGTGCCTTCTTGCCCGCGTCTTCGGCGGCCATCTGGGCGGCGTAGGGGGTGGATTTACGCGACCCCTTGAACCCCATGGTCCCGGCCGAGGACCACGCGATCGCATTGCCCTGGACGTCGGAGATGAGGATCTTGGTGTTGTTGAACGAGCTGTTCACATGCGCCACGCCGGCGGCGATGTTCTTGCGCTCTTTCTTCTTCGTGCGCTGCTTGTCACGTGCCATGTCTGCGCCCTCCCCTTACTTCTTCTTGCCGGCAATGGCCTTTGCGGGGCCCTTGCGCGTGCGTGCGTTGGTGTGGGTCCGCTGACCGCGAACGGGGAGGTTGCGGCGATGACGCAGACCGCGGTAGCAGCCCAGGTCCATCAGACGCTTGATGTTCATCTGCGTCTCGCGGCGCAGATCGCCTTCGACCGTGTAGTTGGCGTCGATATGCTCACGGATCGCAAGGATCTCGGCATCCGACAGCTCGTTCAGACGGCGGCTCTCTTCGATGCCCACGGCTTCGCAGATCGCTTGCGCGGAGCTCAGGCCGATCCCGGTGATGTAGGTGAGGGCGATGGGGGTGCGCTTGCCCGTGGGCAGGTTCACGCCAGCAATACGTGCCAAATCATATGTCCTTTTCGGTGCGGTTCCGTCATGCCAGAACCTTTTTTCACAACCAAAAGCCCGTGGGGTCTCCACGGGCCCGACCCGGCGACTCGACGATCGGGAATCGCCGCGCGCCGGATGGGTTGACCTAGGCCCGTTCAGACCGGAGGTCAACCCGATTCACAACCTGTCAAGGGGTTTCTTGCCGACCCCGCGCCGCGTGGACCCAATGCCCCGCGCGCAGGGCCGGAAGCTCAGTCCAATGCCGCCGCGATCTCGGAAGCCACCGCGTCCATGGCCCCCATGCCATCCACCGGGCGCAACGTCCCCTTGGCATGGTAATACCCGATCAGCGGCGAAGTCTTCTTGTAGTATTCCATCAGGCGCTGCTTGAGGCTTTCCTCGTTGTCATCCGCCCGGCGCTTGAAATCCGAGGCGCCGCAGTTGCTGCATTTCCCATCCGCCGGGATCGGGCGCAGCGTGTCGTTATAGACCTCGCCGCAGCCGCCGCAGGTCGCGCGCCCGGCGATCCGTGCCACGAGGGCCGCGTCGTCCACCCGCATCTCGATCACCGCATCGAGGCTCTGCCCGAGCTTGTCCAGAAGCGCGCCGAGTGCATCCGCCTGGGCCAGGGTGCGCGGGAACCCGTCGAAGATGAACCCACCGCCGGCCTCTCCGGCCAGCTTCTCCTCGATCAACCCGATGACGATCTCGTCGGTGACCAACTCGCCCCGGTCCATGACCTCGGCCACCCGTTGCCCCATCTCCGTCCCGCTGGTCCGGGCCTCGCGGAGCATGTCGCCGGTCGACAGTTGGGTCATGCCCCGCTCCTCGACCAGCTTGCGTGCCTGCGTGCCCTTCCCGGCGCCCGGAGGCCCCAGAAGTATGATATTCATCGACGTGCCGGGCTCCTCTTCCCTTTGCCGCGTTTCTTGCCGCGCAACTGGGACTTCTCGATGAGCCCTTCGTATTGATGCGCGAGCAGATGGGACTGGATTTGCTGGACGGTGTCCATACCCACCGACACGATAATCAGGATCGAGGTGCCGCCGAAATACGCCGTGATCGCCAGTTCGGTCCGCACCATTTCCGGGATGAGGCAGACCAAGGCCAGGTAGCCCGAGCCCACCACCAGAATGCGGCTGACCACGTAATCGAGATATTCCTCGGTCTTCTTGCCCGGCCGGATGCCGGGGATGAAGCCGTTCTGGTTCTTGAGGTTGTCCGCCACATCTTCGGTCTTGAAGGACACGTTGGCGGTGTAGAAGTAGGTGAAGAAGATGATCATGCCCGCGAAGAACAGCAGGTAGAGCGGCTGCCCGGGTCCGAAATAGGCCAGGATCGTCGACATGATCGGGCCGGAGTTGCCGCCCGAGAAGGTACTGATCGTCGTCGGCAGGAGCAGCAGCGAAGAGGCAAAGATCGCCGGGATCACGCCCGCGGGGTTGATCTTAACCGGCAGGTGCGAAGACCCGCCGTCATACATCTTCATGCCCACCTGGCGGCGCGGATACTGGATGTGGATCTTGCGCAACGCGCGCTCCATGAACACCACGAAGACCAGCGTCGCCAGCAGCATCAGGATCACGCCCAGGATCACCGGCGTGGACAGCGCGCCGGACCGGCCACTCTCGAAGAACTGCGCCAGGGCCGCGGGCAGCTCGGCGATGATACCGACAAAGATGATCAGCGAAATGCCGTTGCCGATGCCGCGCTGGGTGATCTGCTCGCCCAGCCACATCAGGAACATCGTCCCGCCCACCAGCGTGATCACGCAGGCCGCCCGGAAGAACCAGCCCGGATCGGTCACCAGACCGCCCGATTCAAGGCTGATCGCCAACCCGTAGGCCTGGAAGGTCGCCAGGAACACCGTGCCGTAGCGCGTGTACTGGTTGATCTTCTTGCGCCCCTGCTCGCCCTCTTTCTTGAGTTGTTCGAGCTTGGGCACCATCGCGGTCAGCAGCTGCACGATGATCGAGGCCGAGATATACGGCATGATCCCGAGCGCGAAGATCCCCATCCGGGAAATCGCACCGCCGGTAAACATGTTCAAAACGCCGCCGAGACCCGCGGCCGCCTGGTCCATGAATTCGCGCAGCTGCGCGCCGTCGATCCCCGGCACCGGGATATAGGTGCCCAGCCGGTAGACGATCAGAAGACCCAGGGTGAAGAAGATCCGCTGCCGAAGCTCGGTCGCCTTCCCCAGGGCGGACCAACTCATGTTGGCGGCCATTTGCTCTGCTGCTGATGCCATATCTCGTTCCTCGGGACGTCTCATGAACAACGCCGCCGGACCGTTTCCCGGTCAGGCGGCGCTGGAAAACTGATGCTAGATGTAAGCGCCGCGGGGGCCGCTCACAACCGCTTACGCAGCCGCCTGCGCAGAAGTGACCGCGACGGAGCCGCCCGCCTTCTCGACCGCGTCGATCGCGGACTTCGATGCGCCGGTCACGGTCAGGTCGATCTTGGTGGTGATCTCGCCCTTGGCGAGCACCCGCACACCGTCGAGCTTCCGCCGGATCAGGCCAGAGGCCAGCAGCGCATCCTCGGTGATCGGCTGGCCCGCGTCGAGCTTGCCGGCCTCGATGAACTTCTGGATCAGCCCGAGGTTCACCACCGCGAACTTCTTGCGGTTGCGCATGTTGAAGCCACGCTTCGGCAGGCGCTGGTAGAGCGGCATCTGGCCGCCCTCGAACCCCTTGATCGCCACACCCGAGCGGGACTTCTGCCCCTTGATGCCGCGTCCGCCGGTCTTGCCCATGCCGGAGCCGGGGCCGCGCCCCACCCGCTTGCGGGGTTTGGTGGCGCCGGGATTGTCGCGCAGTTCGTTGAGTTTCATATCGCTTCTCCTTGCCGGATGCGGGGATCGAAGCGAAAGCCCCCGACCTCGGCGTTTCTTGCTTGTTTTTAGACTCGGGCCGCAGGGACCACCGGGGGCGTATACGCGCGCTTTCGCGACGGTTCAACCCCTGCTGCGCAAGCGCGCACCCTCTGCACGGAAAAGGCCGGAAAGGGGTGGCACTTCCCGCTTTGGGGCAACCCTAGAAGCGCCATTCCAGAACCGGTCGCACCTCAAAAATGCGCTCGGTTCATAACAAAAACAGGACGCAGCCCCAACTGGGCACTTTTGAGGCGCAGTGGGGGAAGGCCAGTGCGGCCGCTCCCCCCGCGAGGCCGGCATATCGGTTGCCGCAATTCGCGCACGCGTCGAGGCGACGATGACTATGGGGATGGGGGCATGTTGCTCCACCGGATGCGCAGCGCCTTGCCTCCACGCCTTGGCAGATCACAGCGATCGATCATCCGCCCGGAAACACTGAAATCCGGTAAAATCCGAACCACGAGCAGCTTGCTGAAATGCCGGTTTTCAAGGCGGACGCTCGCCTGGTCGTCATTCCTGGCGGGAGATAGCGTTTTGATCTCGACAAACTCGTTTCCCAGTTTGCCATCAGAGCCCTGCGCATAGTTTCTGTGGAGCTTTATTCCGTAGTGAAGAGCACCGAACAGCTCGCCAATATCTCCATAGACATTGAGATGCCGACCCGTGTCGTGGAAATAGCTTTTGGCGAGCAGCAGCAGGTCGTTGAAGTAGGGCACCAAAGTCAAATCGGCCCTGGGATACCTGAAACGAAGCTCCGCTTCGCGCTCCAGCTCCTCCAAACGACTATGGGTCACCTCGTCTGGATCGACTATGCTGTCCCAAGCGCACCACTCTCCATCAATCCAGAAAGCGTTGTCCGGTCCCAAGGCGTTCATTGGAAGCTCCTGTCCACGAAACACACAAAGCAAGGAACTTGGCGCGAAATAAGGCCATCCGAGGGCCCAAGTCGGAACCGGTCGCGTCGTCGGACGGGGGCGACCCGTTCAGCGGCGAAATCGAGACTGACCAGACGAGCACATCGGAAAACGAAAAACGCCCCGGAGTCCGGGGCGTTTCCTATCGCTTTCGCGGGTGAGCCGAAGTTCAGCCCTTTTCCTCGATGATCTGGACCATGTGCGGGATCTTGTTGATCATGCCGCGCACCGCCGGCGTGTCTTCCAACTCGCGCGTCTTGTGCATCTTGTTCAGGCCCAGGCCGATCAGCGTCTGACGCTGCTTTTCCGGGCGGCGGATCGGCGAGCCGATCTGCTTGATGACGATGGTTTTTGCCATGTTCCCGTCTCCTTAGGCTTCGGCCGGCTCGGCGGCGGCGTCGGCGGGCTCGCCATCCTTCTTGAGGATGTCGGAGACCTTCTTGCCACGGCGCTGTGCGACCATGCGGGGGCTGGTCTCCTTGCGGAGACCGTCCAGCGTTGCACGGATCATGTTATAGGGGTTCTGCGACCCGATGGACTTGGCCACCACGTCCTGCACGCCCAGCATCTCGAACACGGCACGCATCGGACCACCGGCGATGATCCCGGTGCCCTGGGGGGCGGTACGCATCATCACCTTGCCCGCGCCATGGCGGCCTTCGATGTCGTGATGCAGGGTCCGACCCTCGCGCAGCGGCACGCGGATCATCTGACGCTTGGCCTGCTCGGTGGCCTTGCGGATCGCCTCGGGGACCTCCTTGGCCTTGCCCTTGCCGAAGCCCACGCGGCCCCGCTGGTCGCCCACGACCACGAGTGCGGCAAAGCCGAAACGCTTGCCGCCCTTGACGGTCTTGGAAACACGGTTGATCGCGACCAGGCGGTCTGCGAATTCAGGGGTCTCGTCGCGGTCGTCGCGGCGTCCCCGGCGGTTGTCACGCTCTGCCATTGCGGGCTCCTTGCGTCTGTATTGGGTCAATCCAGGTGGCCTTCACGACCCCGGATCATCGAGAGAACGGCGCACCGCCCCCTGCAACTGTGCGACCGGGCCGACAGGGCCCGACCGAGTGGCAAAGATGCAGGCCGGGGATCGTCCCCGGCCCCACCTCAGAACTTCAGGCCGCCCTCGCGGGCCGCATCGGCCAGCGCCTTCACCTTCCCGTGGAAGAGGAAGCCACCCCGGTCGAAGTAGCACTCTTTGATCCCGGCCTTCTTGGCGCGCTCGGCAATCGCGGCACCCACCTTTGCGGAGGCCTCGACATTGTTCTTGCCGACGATGCCCAGGTCCTTCTCCAGGGAGGAGGCCGCGGCCAGCGTCCGGCCCTGGACGTCGTCGATCAGTTGCACGCTGATGTTCTTGCCCGAGCGATGCACCGACAGGCGCGGACGCCCGTCTGCCATCTTCTTCAGTTTGTTCCGGACGCGCAGGCGGCGCTTCAAGAACAGGTCTCTTTTGCTGTTTGCCATGTCTCGCGTCCTTACTTCTTCTTGCCTTCCTTGCGGAAGATGAACTCGCCCTTGTAGCGGATGCCCTTGCCCTTGTAGGGCTCGGGCTTGCGCCAGTCGCGGATGTTGGCCGCGACCTGGCCGACGAGTTGCTCATCGGTGCCTTCGATCACGATTTCCGTGACCTTCGGACAGGTGACCGTGACGCCCGCGGGCACCTCGTAATTCACCTCGTGGGACAGACCGAGGTTCAGCTTCAGGGTGTTGCCCTGCATCTGCGCCCGGTACCCCACGCCCTGGATTTCCAGCTCTTTCTTGAAGCCGTTCGTGACGCCGGTCACAAGATTGCCGACCATGGTGCGGGACATGCCCCACTGCTGGCGGGCGCGCTTGGACTTGCCGCGCGGCTCGATGGTGATGACGTTGTCCTCGACCTTGAGGGTAACATCATCGGTGGCGGTGAAGCTGCGGGTGGCCTTGGGCCCCTTCACTTCGATGGTCTGGCCGGACACGGAGGCGGTGACACCTGCGGGCAGCTCGACCGGTTTCTTACCAATACGGGACATCGCGGGACCTCCTTAGAAGACCGTGCAAAGCACTTCGCCGCCAACATTGGCAGTGCGTGCATTTGCATCGGACATGACGCCGCGCGGGGTAGAGACGATGGACACACCCAGGCCCTGGCGGACCGAGGGGATGTCTTTCGACCCCATGTAAACGCGACGGCCGGGCTTGGACACCCGCTTGAGCTCGCGGATCACCGGAACACCCTCGTAGTACTTGAGGCTGATCTCCAGTTCCGGGTGCTTGCTGTCCGCGACCTTCTCGTAGCCACGGATGTAGCCTTCGTCGGTCAGAACATCGAGCACCCAGGCCCGCAGCTTGGAGGCCGGTGTGCGCACGGTGGACTTGCCCCGCATCTGCGCATTCCGGATACGTGTCAGCATATCGCCGAGAGGATCGTTCATCATGTGCTAACCCTCCTTACCAGCTGGACTTCACGAGGCCGGGGATCTGGCCTGCGGAGCCGAGGTCGCGCAGGGCGATCCGGCTGATTTTCAGTTTGCGGTAATAGGCATGCGGACGGCCCGTCAGCTGGCACCGGTTGTGCAGCCGGGTCGCCGAGCTGTTGCGCGGCAGTTCCGCCAGCTTCAGGCGCGCCTTGAAGCGCTCTTCCATCGGCTTGCTGTCGTCATTCGCGATCTCTTTCAAAGCGGCGCGCTTCGCGGCGTATTTCGCCACCAGCTTCTGACGCTTCTTCTCGCGTTCGATCATTGCTTTCTTAGCCATATCAGTCTCTCCCGCGCGTCACGAGTTGAAGGGCATGTTGAAATGCTTCAACAGCGCTTTCGCTTCCGCGTCCGAAGCCGCGGTGGTGCAGATGATGATGTCCATGCCCCAGACCTCATCGACCTTGTCGAAGTTGATCTCGGGGAAGACGATGTGTTCCTTGAGCCCCAGGGCATAGTTGCCGCGCCCATCGAAGGCCGAGCCCTTCACGCCGCGGAAGTCGCGGATGCGGGGCATGGCGATGGTGATCAGGCGATCGAGGAACTCGTACATGCGGTCGCCGCGCAGGGTGACCTTGGCGCCGAGCGGCATGTCTTCACGCACCCGGAAGCCCGCGATGGACTTCTTGGCCTTGGTGATGACCGCCCGCTGACCGGCAATCGCGCTCAGGTCGTCCTGAGCCGACTTGGCCTTCTTGCTGTCCTTCACGGCCTCGGCCCCGGCGCCGATATTCAGGACGATTTTGTCCAGGCGCGGGATCATCATGTCGTTCTTGTAACCGAACTCTTCCTTCATGGCGGCGCGGATCGTCTCCGCATAGGCCGCCTTCAGGCGCGGTGTATAGGTGGCAGCGTCCAACATCAGACAACCTCCCCCGTGGTCTTGGCGAAGCGGACCTTCTTGCCGTCTTCCATGCGGAAGCCGACGCGGGTCGGTTTGCCGTTGCTGTCGACGAGCGCCAGGTTGCTCAGGTCGATCGGCATCGCTTGCGGGATGCGGCCGCCCTGGCTGTTCTGGGACTGGCGGGTGTGGCGGATGGCGATGTTCAGCCCGTCAACCACGGCCTTGCCGGTCTTCGGCGAGACGGACGAGATCTCGCCCTCCTTGCCCTTGTCCTTGCCGGCCAGCACGACGACCTTGTCGCCCTTCTTGAGTTTCGCAGCCATCAGAGCACCTCCGGCGCGAGCGAGATGATCTTCATGAAGTTCTTCGCGCGCAACTCGCGAACCACCGGCCCGAAGATCCGGGTGCCGATCGGCTCGTTGTTGTTGTTGAGGATCACGGCCGCGTTGCGGTCGAAACGGATGGCGGTCCCGTCCTCGCGACGGACCTCCTTGGCGGTGCGCACGACGACGGCCTTGCGGACGTCGCCCTTCTTCACGCGACCGCGCGGGATGGCTTCCTTCACCGAGACGACAATGATGTCGCCGACGGAGGCGTATTTACGCTTGGACCCACCCAGAACCTTGATGCACTGAACACGGCGTGCGCCGGAGTTGTCAGCGACATCCAGATTGGTTTGCATCTGGATCATGTGGTTTCTCCCGACCTTTGGAGACAGCGATGCGAGCCGCCCCAGGGTTTCGATAAATCGCGAAAGCGATGCCTCAGTTGGCGATCACTTCCCAACGTTTGGTTTTCGACATCGGCGCGCATTCCTGAATGCGGACCTTGTCCCCGACCTTGAACGCGTTCTCGGCGTCATGGGCGCGGTATTTCTTCGACTTCCGGATCGTCTTCTTCAGAACCGGGTGGGTGAAGCGGCGCTCCACGGACACGGTGACGGTCTGGGCATTCGCGTCGCTGGTCACAACGCCATTCAGAATACGCTTGGGCATGTGCGGCGCTCCTTATTCGGTCGCGGCCGCAGCGGCGGCCTTTTCGGTCAGGATCGTGGCCACCCGGGCCACATCGCGGCGCACGGAGCGCATGCGGGCAGTGTTCTCGAGCTGGCCGGTGGCCTGCTGGAAGCGCAGGTTGAAGGCTTCCTTCTTCAACGCGGCCAGCTGATCCCGCAGCTCGTCCGGCGTCTTGTCACGCAGTTCCTGGGCGTTCATCGCCATTTCCTTTTTTCAACGTCACCAGTGGGCCCCTTTTCATGCGTTGCCGCATGCCGGGTCACCTCGATTCTGGTGGAGTCCAAGATGAGAGGGCCGTATAGGCCCCCCAGAGACCCATGGCAAGCCCGCATTTCCCTGTTTTCCAAGGGGTGCGTCGGGTTGCCGACCCAGACCCGGAAAGGAAGGCCCATGCCCGCGATCACTTCTCTCTTCGTCACCCGGCTCTACCGCGCGCAACTGGCCGAGTTCGGACCCGCCCTGGACCCGGGCGAGCTGGAGAAATCCTGCCTCGTGATCGCCGAAGATGACGATGCCGGACAGGACTGGTGCGAGCAGAACGGCTATCCCGGCTACACCTCCTACGCGTCGCTCACGGACCTGCCCTGGCGCTTCCCGATCTTCGCCGATCTCGTCAAGGCGCTCGATGCCCATGTCGCCGCCTTCGCCGAGGATCTCGCCTTCGACCTCGATGGCCGCGCGCTGAAACTCGAAGACATCTGGATCAACATCCTGCCCCAGGGCGGCATGCATGCGAGCCACATCCACCCCCATTCGGTGATCTCCGGCACCACCTACGTGGCCATGCCCGAAGGCACCTCCGCCCTGAAACTCGAAGACCCCCGGTCGGCCCGCATGATGGCCGCCCCCGCACGGCTGAAAGACGCCCCCGAAGACCTGCAAACCTTCGTCTACGCCAAACCGGCCGTCGGCGATGTCCTCCTGTGGGAAAGCTGGCTGCGCCACGAGGTCCCGATGAACATGGCCGAGGAAGAACGCATCTCCGTCAGCTTCAATTACGCCTGGGCATAGACGGAGAGCCCACGCCGCCTATCTGTTCCGCGACCGGAACCGGAGGCTGTGATGACCGACCTTGTGCTCTTGATGTCCGCCACCCTGCTGGGCGGCATGGTGTTCTACAGCTTCGGCTTCGCGCCGGTGCTCTTCGCGCAACTGCCGATGGACCGGGTGCGGCCGCTGTTGCGCGGCACCTTCCCCTATTACTACCTCGCGGTGATCGGACTCTCGGCGGTCACAGCGGTCGCGGCCTGGTTCGTCTCCCCGCTAGCCGCCGGGCTCTTCGCGACGATCGCGCTCAGCACGGTCTATGCCCGCCAGATCCTGATGGCCCAGATCAACGCGGCCACGGACCGCGGCGACAAACGCGCCTTCGGAATGCTCCACGGCCTGTCAGTGGTGATCCAGCTGGTCCAGATCGGGCTGGCGGGCTGGGCAGTGGTGCTGATCGGATGAACCCGGGGCGCGGCTCCGGGCCAAGGCGCTTGCAAGCGCCTTCAGCAAGCGACTTGCAAGGCGCTTAAGCCCGTTCCAACGGGCTTGCCCCCGCCCCGCTGTCGCCGTCAGGCGTTCAGGTAGCCCACCAGCAGCGAGATGAACGCGCCCACATGGACGACCATGATCGCGCGGTCCTTCCACATCACGCCCACGGCGAACCACAGGAAGATCCCGGCAAAAAAGAACCACACGTTCCAGGGCACGAGGTTCAGCCCCGTCAGGCCGTAGCCGATCAACTGGATCACCGTGGCGATCCATTTCACGATATCCACGGGTTTGAGGGTGTCTGCGGTCATGGCAACTCCGACACGGGCTGGGAGAGACGAAGAAGCCCCCGCCGGTTGGGCGGGGGCCTTGGAATTCGGAAGGTGCGGGGCCGGGACGGTTTTCTGCGAAAACCGCCGACACCCCGCTGGTCAGAAAACGCCTTGCGTTTTCGACCGGGTCACCAGTCCTCGCGGACGACCGTGCGGGTCTTGATCGGCAGCTTCATGGCCGCCAGGCGCAGGGCCTCGCGCGCGACCGGCTCGGACACACCGTCAATCTCGAACATGATCCGGCCCGGCTTGACCTTGCAGGCCCAGAAATCGACCGAACCCTTGCCCTTACCCATCCGAACTTCGACGGGCTTGGAGGTCACCGGCAGGTCCGGGAAGATCCGGATCCAGACTCGGCCCTGACGCTTCATGTGACGCGTCATGGCCCGGCGGGCGGCTTCGATCTGGCGGGCGGTGATCCGCTCGGGTTGCAAGGCCTTCAGACCGTAGGTGCCGAAGTTCAGGTCAGACCCGCCCTTCGCCTCGCCCCGGATGCGGCCCTTGAACTGTTTGCGGAATTTCGTGCGCTTTGGTTGCAGCATCGTTCAATACTCCTCAGCGATCCCGGCGCGGACGACCGCCACCCTGGGGACGCGGGCCACCGCCTTCTTGCAGCTCGGCATGACGCCGATCGCGCGCTTGCGGATCGTGCTCCATGATCTCGCCCTTGAAGATCCAGACCTTGATCCCGATGATGCCGTAGGCCGTGGTGGCCTCGACATTGGCGAAGTCGATATCCGCGCGCAGGGTGTGCAGCGGCACACGCCCCTCACGGTACCACTCGGTCCGCGCGATTTCCGCACCGCCGAGACGCCCCGCCAGGTTTACCCGGATGCCTTGCGCGCCCATGCGCATGGCGTTCTGCACCGCGCGCTTCATGGCGCGGCGGAAGGACACCCGACGCTCCAGCTGCTGGGCGATGCTCTCGCCGACCAGGGCCGCGTCCAGCTCCGGCTTGCGGACCTCGACGATGTTCAGATGCAGCTCGCTGTCGGTCATCGCCGCGATCTTGCGGCGCAGACCTTCAATGTCCGCACCCTTCTTGCCGATGATGACACCGGGACGGGCGGTGTGGATCGTCACCCGGCACTTCTTGTGCGGACGCTCGATGATCACACGGCTGATGCCGGCCTGCTTGCATTCTTCCTTGATGAACTCGCGGATCTTCAGATCCTCGAGCAGCAGGTCACCATAGTCCTTGGTGTCTGCATACCAACGGCTGTCCCAGGTCCGGTTGACCTGAAGCCGCATGCCGATGGGATTAACCTTGTTACCCATTATGCCTGCTCCTCAACTTGACGGACCTTGATGGTGATTTCCGCAAAGGGCTTGATGATCTTGCCGAACCGGCCACGGGCCCGGGGACGCCCGCGCTTCATGGTCAGGTTCTTGCCGACCCAGGCTTCCGCAACTATCAGCTCGTCGACGTCCAGCCCATGGTTGTTCTCGGCATTGGCGATCGCGGATTGAAGGCACTTCTTCACGTCCACGGCGATCCGCTTGTGCGAGAAGGTCAGATCGGCCAGCGCCTTGTCGACCTTCTTGCCCCGGATCATCTGCGCGACGAGGTTGAGCTTCTGCGGCGAGGTGCGCAGCATGCGCGTCTTGGCCATCGCCTCGTTCTCAGCCACGCGGCGGGGATTCTTGTCCTTACCCATGACTTACTTCCTCTTCGCTTTCTTGTCCGCCGCGTGACCGTAATAGGTCCGGGTCGGAGAGTACTCGCCAAACTTCTGGCCGATCATGTCCTCGGTGACGTTCACCGGGATGTGCTTGCGACCGTTGTAGACCCCGAAGGTCAGGCCCACGAATTGCGGCAGGATGGTGGAGCGGCGCGACCAGATCTTGATCACTTCGTTGCGGCCCGACTCGCGGGTCTTCTCGGCCTTCTTGAGGACGTAAGCGTCGACAAAGGGGCCCTTCCAAACAGAACGCGTCATCTATCAGCGGCCCTTCTTCTTGGCGTGCCGCGAGCGGATGATCAGCTTGCTGGACGCCTTGTTCTTGTTGCGGGTACGGGCCCCCTTGGTCGGCTTGCCCCAGGGGGTGACCGGGTGACGCCCGCCAGAGGTCCGGCC
This sequence comes from Dinoroseobacter sp. PD6, assembly GCF_028807315.1. Lineage (NCBI taxonomy): Bacteria > Pseudomonadati > Pseudomonadota > Alphaproteobacteria > Rhodobacterales > Roseobacteraceae > Dinoroseobacter > Dinoroseobacter sp. PD6. Next base: position 7,473 of record NZ_JARAMN010000015.1, on the reverse strand, counting down.
CTCACCACCACCATGGGGGTGATCGACGGGGTTCATCACGACACCGCGCACGGAAGGACGAATGCCCTTGTGCCGGTTGCGACCCGCCTTGCCGAGGTTCTGGTTCGAATTGTCCGGGTTCGACACGGCACCGACGGTGGCCATGCATTCCTGCCGCACAAGCCGCAGCTCGCCCGAGCTCAGACGGATCTGGGCGTAGCCGCCATCGCGACCGACGAACTGGGCATAGGTGCCCGCGGCACGGGCGATCTGGCCGCCCTTGCCGGGCTTGAGCTCGATATTGTGCACGATCGTGCCGATCGGCATGCCCGAGAACGGCATCGCGTTGCCCGGCTTGATATCGGCCTTTTGCGAGGCCACCACCTTGTCGCCCACGGCGGTGCGCTGCGGGGCCAGGATATAGGCCTGCTCGCCATCGGTGTAGGTGACCAGCGCGATGAAGGCGGTCCGGTTCGGGTCATATTCGATCCGGGTGATCACGCCTTCCACGTCGAACTTGCGACGCTTGAAATCCACGATCCGGTAGAGACGCTTTGCCCCGCCACCCCGGCGGCGCATCGTGATCCGTCCGGTGTTGTTCCGGCCACCCTTCTTGGACAAACCCTCGGTGAGGGATTTGACCGGACGGCCTTTCCACAACTCGGAACGGTCGATCAGAACCAGCCCACGCTGGCCCGGCGTCGTCGGCTTATACGACTTGAGTGCCATGCTTTCTGTCTTCCGTTGTTGCGTGCCGGGTAGAACCCGGCTTCTCGGTTTGAAGGGCCCCGAAGGTCCCCATCTCGCTTGGTCGCAGGCCGGGGCTCTGCCCGGCACCAAACCAAAACCAAAGCCCCGGACGAATCCGGGGCCTTGCGGATGGGGTCTCGTACGGCAGTCAGGTCAGGGCGTCAAGCGCCACAGGCGATATCGGCCCACCGACACCCCGCAGGCCCAGCCCGCCACGCAAAAAGCCCCGCAGGAAGCGGGGCTTTGAGCCGTCGTCACGAGGGATGCGTCAACCTCAGAAGCGGTAGGCCGCCTTGATGTGAAGCGTGTTGAGGTCCACGTCGTCGAAGCTGTGGTACATGTACTCGCCCCCGACGGTCCAGTTATCGCCCACCCGGTAGTCATAGCCGAGGCCAAGGAGCCAGTTCGTATCGCTGCCGTCGATTCCGTCGAACACGTCACCGGCGCTGTCGAGGCTGCCATAGGCGATGCCCGCCGTGCCGTAGAGCAGGCCGTTGCCGATCTCCCGCCCGACGATGAGCTTCAGACGCGCGATCTCGTCAAAGCTCGCGGTGTCCCCGCCATCCTCGGTGATCTCCAGATCGGCCCAGTCGTACTGGACCTCGGGGCCGACATACCAGCCGGAGCCCACGTCAAAAAGGTAACCGGCGGTCAAACCCCCGATGAAACCATCATCATTGTCGTCGCCATCGATGGCCGCATCGATGTCGAAGTCGCCATAGGCATAGCCAAGCTGGGCCCCGATATAGCCGCCCGCCCAGAAGGGCGCGGGCGCTGGAACGGGCGCCACCATCACCGGCGCGACGGGCGCGGGCTCCGGGTTCCCCGCAAAGACGCCTCCTGCGGAAGCTGCCATGACAAGACTGATCGCAGTTGCTGTGCGGAACATTTGTTTCCCCTTTTGTATGGAAGTGTACATGTACATATTTGGTGAAAACGCGTCCCGACCCAGAAGGTTCCGCATCGCGCCCCCGCCCTGAGCACACAACCGCTCAATCCCGGCGGATCCCTGCCAAACAACGCCCTCAACCCCGGAGCGACGGGTACCGTTCCCATGCTCCAAGCCGCCGCAAACGCCTCAGACGCGCGGAGCGCCCAATGGCGCGACAGCACGTGCGCAGAAGTCAGCCCTTGACCGGTCACGCCTCGGCGTCCCGCTCAAGATCAGCCCGGCCACCGCGCCCCGATCACGCGAACATACCGCAGCAGTGATCGGTTGGTGATCCGACTTCTATTGTTGCATGCCGGATAGGTGCCCGGCCTTTTCGCTCACAGGACCCCGAAGATCCCCATCTGGTTTATCCGTAAAGTGGGGTTTCACCCCACCAATACCTGGCCCGTCCGGCAAGGCCTTACCCGACCACCACACCAAACCAAAGCTCCGGACGGATCTAGGGCCTTGCGAAGGAGATGAGGGGGAGCGGGTCAAGCGCCATGGCGGCAACACCCGACCTGATCTGAAAGCGGCTCTTTGGTCGAAACCACCGAGCATCTCATCCTTGAGGCCTTCGACCAGCCCCGGCCACGCGCGGCGCAGCCTGCAAAGTGGCAGCGTCACACTGAGGACAGGGCATCCGCAATGCACGCCATGTGACGCATATCCGTCCCGCAGCACCCTCCGAACACCCGAAGGTCCGGGTTGGCGCGACGGATCTCGGCCAACTCCTTGCCCAGCTGTACCGGGTCTCCTGCGTCCAGACTCTCAGCCTCGTCAAGCTCTGCGTGCGAACAAACCGATGCATTTGCCACGACGCCTTGCAAACGCGGATGCGCGACAAGAGCATTGGCGAAATGTGAAGGATGCGCACAGTTGACCATGAAATAATCAGCAAACTGCTCCGACTTTGCATCGACATGCCCAATCGCCTCGAGCAGTGTCGTTCCGTCCGCAAGGCACCCGTCCGTTTCAACGACAAATGACATGACGATCCGCAGCCCGGCCTCTTTCGCGGCCAGCACGCACTTCGCCGCCTCGTCGACGCGGTTGAACGTGTACCCGGTCGCGAAATCGACGGGGGTGTCCTGAAAAACCGACAGTTGCCGTGCATGATAGCTGCGCGCGTCCTCGACCGTCATCGCCGCGTCCTGAACATATGGATCCTGCCGAGGGCCGATGCAGGCCGAAAGCAGGACATCGTCCCTTTTCGCAGCTTGACGCACCTGCTCCATCACCGCCGCCGCATCCCGGTTCACGTGGTCAAGGCGGTCTGCGTCATAGCCAAGCGGAGCGGCGCGATCAACATTCGCCATCCAGGTGGGCGTGTCCAGAATGCACCCCAATTTGGCCTCGTCTGCGAGCGCGACCAAGGCCTCCATCTGCTGAGCCAAAACAAGACGTGTGTCTGCCTGTTCCAGCAACGGAAAGGATGCAAAGCCCGGCAAGTCGAGCCCGCGGTTGAAGATCAAGTCAGTGCCAGTCCCCGCATATGTGAGGAAATGCGTCTCGAAATCACTCGGTCGTTTCCGTTGCATCTCAACCACCCAATAGCCATGCGCACAGGTCTCCAAGCTACCAAGTCCGCGCAAGTTGCCAAGAGCCGGGCGGCTGGGACGACAGAAACAAGGGCTTGGCCCCGGCCCGCCCCCCCGATCACGCGCGCATGCCGTAGCAGTGATCGTTTGGTGATCCGAGTTTATTCGCTTTCCCCCCGTCCGCGCGGCAAGTCTTGACCTGCACGGACACCGTGCAACGTCGACATCTCTCAAAGCGGTCGGCGTTCGGACCATACCCCAGCGAGGAAAACCCCCATGCCCAAGACCCTGTCCCTGAACTCTCTCCGGACCGGCTTTGCCGTCGCGACCTTGGCCACCACCCTGTCCCTCGGCACCGCCTTCGCCGCCGACGAGGTGTTCATCACCGACAATGACATGAACATCGCGATCAACGGCTACGACCCGGTCGCCTACCACACTGCCGGGGCCCCCACCAAGGGCGTCGCGGAGTTCAAGGCGGAGTATGATGGGGCCGTCTACAAGTTCTCGTCGGCCGAGAACAAGGCGGCCTTCGAGGCCGATCCGGCCGCCTTCGCCCCGGCCTTCGGCGGCTGGTGCACTGTCGGCGCCTCCAAGGGCAAGAAGATCGCCACCCAGCCCGAATTCTTCGACATCGTGGACGGCCAGCTTTACCTGAACTCCTCCGAAGGCGCGCATGACCTCTACCTGCGCCAGACGACCCAGACCATCGACACGGCCACCACCAACTGGTCCGAGATCGTGAGCACGCCGGCCTCGGAGCTCTGATCCGACCAGCCACCGCAGAGAGGTCCGGGCGCGCAACACGCGCGACCGGCCTCGCCTCGGGAAGGCGCCGCAGAACGGGGACCCAGACGCAGGTTTGACTGCCGCCCAAAGGCGCGCCTAGGGTGGGGGGGAAATCTCATGTCTGTCACATCCGGAGCTTTCCCATGCGTATCCCGTCCCTGACCGCCCTCACCCTCGCCTGTCTTGCCATGGGCACCGGCCTCGCCGCCGCGGCCTGCGACGGCTCCACCGGGCGCGGATGGGCCAGCGGCAAGGGCACCGGCAGTTACGAGATGACCGGCAGCGGCCCCTGCCTGATCCCCTTCGTCGGGTTCTTCTCTAATGGCGGGCAGGATTTTACCGAGGCAACCGAGGTTTCCCTGCGCAAGGCCCCGAAATCGGGCACGGTCGGCCTGACCCGGCGCGGCATCACCTATACGCCCAACGCGGGCTTCAAGGGCCGGGACGAGTTCTGCACCATCAACCGCAGCAGCGCGGTGCCTGGCGAAACGCTCGGCGGCTGCTACACGATCACCGTCCGCTAGGCGCGCCCGTTCGACTTTTTCGAAACCTGCGTGCGGAGGTGCCCGACACTTGTCCGACACATAGCCGACAGTTGTCCGACACCGATCCGACCGAAGTTTCCCCCCAGATCCCGGCTCCCGATTCTGCGCGCCCGAGGGCACGGGATCGCGCCATCGGCGGGCGCGGCACCCGGCGCGGGGCGCGCGGCGATAGGACCAGGAATGCACAGGCCCCCGGTGCCGCGGCCCGGACTTCGCCTTGCACCCCGCGCCAAGCTGCTGTTCTATATGATGAAACAAGGAGGTGGATGATGAGATTTGTCATGGGGCTGGCGGCACTGGCGCTGGCGGGCTGCACCGCGCAGGATCTCGGCCTCGCCCCGCCCGAGGACGGGCCGATCACCCGCGCGCTGGCGGGCAAGACCCTCACCCTCGACGGCGCCCCCGAATTCCAGGTAACCTTCGCCAAAGACGGCACAATCTCCGGCTTCGCCGAAGGACGCTGGAGCGTCACCGACGGCGCCTACTGCCGTACCCTGACCGGCCCGCCCGGCATGGCCGGTACCGAATGCCCCGTGACGGAGTTGTCAGGCGACACCGTCACCTTCACCTCCTCCACCGGGCGGAGCACCTGGCGGATCTCGCCCGCACCGGACGCCTAGAGATCGCACCACACCCCAGATGCAAGAAGCCCCGGCCTGTTCAGGACCGGGGCTTCTCAATCAGGATGGAGAGCGGGGTTCCCCCCGCCACGGCCTCACAGACCGGTGGACACGTCGATGGTGTCACCCTCTTCGAGCGTCACATAGGCCTTCTTGACGTCCTTGCGCTTGCCCGGGGTGCCGCGGAAGCGCTTGGTCTTGCCCTTGGTGATCGTCGTGTTGACCGCCTTCACCTTCACACCGAAGAGCGCCTCGACGGCCTCCTTGATCTGGGGCTTGTTGCTGTCGATGGCCACTTCGAAGACCACAGCGCCGTTTTCGGACGCCATGGTGGCCTTCTCGGTGATGATCGGCTTGCGGATCACGTCGTAATGCTGTGCTTTGGCGGTCATTTCAGTCGTGCCTCCAGTGCTTCGACACCCGCCTTCGTCAACACCAGCGTGTCGCGCTTGAGGATGTCATAGACGTTTGCGCCCATGGACGGCAGCACATCGAGCGTGTCGATATTGGCCGCGGCCTTGGCGAAGCCCGCATCCACCTGCGCCCCGTCGATCACAAGCGCCCGCTTCCAGCCCAGGTTCTTGATTTGCTTGGCCAGGGTTGCGGTCTTGCCTTCGGAGGTCGCCATGTCGATCACCACAAGCTCGCCTGCCTTGGCCTTCGCGGACAAGGCGTGCTTCAGACCCAGCTTGCGGAATTTCTTCGGCAGGTCATGGGCGTGGCTGCGCGGGGTCGGACCCTTGTAGATACCACCCTTGCGGAAGATCGGCGCAGACCGCGCGCCGTGGCGTGCGCCGCCTGTGCCTTTCTGGCGATAGATCTTCTTGGTGGAGTAGCTGACTTCCGAGCGGGTCTTGACCTTGTGGGTGCCGGCCTGCGCCTTGTTGCGCTGCCAGCGGACCACGCGGTGCAGGATGTCCGCACGCGGCTCCAGCCCGAACAGGGCCTCGTCCAGCTCGACCGAGCCGGCCGCTTCGCCGTCCAGTTTGATGACGTCGAGTTTCATTCGTCACCTTCCTTCTTCTCGGCTTCGATCTGAGCCTCGGCCTGTTTCAGAGCGGCTTCCTCGGCAGCAGCCGCTTCGGCGGCCGCAGCCTCCTCAGCAGCCTTCGCTTCGGCTTCCGCCGCGGCGGCAGCTTCCTCGGCCAGACGCTTGGCCTCTTCGGCCGCGGACTTCAGCGCCGCGGGCAGGATCACGTTCTCGGGCACGGGCTTCTTCACCGCGTCCTTGATCGTCACCCAGCCACCCTTCGATCCCGGGACAGCGCCCTTGATCATGATCAGGCCGCGATCAGCATCGGTGCGCACGACCTGCAGGTTCTGCGTGGTCACCCGCGCAGCGCCCATGTGGCCGGCCATCTTCTTGCCCTTGAACACCTTGCCTGGGTCCTGGCATTGACCCGTGGAGCCGTGCGAGCGGTGCGAGATCGACACACCGTGGGAGGCCCGCAGGCCGCCGAAATTGTGCCGCTTCATCGCGCCGGCAAAGCCTTTGCCGATCGAGGTGCCGGAGACATCCACGTACTGGCCTTCGAAGTAATGATCGGCGGTGATTTCCTCACCGACATTGATCAGGTTCTCGGGCGCCACGCGGAATTCCGCAACCTTGCGCTTGGGCTCGACCGAGGCGGCGGCGAAATGGCCGCGCATGGCCTTCGTCGTCCGCTTGGCCTTGGCCGTCCCCGCGCCGAGTTGAACGGCCGAATAGCCGTCCTTCTCGGCGGTGCGCTGTGCCACCACCTGCAGCTTGTCCAGCTGCAGCACGGTGACGGGCACCTGCTTGCCGTCTTCCATGAACAGGCGGGTCATGCCCACCTTCTTTGCAATCACTCCAGAGCGCATCTGTCTTGCCCTCCTCAGACCGAAATCTGCACGTCCACACCCGCCGCGAGGTCGAGCTTCATCAGCGCGTCCACGGTTTGGGGGGTCGGATCGACGATGTCGAGAAGACGCTTGTGCGTGCGGATCTCGAACTGGTCGCGGGACTTCTTGTCCACGTGCGGACCACGGAGAACCGTGAACTTCTCGATCTTGTTCGGGAGCGGGATCGGCCCGCGCACCTGGGCACCGGTCCGCTTGGCGGTGTTGACGATTTCCTGGGTGCTGGCGTCCAGCACACGGTAATCGAACGCCTTGAGACGGATGCGAATGTTCTGGCTTTGGATGGCCATTGTCATTGCCTTTCGCGGCTTGAGATTGAGAGGAGGAGCGGCGGGTTACGCCGCCCCTCGTCGAACCTGTCGGGCGGGATCCTGTCCCGCCCTGCTGGTCATGGTTACTCGATGATCTTCGACACGACGCCTGCGCCGACGGTGCGG
>NZ_JARAMN010000014.1:0-101380 GCF_028807315.1 Dinoroseobacter sp. PD6 | reverse complement strand
TTGCCCGGTTGGCGTCGCTGAATGGGATCGCTGCTCAGGTGGGTTACAAATGCCGTCCGGTCCGCTATGGCGGCACGCCTGCCATCGTGGCTGAGAACAAGCTGGAGCAGCAATTTCAGGCCTCTGCCCCGGATCAGGTCTGGGTGACCGACATCACTTACATCAAGACACACAAGGGTTGGTGTCCGCCATAGGCCTCGGACCGATGGCGGCCACATGAATGGACATCTGCGTCGTAATAGACCTCTTCTCGCGCCGCGTCGTCGGCTGGTCTGCACAATCCCGCATGACCAAGGGTCTTGCCCTGCAAGCTTTGCTAATGGCTGTTTGGAGACGAAAGCCCACTCGCCAGGTCACGGTGCATTGCGATCAGGGTTCTAAATTCACCAGCCGCGAGTGGCAGACGTTTCTGCGCCAGCACAATCTGGAATTCAGCATGAGCAGACGCGGCAATTGCCATGACAACGCGGTCGCCGAAAGCTTCTTCCAGCTGGTGAAGCGCGAGCGGATTCAGCGTCGGACATACCCAACCCGAGAAGCTGCACGGCAAGACGTGCTCGAAGACATCGAGCTCTTCTAAAACTCAAAACGCAATCACACGAACAACGGCATGCTGTCACCCGTTAACTTCGAGATCAGACAGGAAAAACTGAACGAGGCAGGTGTCTCGGAAACTCGGGGCACCTCAGGCCACGGGGGCCAGCGGTGCCGCGCCGAGGGGCAGGGTGTCTTCCGCGAGCGCCCAGAGGGCCGGGGCAGGAAGGCCACGGCGAAGACCGGCGCGTGTTTTGCGAGGGTGAGCCCCACCGTGGCAGGGCGCGCGCGCTGGATCAGCGTGTCGCTGCCACTGGGTCGGGAGGGTGTACTCATGGCCGGGGAAACGCGCCATGGCGGGATTGGTTCCGGTCCGAGGGAACGATTCGCCCCCGCGGGGGTTGGGCAGGGGTATGTCCAGGAAAGGATGATTCATGTCAGACCGCACAGACCTCGCCGAAGCCGCGATCGAGACCGAGGACGAACAGCGCACCGTGGAGCGCGCCACCGCGATGCCCTCGCGGCTGGTCTTCGAGACGATCCGGCAGAGCGGCGATGAGGAGCTGCGGCGCCCAGCCATGGCGTTGGCCTTCTCGGGGGTCGCGGCGGGTCTTCTGATCGCTTTTTCGGTGCTGGGAGAGGCTCTTTTACGGGCGAATCTGCCCGATGCGCCCTGGCGCTACATCCTCGAGAATTTCGGCTACTCCCTGGGCTTCCTGCTGGTGATCCTGGGGCGGATGCAGCTCTTTACGGAGAACACGATCACCACGGTGGTGCCGGTGCTGATCACGCCCACGGCCGAGATGTTCGGCAAGGTCGCGAGCCTTTGGGGGATCGTGCTTCTGGCCAATGTGGTGGGCGCCTTCGCGGCGGGGGCGTTCCTTCTGGGTGCGCCGGTATTGAGCCCGGAGGTGGCCGAGGCGGTGATGGAGCTGAGCCGTCACGCCACGGGCATGGGCGCGGTGGAGGGGTTCGCGCGGGGGATCCCGGCGGGGGTGCTGATCGCGGCGCTTGTGTGGATGCTGCCGGTGGCGCGGGGCAACGAGCTGGCGCTGATCGTGCTGTTCACCTGGCTGATCGCGCTGGGGGATTTCACCCATATCATCGCGGGCTCGGTCGAGATGGCCTATGTGCTCCTGGCCGGTGAGCTTGGGCTGGGGCAGGCTTTGCTGGGGTTTTTCGTGCCGGTACTGGCCGGGAACGTGGTCGGCGGGACGGTGGTCTTCACCATGCTGGCCTGGGCGCAGACCCGGGCGGAGATTTCGGAGGATTGAGACGCAAGCACCCTCCCACCGCAGGGGGGGGGAGGGTGTGAAACAGGCTCTTCACATGGTGTTCAATCGGCTTTGCGATGATCCGAACCGTCGGCCGCGAGGCTGGATTTCGGCGCGTCTGGATCGTCCATCCGTTGTTCCGTGCGATATTTGCTGAAGGCGGCAAAGCCCATCACCGCAAGAATGGTGAAGAGAAAGAGGATGACGAGAAGTTGGGTCATTTCCATGGGGTTTCCTTTCGGGAGTTCGGGTTCAGTTCTCGACTTCGACGCCGAAACGGCCGTCGATCTGGGTGTCCGCGCCTTCGGGGGCCTCGCCCCGATCGGCCAGGATCACCAGGTAGCCGGCCAGCAAAACGGCCGCGAAGGCCACGGCGATGCCAATGCCGGCAAGGGCGCCGATATGGCGCTTGCGTTGGGTCTTGAGGTTGGTGTCGGGGGCTGACATGGCGCGCTCCTGTTGTCCGTTTCCTTGCGGGGTCAACGCATCGGGGCAGGGGTTGTTCCGCGCCTCTAGCCTGTCGTCAGCGCATCGCGGGTCACGTCCGGAGTTTGCAGGCGATGCTGCGCCCGGGCGCGGGCGGCGGTGACGAGGGCGCGGAAGATCGCGCGCTGGCGCCTTGCATAGACCAGGTATTCGGGGTGCCACTGGACGCCGAGGGCGAAGGGATCCTCGACGCGCTCGATGGCTTGGACCATGCCGCCGGTGTCGCGGGCGGCCACCCGGAAGCCGTCGCCGAGCCGGTCCACCGCCTGGCTGTGCAGGGCGTTGACGCGCATCGGCTCGGTGCCTGCGATCAGGGCGAGGCGGGCGTTGGCCTGCACCTCCACCATGCGCTTGGGCAAAACGGTCTTCACCGGGCGGGAGGTCGGATGGACCTGCCACGCGTTCTGGTGCAGCGAGCCGCCCGCGGCCACGTTCAGCATCTGCGCGCCGCGGCAGATGCCGAGCACGGGGATGTTGCGGATCAGCGCCTCGCGGGCGAGCCCGTGTTCCAATGCGTCCCGGGCGGGATCGAGCCGGGCGGTGGTCAGCACCTCGGTGCCGTAAAGCTCGGGCGAGATGTCGTCGCCGCCGCCGATCACGATGCCGTCGACCTTGTCGAGATCCGCGGGACGTCTGGCGCCCCAGCGCAGGCCCCGCCCGCCGGTCAGCCAGAGGTTGAGGTTGATGAAGGGAAAGACGCGCCAGCCGGAGCGGGAAGAGGTGGTCACGCCGATCAGGGGACGGGTCATATCAGGCTCCTTGCAAGGCGTTGAGCGGGGTGGGCAGGAGGGTATCGACGGTGTCCGCCCAGGCGCGGCTGGAGGCCAAAAGCCGGGCGCGATGCGCCTCCCACGCCTCGCCGAGCGCGGTCAGAAGCGCGTCGTCCGCGGCCACGGTTTCGACCGTATGCCATTGCGCCCAGGCCTCGGACAGGGACCAGTCGGGATTGTCGAGGCGGCAATCGGGCAGGCGGAAATGGAAGGCCGGCCGCCCGTCGATCTCGGTCAGGCCGGGGAAGTCCCGGGCGTAAGCCTCCGGATCGGCGGCCTTGAACAGGGGCAGCAGGTCGAGGCCGTGATTCCGGCTCTTCACATGGGTTTTGTAGATCTCACGCTGCGCGTCGAGGCCTGCATAGGGGGCGGCGACGAGCGCGTCCACCAGCGCCTCGGGCCAGGGGGCGACGAAGGGCAGAAGGCGCCGGGTCGTGTCGGGCGGCACGGTATGGCGCAGCCAGGGCTCCAGCAGGGCGAAGGCGCGGATGCTGCGGGTGGTGAGGGCGGCCTCGGGGGCGACAACGGCGACATTGAGATGGACGCCGAAGCCCTGCAGCGCGCCATGGCCGGTGCCTTCGCCGCCGGCTTGCCGCAAGGTGTCGCAGAAGGCGTCCAGCAGGGGCAGCGCGTCCGGGGGCAGGGGGTCGGTGATCAGCTCGATCGGGATGACCGGGCGGGCGAGGTCGAGGCCGGTTTCCGGGAGCCCGTCGCTCGCGTATTTCGCGAGGGGGGTGTCAAGTTCCACCTTCAGGCGGCCGAGGCGGGTGTCTTCGACGGTGACGCGATGGCGGCTTTCGGAGGTGATGCGACCGCCGAGATGGGTGCGGATCAGCTCGGCCACGTCGGCTTCGCGGAGGCCGGCGAATTCGATCTCGACTCCGATCTTGCGAAGCTCGCCATCGGTGGTGGTGGTTTGGGGCAGGGGGGGAAACTGGCTCATGCGGGCTGAACGCCCAAGAGCCGCAGAAGTTCCCGCCGGGGCGATGGCCCCTTGTGAAGAGCCTAGTTTGCGACGGTGCGGAAGCGGTCGAGCGTGGTGGCGTCCACCTGCAACCGGATCCCGAGGTTGCCCGTCCCGCCCAGCACGGGCCGTTTGCGCAGGTGGATATCGAGGCTGCGGATCGCGGGTTCGGCGGCGCAGGCGGCGGTGATACGGGTGATCAGACGCTCTTGCGTTGCGTAGTGGCCATCGCGGGCCAGGCGGTCGATCTCGGCCACCAGCGGATCGTAGTCGAAGACCCGGCCCATGTCGTCGGTGTCGATCAGCACCAGGGCGGGGTCGATGGCGAGGCTGAGGTCGAGGATATGGGTGTCGGGCACCACGTCGCCGGGGCCGTAGGTGCCGATTTCCGGCGCGATTTCGAGCGCGGTCAGCTCGACGGTGGCAAGGCAGGCCATGGCGGTGTCCTTCGGGGCAAAACAAGGTCTTTGCAAGGGGGTGGCGCGGGGTGTCCGCACCGCTTGCCTCGCAGGTAGCGAGAATGTGCGTTGGGGCAAGGCCGGGGCCGCTGGACGCCCTGTGCTGCGCGGCTATATCGAGCCGATGGAAAACAGGAACAGGCCCATGGATATTACCCTTCTGGATGGCGGTCTCGGGCAGGAGCTCGTGCGGCGCGCCGGGCGTGCGACGCCGCTGTGGTCGATGGAGGCATTGCTGAACGCACCGGAGCTGGTGCGTGCGGTGCATGACGACTTCTTCGCCGCGGGCGCGGAGGTGGCGACGACCAACACCTATGCGGTGCTTCCCGACCGGCTGGCCGCGTTCGACATGGCGGACCAGCTCGCCCCCCTGACCGAGCGGGCCTGCGGGATGGCTGCGGCGGCGCGGGATGCGGCGGGCGGCGGGCTGGTGGCGGGGGCGCTGGGGCCGCTGGGCTTTTCCTATCAGCCGGACAAGGCGCCGCCGCCGGAGCAGGCGGCGGAGATCTATGCCGAGGTGGCGCGGCTGCAGGCGCGGATCGTTGATGTGCTGGTGCTGGAGACCATGTCGTCGGTCGACCAGGCGCGCGGCGGCATGATGGGCGCACAGGTGGCGGGAAAGCCGGTCTGGCTGGCCCTGAGCGTGGACGACGCGGATGGCACGAAGCTGCGCTCCGGCGAGCCGCTGGTGGCAATTTCCCCTGTATTAGAGACGTTTTCGCCCGACCGGGTGCTGATCAACTGCGCCCGGCCCGAGGCGGTGTCGCAGGCGATGCCGATCCTGGCGGGGCTGCATCCGCGGATTGGGGGCTATGCCAACGGGTTCACGCGGATCGAAAGCGGGTTCAACCGGATCGGCGCCACGGTGGATCTGCTGCAGGCGCGGCAGGATATCGGACCCGCCGCCTATGCGGCCTTCGCGCAGGCCTGGGTGGCGGCGGGGGCGAGCACGGTCGGCGGGTGCTGCGAGATCGGGCCTGCCCATATCGAAGAGCTGGCGCGGGTGCTGAAAACCCCTGTGAAAGAGACGATTCCGGCTGGCCTGTCGGCGCGGGAAGTTGCTCCAGATTAATGCGCCGCATTTCGGGCGTGCCTATCCTCCTTGCGGGTCTACAAGGAGGCATGACCATGTATGAAGAGCGACTTGGACGTATCGGTGCCTGGGACCGCGGCTTGCGGGTCGCGCTGAGCTTTGTGTTGCTTGGATTTGCGCTTTTTTGCCCCTTCGCCAGGGATCTGGGACCGGTGGCGGTCTGGGGATCGGGCGTGGTCGGGGCGGTGGTGCTGGCGACCGCGCTGCTGGGCTGGTGCCCGATCTATCACCTGCTGGGCCGGGGGCGCTAGGCGCCGGGATCACCCGAGGAGCATGCCGCGCAGATCGGTGTCGTCGGCGCTGTCGTCGCCGAAATCGAGGGCGCTGTGGATGTCGAGCAGGTGGGAGCGCATCAGGCTTTCCGCTTCGTCGGCATCATGGCGGGAAATGGCGTCGATCAGCCTGGAATGGCATTGGGTGTCGCAGCGGACCCGTTCGCGCGCCCAGTAGAGGGAGATGATCAGGGCGGAGCGGGCGACCAGTTCGTCGACGAACCCTTCGAGGGTTCTCTGTCCGGATATTCGTGCGATTTCAACGTGGAAGGCGCCGCCCAGACGCAGGGCGCGCCCATGTTGCCGGGCGGCAAGGGCGTCCTGTTCTTCGGCGCTGTGCCTGCGCAGGTGGGCGATGTCGGCGGCGGTGGCCTTGCGCGCGGCCTCGAAGGCGGTGCGCGGCTCGATCAGTTCGCGGGCCTCGAACACCTCGCGCGCGTCTTCGGGCGTGGGCTGGGCGACGCGGGCGCCGCGATTGGGCCGGATCGTGACGAGATGCGCATGGGCCAGCGCCTGCAGACCGGCGCGCACGATGGTGCGGGAGACGCCGTAGATCTCGGTCAACTCGGCCTCAGCCAGGCGCGTGCCGGGGGGCAGGCGCTGTTCGTGGATCGCCCGCTCCACCCCCTCGAACACCGGGTTCTGGGTGGTTTCGGCGCGGTCCGGCGCCGCGTCGTGTACTCTCAGATCATCCATATCCATCACTCATTCCCGTCCTGATTGTATACACCATTTGTTTCGGGAAGCGCCAGAGTGCGGCCGAAACAAAGCGGTGATCGGCGGGTCTCCGGCGCAGCAAGCGCTTGATTTCAGGGCATCACGCAAGATAGTTGCACAAATCTCTTGCAAATGTATGCGGTAGATTTAAAACATGTATACAATAAAAAATAATCCTGTGGCCAAGGCGCTGGCCGGGGTTTGATGAGAATTGTCCGCGTTCCGCCTCCGCCGCGAGTCGGGGCGCAGAGCATCAACAGGAGAGAGACATGCGCACACGATTTTGGGCAACGACTGCGGCCGCGACCATGGCCGCCGTTCTGGCCTCCGGCTCGGCCTGGGCCGAAAGCGTTCTGACGATCGGGATGACGGCGGCGGATATTCCGCGCACCTCCGGTCAGCCGGACCAGGGTTTCGAGGGCAACCGCTTCACCGGGATTCCGATGTACGACGCCCTGACCCATTGGGACCTGTCGTCCGAGACCGAGGCGTCGGTGGTGATCCCCGGGCTGGCGACCGAATGGTCCGTGAACCCCGATGACACGACCAAGTGGACCTTCAAGTTGCGCGAGGGCGTGACCTTCCATGACGGCTCGCCCTTCAACGCCGAGGCGGTGGTCTGGAACGTGGAAAAGGTGCTCGACGACGAGGCGCCGCATTTCGCCCCCGATCAGGTGGGCGCGACCGCGTCGCGTATGCCGACCCTGCGCTCGGCCCGGGCGATCGACGAGCTGACGGTCGAGCTGACCACGTCGCAGCCCGATGCGTTCCTGCCGCTGAACATGACGATGCTCTTCATGGCCTCGCCGACCCATTGGCAGAGCCTCTATGACGCGGTGGATGCCGGGGTCACCGACCCGACCGAGCGGGCGGCCGCGGCCTGGACCGCCTTTGCCGCAAACCCGTCGGGGACGGGGCCGTTCAAGGGCGAGACCCTGGTGCCGCGGGAGCGGTTCGAGATGGTGCGCAACGAGAATTACTGGGACCCGGCGCGCACGCCGACCATCGACCGGGTGGTTCTGGTGCCGCTGCCGGATGCCAACGCGCGCACGGCGGCCTTGCTGTCGGGGCAGGTGGACTGGATCGAGGCGCCCGCGCCGGACGTGATCCCGCGCATCGAATCCCAGGGCAACGTGATCTATTCCAACCCGCAGCCCCATGTCTGGCCCTGGCAGCTGTCCTTCGTGGAGGACTCGCCCTGGCTCGACAAGCGGGTGCGCCATGCGGCCAACCTGTGTGTGAACCGCGAGGAGCTGCGGGTGCTTCTGGGGGGCTACATGGGGGTGCCCCAGGGCACGGTGAACGAGGGCCATCCGTGGTGGGGCAATCCGTCCTTCGAGATCAAGTATGACCCGGATGCGGCGCGCGCGCTGATGGAGGAAGCCGGGTTCGGCCCGGACAACCCGCTGAGCGTGACGGTGCAGACCTCGGCTTCGGGGTCGGGCCAGATGCAGCCGGTGACCATGAACGAGTATGTCCAGCAGAACCTGGCGGACTGCCATTTCGACGTGAACCTAGACGTGATCGAGTGGAACACGCTGTTCAACAACTGGCGGGCCGGGGCGAAATCCGAGGGCGCGCGGGACGCGGATGCGATCAACGTGTCCTTTGCGACGATGGACCCGTTCTTTGCCATGGTGCGGTTCGTCTCGACCGAGACCTTCCCGCCGGTGTCGAACAACTGGGGCTTCTTCGGCAATGACGAGTTCGACGCGCTGATCGCGGAGGCGCGGACCTCCTTCGACGATGCGGACCGGGATGCGGCGCTCGCACGGCTCCATGCCCGGGTGGTCGAAGAGGCGCCCTTCGTCTGGATCGCCAACGATGTGGGACCGCGCGCCATGAGCCCGCGTGTCGGCAACGTGGTCCAGCCCAAGAGCTGGTTCATCGACATCGCGCCGATGACCCTCGACGACGACACCTGAGGCTGTCGCCACTCCTCGGGTCGCCGGTGCATTTCCGCCGGCGGCCCATCCTTCCCTTTTCCAGGTTTCGGAGACGTCCGCCATGCTGACTTTCCTGATACGTCGCGTCGCCTACACGATCCCGATCATGCTGGGCGTGTCGCTGGTGTGCTTCGCGCTGGTGCATATCTCGCCCGGCGATCCGCTGGTCTCGATCCTGCCGCCGGATGCGTCGGTGGAGTTGCAGCAGCAGCTCATGGCGATCTACGGCTTCGACCGCTCCTATCCCGAGCAGTTCATCCGCTGGCTCGGCCGGGCGGTGCAGGGGGACCTGGGCAATTCCATCGCCACCGGGCGGCCGGTGACGGCCGAGGTGCTGAACGCGGTGGGCAACACGCTGATCCTGGCGGTGACCGCGACGATCATCGGGTTCACCTTCGGCGGGCTGTTCGGCTTCGTGGCCGGGTATTTCCGCGACAGCTGGATCGACAAGCTGGCCTCGACCATCTCGGTCGTGGGCGTGTCGATCCCCCATTACTGGCTCGGCATGGTGCTGGTCATCATCTTCTCGGTCCAGTTGGGCTGGCTGCCCGCGACCGGGGCGGGCCCGCGCGGGTCGAGCGAATGGGCCTTCGACTGGGAGCATCTGCAATACCTGATCCTGCCCGCCGTCACCATGTCGGTGATCCCCATGGGGATCGTGGCGCGGACGGTGCGGGCGCTGGTGGCGGATATCCTGCAACAGGAATATGTCACCGGGCTGCGGGCCAAGGGGCTCCTGGATCGCGGGGTTCTGGCCCATGTGATCAAGAACGCCGCTCCCACGGCCCTGGCGGTGATGGGTCTGCAGCTGGGCTACTTGCTGGGCGGATCGATCCTGATCGAGACGGTGTTTTCCTGGCCCGGGACGGGGTTCCTGCTGGGACAGGCGATTTTCCAGCGTGACCTGCCGCTGTTGCAGGGGACGATCCTGGTTCTGGCGATGTTCTTCGTCATTCTCAACCTGCTGGTGGATGTCGCGCAGAGCGCGCTCGATCCCCGGCTGCAAAGGAGCTGAGCCATGGCGGTAACGGCATCCGAGATAAGCCTGATCGCACAGGCCGAGAAGCCCGAGGGCTATTGGCGGTCGGTCGGACGGCGCTTCATGCGCGACAAGGTGGCGGTGGGCGCGGGGCTCGTCGCCGGTGGGCTGATCCTGATGGCGGTCTTCGCGCCCTGGATCGCGCCGCAGGACCCGCTGGACGGGAGCATGATGGACCGGCTGTCGCCGATCGGGACCGAGGGCTATCCCCTGGGTGCGGACGAGTTGGGCCGCGACATGCTGAGCCGGCTGATCTACGGCGCGCGATTGTCCCTGTTCATGGGGGTGACGCCGGTTCTGATCGCGTTCTTCATCGGCTCGGCCATCGGGATCGCGGCGGGCTATGCGGGGGGCTGGGTGAACTCGGCCACCATGCGGGTGCTCGATGTTCTGTATGCCTTCCCGTCCGTCCTGCTGGCGATTGCGATTTCCGGCGCGCTGGGGGCGGGGATCGCCAACGGGCTTTTGTCGCTGACGGTGGTGTTCATCCCGCCCATCGCGCGGGTCGCCGAGAGCGTGACCACCGCGGTGCGGGAGCTGGAATATGTGGAGGCCGCCAAGGCCAGCGGGGCCTCGGCCCTGTCGATCGTGCGCCACCACGTGCTGGGCAATGTGCTGGGCCCGATCTTCGTCTATGCCACCAGCCTGATTTCCGTGTCGATGATCCTGGCGGCCGGTCTGTCCTTCCTGGGCCTGGGCGTGAGCCCGCCCAATGCGGAATGGGGGCTGATGCTGAACACGCTGCGCAACGCGATCTACGTGCAGCCTTGGCTGGCGGCCCTGCCGGGGGTGATGATCTTCCTCACGTCGATTTCCTTCAACATGCTCAGTGACGGGCTGCGCTCTGCCATGGATATCAAGCAATGACCAAGCAAGACACATCCGGCGCGGTTCTGTCGGCGCATAACCTGGTGAAGCATTTTCCCCTGGGCGGCTGGGGGAAGAACCGGCGCGTGGTGCGCGCGGTCGATGACGTGACCTTCGAGGTCGCCCCGGGCGAGACCCTGGGCGTTGTCGGCGAGAGCGGCTGCGGCAAGTCCACCACGGCGCGATTGCTGGTGCAGTTGCTCGGCGCCGATAGTGGCGAGGTGCGGTTCCAGGGCCATGTGGCCGGGACGGAGATGCCCCTGAAGGAGTTTCGACGCCATGTGCAGATGGTGTTCCAGGACAGCTATGCCTCGCTGAACCCGCGGATGAGCATGCTGGATGCCATCGCCTTCGGGCCGACGGTGCACGGGGTGTCCGAGGCCGAGGCGCGGCGCATCGCGCGCGACCTGCTGGACCGGGTCGGGCTTGATCCGTCGCGCTTCGGGCCGCGTTATCCGCATGAATTGTCGGGCGGGCAGCGGCAGCGGGTGAACATCGCACGGGCGCTGGCCTTCCAGCCGGAGGTGATCGTGCTCGACGAGGCGGTCTCGGCGCTCGACAAGTCGGTGGAGGCGCAGGTTCTCAACCTGCTGATGGACCTCAAGCGCGAGCGGAACCTGACCTATGTGTTCATCTCCCACGATCTGAACGTGGTGCGGCATGTGTCGGACCGGGTGATGGTGATGTATCTGGGCGAGGTGGCCGAGATCGGGCCGACCGCCGAGATGTATGCCGACCCGCGCCATCCCTATACCCGCGCCCTGCTGGCGGCGATGCCGTCGCTCGACCCGGACCGGCGCACGACCGAGGCGCCCCTGTCGGGCGATCCGCCGAACCCGATCGATCCGCCCTCGGGCTGCCGGTTCCATACCCGCTGCGCCGAGGCGTTCGGGGCGTGTTCCGCCCAACGGCCGTCGAACCTGCGCGTGGGGGCGGGACATTACGCGTCCTGCCACCTCAACGATCCCAAGATGCGGGAGGCCGCGGCATGACCCATCCCCTGGTAGAGATGACCGACGTAACGGTGCGCTTCGACGGCACGCCGCCGGTCCATGCGGTCAATGGCGTGTCGTTCAAGCTGGCCCCGGGCGAGGTGCTGGGCATTCTCGGCGAAAGCGGGTCGGGCAAGTCGGTGACGCTGAAGACACTCTTGCGGCTCCTGCCGGAGAAAAAGACCCGCATCGGCGGGCAGGTGCGCGTCGACGGGCAGGACGTTCTGGCCCTGAACGGGCGGGCGCTGGCCGATCACCGGGGCGGGGTCGTGTCGATGATCTTCCAGGACCCGGCACTGGCGCTGGACCCGGTCTATACCATCGGCCAGCAGATCGCGGAATCGGTGGTGCGCCACGAGGGGCTGAGCCAGCGCGACGCCATGGCGCGCGCGCTGGAGATGCTGGATCTGGTGCGCATCCCCTCGGCCAAGCGGCGGCTGAAGGCCTATCCGCACGAGATGTCGGGCGGCATGCGCCAGCGGGCGATGATCGCGCTGGCGCTGGCCTGCAAGCCCAAGCTGCTGCTGGCGGACGAGCCGACCACCGCACTGGACGCCACGGTGCAGATCCAGGTGCTGCTCCTGCTGCGGGAATTGCAGAAGGAGATGGGCATGGGCGTGATCTTCGTCACCCATGATATCGGGGTGGCGGTGGAGGTCTCGGACCGGCTGGCGGTGATGTATGCCGGCAGTTTCGTGGAGACCGGCAGCGTGGCCGAGATCATCCGCGACGGGCGCCATCCCTATACGAAGGGCCTGCTTGCGGCGAACCTGGTGGGCGCCGAGCCCGGCACGCCGCTGGAGGCGATCCCCGGTGCGCCGCCCGCGCTCCATGCTCCGCCGGTGGGCTGTGCCTTCGCGCCGCGCTGCGACCGCGCGCGGGAGGCCTGCGCAAGCGATCCGCTGCCGGTGTGGACGCGGGGGCCCGACCGCTGGGCGCGCTGCGTCGCCGCGGTGGAGGACGCCCGGCCCTCCGGTCAGGTGTCGGCGGCGAAATGAAGATGCGTCTTGCCATACTGAACCCGAACGCGACCCGGACCATGACCGACGACATGGTCACCGCCGCGCGCGCCGCCGTCCCGACCGATGTGGAGGTCGTGGGCTACACCAACCTGGCCGGGCCGCCCGCGATCCAGGGGGCGGAGGATGCGCTCGCCTGCCTGCCGGGGCTTTTCGCGCTGTATGACACGGCCCTGGCCGAAGGGGCCACGGGGGTCGTGGTGGGCTGTTTCGACGATACCGGGCTGGCGGAGTTGCGGGCGCGCTGCGCCGGGCCGATCGCCGGGCTGGGGGAGGCGGGCTGCCTCGCGGCGAGCCTGCACCGGGCGGAATTCGCGGTGCTGACCACGACCGAGGGCTCGGTGCCGGTGATCGCGGACAATATCGACCTGATGGGTCTGGCGCCGCGCTGCCGGGGCGTCGTGGCCGCAGGCGTGCCGGTTCTGGGCCTCGCCGCCGGTCTGCCGCAGTTGCGCGCCACGCTGGCCGGGCTGCTGGAGACCGCGCCCGAGGCAGCGGTCGTGCTGGGCTGCGCGGGGATGTCGCCCCTGGCCGGGCAGATCGCCGAGGGCGTGGACGTGCCAATCATCGACCCGGTGCTGGCGGCCACGGGGCTGGTCTTGTCGGCGGCCCGGGCCGCGCAGCGCGACCCGGCGGCGAGCCTGGAGCGGAGCGCCTAGTACACCCCGATTTCGCGGATCTCGACGCGGGCCGCATGGTCCCGTCCGAAGGCGGCGATGGCGATGGAGGTCAGGCTTTCGGGCCGGGGCAGGGCGCGCAGCATCCGGCCCGAGGGCACGAAATCGGCAAAGGGCAGGCGGATCTCGGTCCAGTCGCCAGTGACCTCGAACCGGGCCTGGTAATACTGCCAGGGCAGGCGCGATCCGCGCGTGCGCAGGTGGACGAAATAGCGCTGGTCATTGCCGCGCGCGACCAGACGGATGCCCGTGGCGGTCTCGGGCGCGGCCTCCGGCAGGTCCCGGCGCATCTGGATGAAGCCGCCGCGATTGGCGGTGCTGACCTGCCCGGTCATCCGGGCGAAGGGCACGCCCGCCTCGGTCAGGAACGCGACCTGCCCCTCGGAGACGCCGCCCATCACCCCATCGGTGAAAAAGCGCCAGCGGGTTTCGGGCTGGGCGGTGAAATCGTCGGTCATCGGCGCCTCGGACTGGGCCATGGGGGCGAGCAGGATCAGCAGGGCGGCAAGCAGGTGGCGCATGGAGTCCCCTCGGGTTTGAAGGCCAGTGTGGCGGCGCTGGGTGCTCCTGTCGAGGGTGGTTGATCGCGCCCGGGGGCTGGCGTAGCGTCACTTCCAGGGTTTCGGTTTCATTCGGGAGTTTTCCATGCTGCATCGCGTTCTTCCCACCGTTCTGGCGGTTCTCGTCCTCGTGTCGCTGAGCGCCATGCCGGCGCTGGCCCATGAGACCCATGGCCATGGCGGCGGTTTCGTTGCGGGCTTCACCCACCCGATCCTCGGCTGGGATCACGTGGCGGCGATGGTCGCCGTCGGACTCTGGGGCGCGTTTCTGGGCGCGCCGGCGATCTGGATCCTGCCGGTGGTCTTCCCGCTGGTCATGGCGCTTGGCGCGGTGTTGGGGATTGCGGGTGTCCCGGTTCCGGCGATCGAGACGGGGATCGCGCTCTCGGCGGTGGTGCTGGGGCTGATGATCGCCTTCGTGGTGCGCCCGCCGCTCTGGGTGGCGGCGGTGATCGTGGGGCTGTTCGCGGTGTTTCACGGCTACGCCCATGGCACCGAGCTGCCGGGGACGGTCAATGCCTTTGCCTATGCGGTGGGCTTCGTGATCTCGACCGGGCTCTTGCACATGATCGGGATCGCGTTCGGGCTGGCGATCAAGTGGCCCGCAGGACGGATGGCCGTGCGCGGGGCAGGGGGGCTGATTTCCATCGCGGGGGTGGCGTTCCTGACCGGCATGGCGTGATGCCGTGAGGCTTGCGACATGGGGCGTCTGGCTCTTCGGGCTGGGCGTCGCGGGGCCTGCGCGCGCCCATAGCCCGGCCCCGGGGGTGGAGGGGTTTTTCCTCGGCCTGGCGCATCCATTCTCGACGCCCGGGCAGGTCGTTGTGATCCTGGCGCTTGCGCTGGTGGTGGGCGGCTTCGCGACCCGTCTTGTGCCCTGGATGCTGGGCGTGTTTTTTGCCGCCGGTTTTGCATCGCTGCTGCCGGGGCCGGTTCTGGCGGCGCTGGAGGTGCCGCTGTTTGCCGTGGGCCTGGTGGCCGCGGTGGCTGCGGCGAGCCTGCCGGGGCAGGGGGCAGCGGTGGCGTTCGGGCTGCTGGTACTGGGGGGTGGGCTGATCGGGCATGCCTCGATCCCCGGGCCGGGACCGGTGCAGGACCGGATCGTCACCATGGCGGGGGCGATCACCGGGGCGAGCCTCGGGCTGGCCTACGGGGTCGGGTTGCTGGTGGTGCTGCGGGAGAAGATGCGCGCGCCCTGGGTGGCGATCGGGCTGCGGGTGCTGGCGGCGTGGATCGCGGCTGTCGCGGCCCTGATGCTGGCGCTGGTCTTCGCGCCGGGGGCGGAGGTGGCGCCGCTCTGAAAATCAGAGCGACGCCGGGGGATGGTCCGGGCAGGCGGTCTGCCCGGAGCCCACTGGCTCAGGCCAGCAGGTCGAACCGGTCGGCGTTCATCACCTTGGTCCAGGCGGCGACGAAATCACGGACGAATTTCGTCTCGTTGTCGTCCTGGGCATAGACCTCGGCAATGGCCCGCAGTTGCGAGTTGGAGCCGAAGACCAGGTCCGCGCTGGTCGCGGTGTAGACCGTGTCGCCGGACTTGCGGTCGCGGATCTCGTAGGTGCCATCGTCGAGCGGGACCCATTTATAGGCCATGTCGGTGATGGTCTGGAAGAAATCCGTGGTCAGCGTGCCGACCCGGTCGGTGAAGACGCCATGGGCGCTGCCGCCATGGTTGGCCCCGAGCACCCGGAGCCCGCCGACGAGCACGGACATTTCCGCCGCCGTCAGGCCCAGCAGCTGCGCGCGGTCGAGCATCAGCTCTTCTGGGCTGACGGAGTACCGCTCCTTCGACCAGTTGCGGAAGCCGTCGGCGAAGGGTTCCATCACGTCGAAGCTCTCGGCGTCGGTCATCGCGTCCGTGGCGTCGCCCCGGCCCGGTGCGAAGGGCACCGGCACATCCTGGCCCGCGGCCTTGATCGCCATCTCGATGCCGACATTGCCCGCCAGCACGATGGTATCGGCGATGGAGGCCCCGGCGGCCGCTGCCAGCGGCTCCAGGATGCCGAGGACCTTGGCCAGACGCTCCGGCTCGTTGCCGGCCCAGTCCTTTTGGGGCGCGAGGCGGATGCGGGCGCCGTTGGCCCCGCCGCGCATGTCAGAGCCGCGGAAGGTCCGCGCGCTGTCCCAGGCGGTGGCGATCATTTCGGCGGCGCTCAGCCCGCTTTCGGCGATCTTGGCCTTGAGCGCGTCCACGTCATAGCCGGTGGGGCCTTCGGGGATCGGATCCTGCCAGATCAGGTCCTCTTGCGGCACGAAGGGGCCGTAGTAGTTGGCCTTGGGCCCCATGTCGCGGTGGGTCAGCTTGAACCAGGCGCGCGCGAAGGTGTCGGCGAGGTAGTCCGGGTCCTTGTGGAACCGCTCGCAGATCTCGCGATAGATCGGATCGACCTTCATCGCCATGTCGGCGTCGGTCATGATCGGATTGTGCTTGATCGAGGGGTCGGTGGCGTCGGGGACCATGTCCTCCTCGGCGATGTTCACCGGCTCCCACTGGAAGGCGCCCGCGCGGGATTTCGTGACTTCCCAGTCATACTTGAACAGCAGCTCGAGATAACCGTTGTCCCATTGGGTCGGATTGGTGGTCCAGGCACCTTCGAGCCCCGAGGTGTGGGCGGTGTTGGCGTTGCCGTCGAAGCCCGGGTTTTCCCAGCCGAAGCCCTGCATGTGCACCGGGCAACCGGCGGGGTCCGCGCCGACCTTGTCGGCCATCGTGCCGCCATGGGCCTTGCCCACGGTGTGCCCGCCCACGGTCAGGGCGGCGGTTTCCTCGTCATTCATGGCCATGCGCGCGAAGGTCATGCGCACGTATTTCGCGGTCTGGGCCGGATCGGGCGTGCCGTTCACCCCCTCGGGGTTCACGTAGATCAGGCCCATATGCGACGCGGCCAGCGGATTGGCCATGGAGTTGGCGTCGGCCACATCGGTCACACGCTCGTCCGTGGGGGCGAGGATCTCGCTGTCGCTGCCCCAGTTGATGTCGATCTCGGGGCCCCAGATGTCCTTGCGGCCAAAGGCGAAGCCGAAGGTCTTCAGCCCCATGTTGGAGTAGGCCACGGTCCCGGCGAGCACCAGAAGGTCCGCCCAGGACAGCGCGTTGCCGTATTTCTTCTTCACCGGCCAGAGCAGGCGGCGGGCTTTCTCGAGGCTGGCATTGTCGGGCCAGGAGTTCAGCGGCTCGAACCGGATGTTGCCGGTGCCCGCACCCCCGCGGCCGTCGCCCAAGCGGTAGGAGCCCGCGGCATGCCAGGACAGGCGAATGAACAGGCCACCATAGTGCCCCCAATCGGCGGGCCACCAGTCTTGGCTGTCGGTCAACAGCTTGTCCACGTCATCCCAGACGCCCTGGAAATCGAGACCCTTCACCGCCTCGCGGTGGTCGTAATCGGGGTCCATCGGGCTGACCCGGGCGCCGTGCTGGTGCAGGATGTCCAGGTTGAGCGCGTTGGGCCACCAGCGCACGGGGCTGGTGTTCATGCCGGTGTTGCCGCCATGCATGACGGGGCATCCCGTGACATTGCGCAGATCGTTGCCGTCCATAGTGTCCTCCATCGTCATCGGGGCCTCGGGAGGGCCCCCTCGCAGGCCGGGTATAGGCAGGCGCGGCGATAAAGGCTAATTGCTTTTTCTTACCGCGCCGATAAGCTGGACTTATGAAAGGATTGACCCTCAAACACCTGCGCTATTTCGATGCCCTGGCGCGCACCGGCCATTTCGGCCGCGCGGCGGAGGCCTCGGGCATCTCGCAACCGGCCCTGTCCATGCAGATCAAGGAGTTGGAGGCGATGCTGGGGGCGCCGCTGGTCGAACGGCGCGCGCGCGAGATCCGGCTGACCGGGCTTGGGGAGGATTTGCGCCTGCGGGCACGCAAGATCCTGGCCGAGATCGGGGAGCTGGACGAGCTTGTGCGGTCCCGCGACGGGCCGCTGGTCGGGCGGCTGCGGGTCGGGGTGATTCCCACCGTCGCGCCCTATTTCCTGCCCCAGGTGATCCGGGCGCTGGCCCTTCGGATGCCCGCGATCGAGTTGCAGCCGCGCGAGACGGTGACCGAGACGCTGATTGCGGAGCTGCTCGATTCGCGGCTGGACGCGGCGCTGGTGGCCCTGCCGATTTCCGAGCCGGACTTGCGGGAATTCGCGCTCTTTTCCGAGGATTTTGTGCTGGTGCGGGCCGCCGACGAGGCGGACCAGCCGGTGCCCAGCCCCGAGCGGCTGAAGGAGATGCGGCTCTTGCTGCTGGAGGAAGGGCATTGCTTCCGCGATCAGGCCCTGAGTTTCTGCGATATCTCCGTGGGCGAGCCGCGCTACATGATGGAGGGCAGCTCGCTCTCGACCCTGGTGCAGATGGTCGGCGCGGGCATGGGGCTGACCCTGATCCCGGAGATGGCGGTGCCGCTGGACACCGCCCGCGCCGAGGTGTCGGTCGCCCGTTTCGAGCCGCCCGCGCCGTCGCGCACCATCGGCATGGTCTGGCGCAAGACCAACCCCCTGGCCGCGCAACTGGCCGAGATCGGCGCGACTCTGCGCCAGGCGGGCGCGGTGGCCGATGCGGGGTTTTCCGCGCCGCGTGGTCCGATCGGATGACAGGGCAGGGCGCGCAGATCTGGCACACCGGAGGGGACGCAACGATGGAGCGATCCCATGGACCCCATGCATCTGAAACTCGCCGTCGACATGGCCCGCCGCCCGCTGAACCCGGAGGCCCTCTATACACGGTCGGACATGGCCCTCTGGGTCTGGCTGCGCCGGGCGGGGGCCGTGCTCGGCGCGGTCCGACCCACGTCCGCCATCCGGAGAGTCGCGCGCGATGAGCGTGTCAGGCACCCCGTCTGAGCCCCGCCGCGACCCGGAGGACGCGGCGATCATGGCCGTGATTGCCCGAGAGACCGACACTTTCGTGGTGCGGGATTTTGACGGTTGGGCCGCCTGCTGGGTCCAGGATGCGCGCACGCGGCTAATCAGCGCCTCCGCCGCGTTCGGGGTCACGGGGCAGGACGGTTGGGAGGCGCTGGCCAGCTACATGCGCGGGGTCTTCGCGGCCGGGGCGAGTTGCGAGATCCTGAGCTTCGAGCGCCGCAATGTCAGCGTGACCCGGACCGGCGGCTTCGCCTTTGTCAGTTTCGAGGGGCACGGGGTGCACCGGGGCGGGCGGCACGAGCGCACCTTCGAGACCCGGACGCTGGAACAGGGGCCGCAGGGCTGGCGCATCCTGCATGCTGCCTTCGTGCTCAGCGGTGCGGTCGAAGACGCCGGGCCGCGGATCGCCGTGGACGGGCGGGGACAGGTCCTGTCGCTGCCCGAAGGGGCGCGCACTGCCCTGGCGGACCATCCGGGTCTGACGATATCCCACGGGCGGCTCAGGGCGCGGCGCCCGGCCTGGGACGCGGTGCTGCAGGAGGGGTTGGCCCGGGCCGCCGGGTTGCACGGGTTTTGCCAGCATTACCGGTTTACCGCCGATCACGGGCGGCAGTTCCGCCTGCCCCTGGTGCTGGGCGAGACGGCGGAGGGCGGGCTTGCGGTCTGCATGCTCTTCGTGCGGGACGGCATGACCTTCGTCGATTTGCAGCCCGGGGGCGATTTCGATGCCCGGCTCGACCTGGCGCGCGCGCTCTACGGGTTGTCCGAGGCGCAGGCCGCCCTGGCCCGCCACGTGGTGGGCGGGCAGAGCCTGACCGCGGCGGCGCGCGAGCTGGGCATCAGCGTCAACACCGCCCGGACCCATCTGTCGCGCATTTTCGACAAGACCGGGGTTCAGTCCCAGACCGCGCTGGTGCGCACCCTGCTCAGCATCGTCTGAGGCGGGGTCGGGGACGGGCCTTGCGCGGCAATTGGTCTTTCGCCCCGGCAAAAGCTTTGCTTTACACCGGGGTCGAACGATGACGCCAAAAGGCGCGCAGAAGACGGTCTAAAGGGACAGGACAACATGAGTCACGAGGGCAGCTTCCTCTTCATCATCGCGCTGCTGCCATTTCTGGGTGCCTTGGTGCCGGGATTGATGATCCGGGCCGGGCGCACCGCCTGCGCGTCTTTCACGGCGGTGCCCACGGCGCTGGCCTTCATCATGCTGCTGATCCTGTCTCCCGCGGTGCTGCGCGGGGAGGTGATCACCGCCGAGATCGCCTGGCTGCCGCAGCTGGGGCTGTCGGCGTCGTTCTTCCTCGACGGTCTGGGGCTGCTCTTTGCGCTGATGATCACGGGCGTCGGGCTGCTGATCATCCTCTATGCGCGGTTCTACCTGTCGGGCGACGATCCGATGGGGCAGTTCTACACCTACCTGTTGCTGTTCCAAGGCGCGATGCTGGGGATCGTGCTGTCGGACAACATATTGCTGTTGCTGATTTTCTGGGAGCTGACCTCGCTGAGCTCCTTCCTGCTGATCGGGTATTGGAAGCATCTGCCCGAGGGGCGTCAGGGCGCGCGGATGGCGCTGGCCGTGACCGGGGCCGGGGGCCTGGCGATGATCGGGGGGATGCTGATCCTCGGGAACATCGTGGGCAGCTATAACCTGACCGATATCCTGCAGGCGGGCGAGCAGATCCGGGCGTCCGAGTGGTACCTGCCCGCGCTGATCCTGATCCTGCTCGGCGCCTTCACCAAATCGGCGCAGTTCCCGTTCCATTTCTGGTTGCCGCACGCCATGGCCGCGCCCACGCCGGTCTCGGCCTATCTGCACTCGGCGACCATGGTGAAGGCGGGCGTGTTCCTGATGGCACGCATGTGGCCGGTGCTGGCGGGAACCGATGCGTGGTTCTACATCGTGGCGACCACGGGTCTGGTGACCATGGTGATGGGCGCGGGCATCGCGCTGTTCAAGGATGACCTCAAGGCGCTGCTGGCGTTTTCCACGGTCAGCCACCTGGGCCTTCTGACCATGCTGCTGGGCTTCGGCACGCAGGCAGCGGCGGTGGCGGCGGTGTTTCACATCATCAACCACCTGACCTTCAAGGCGGCCTTGTTCATGACCGCTGGGATCGTGGATCACGAAACGCACACGCGGGATATCAAGCGGCTGGGCGGCTTGCGGCACCTGATGCCGATCACCTTCGTGATCGGGACGGTGGCGGCCCTGTCCATGGCGGGCATACCGCTCTTCAACGGGTTCCTGTCGAAAGAGATGATGCTGGAGGAGGCGTCGCATACGGGCTGGCTCGGCAACCCCTGGGTGGTGCCGGTGGTGGCGACCTTCGGCGCGCTCTTGTCGGTGGCCTATTCGTTCCGGTTCATTGGTCATGTGTTTCTCGGGCCGGTGCGGGATGACTACCCCGCCAAGCCCCATGATCCGCCCTTCGGGATGTGGGCCTCGCCTGCGTTGCTGGTGGTGCTGGTCCTGGTGATCGGGATGGCGCCCTTCGTGGCCGAGGGGATCGTGACGGCGGCGGCCAGTGCCGTGACCGGCGCGGATCTGCACCCGCATCTGAAGATCTGGCACGGGTTCACACCCGCCTTGTGGATGTCGGTGGTGGCGACCCTGGGCGGTCTGATGCTGCTGGCGCTGCATGGCAAGCTCGATCCGATCTGGCGGGCGGCGCGCCGCCCGGAGGCCAAGGCGATCTTCGACGGGCTGGTGGCGGGGCTCGTGGCGCTGACGCGCGGGATCACCGAGCGCACCCACACGGGCAAGATCAGTGCCTATCTCGCGCTCTTCACGGTGTCTTCCGTGGCGCTCGGCTGGATCGCCTATGCGGGCAGCGGGCTGTCGCTGCCCACGCGCGAGCTGTTGCCGGTGCCGCCGGTGATCGCGGTGGGCTGGCTGATGCTGGTGGTGGCGACCGCGTCGGTCGTGGTCATGCATCATCAAAGGTTCCAGGCGCTGATCCTGATCGGGATCATCGGTTTGTCGATCTCGGCGGGCTTTGTCTACCTGTCGGCGCCGGATCTCGCCCTGACCCAGGTGTCGGTCGAGACCGTGACCATCATGCTGCTGCTGCTGGCGCTGCATTTCCTGCCCAAGACCACGCCGAAGGAAAGCAGCCTCGGCCGCAAGATCCGCGACGGGGCGATTGCCGTGACCGCCGGCGGCGGGGTGGGGGCGCTGGCCTTTGCGTTCCTGCTGCGCGACGTGGAGACGATTTCCGGCTTCCACCTGGAGAACAGCTACGAGGGCGGGGGCGGCACCAATGTTGTCAACGTGATCCTCGTGGATTTCCGGGGCTACGATACCTATGGCGAGATCATCGTGCTGGGGATCGCGGGGCTGGTGATCTATGCGCTGATGCAGGCGCTGCTGGACGGGCCCGCGGCGCGGCGGCTGCGGAGCGGCGATTTCTCCAACGACCGCTCGCGCGACCGGCATCCGATGATGATGGTGGTGGTCACCCGGGTCCTGATGCCCATCGCGGTGGTCGTGGGTCTCTACATCTTCCTGCGCGGCCATAACGAGCCGGGCGGCGGTTTCGTCGCGGGGCTGGTGATCGCCATCGCGCTTCTGATGCAATACATGGCCTCGGGCTTTGCCTGGACGCAGGAGCGCAAGCGGATCGAGTATCACACGATGATCGGGCTCGGGGTGATCATCGCCGGGCTGACCGGGGCAGGCGCGTGGCTGCTGGGCCGGCCCTTCCTGACCAGCGCCTATACCTACATAAACCTGCCCCCCATCGAGGAATTCGAGCTGGCCACCGCCATGCTGTTCGACCTGGGCGTGTTCCTGACCGTCCTGGGCGCGGTGATGCTGATGCTCTATAGCCTGAGCCGGATCGCGCGGTTCGCGGGCGAGACGGTGAACACCGGGCCGATGGATTACGACCCCGCGGTGAAGGGGAGTGTGGGCACGCCGCCGCGCCCGGCGGAGCCGCCCACCCCCGTGCGCCCCGGACCGGAAGGAGCCCGCTGAGATGGAGATCCTGGTTGCCAGCACCGTTGCCGTTCTGACCGCGGGGGGGGTGTACCTGCTGCTGCGGCTGCGGACCTTCCCGATCATCCTGGGCCTCGCCCTGCTGTCCTACGCGGTGAACGTGTTCCTGTTCGCCAGCGGGCGGTTGGCCATCGACCAGTCGCCGATCCTGTCGAAATACGGCGATGCGAGCTATTCCGACCCGCTGCCCCAGGCGCTGGTGCTGACGGCGATCGTGATTTCCTTCGGGATGACGGCGGTTCTGGTGATGATCGGGCTCGGCGCCTACCTGGAATCCGAGACCGACCGGATCGACATCGAGGATGAGGATACCCGCGAGGAGGGCCAGCCATGATGCACTGGATCATCCTGCCCGTGGTGCTGCCGGCGATGCTGGCCCCGATCATCGCCTTCGTGATGCGCCACGACATCACCCTGGCGCGCACGGCCTCGGTGGCGGGGACCGTGGTGCTGGTTGGGATCGCGCTGGTTTTGACCGGCATGGCGGCGGACGGGACCACCCATGTCTACCGGCTGGGCGACTGGCCCGCGCCCTTCGGCATCGTGCTGGTGCTCGACCGGCTGTCGGCGCTGATGGTGCTCTTGACCTCGGTGCTGGCGCTGATGGTCCTGCTCCATGCCATCGCCACGGGCTGGGACGCGCGGGGACGGCATTTCCACGCCCTGTTCCAGTTCCAGCTGATGGGGATCAGCGGCGCGTTCCTGACCGGCGACGTGTTCAACCTCTTCGTGTTCTTCGAGGTGCTGCTGATCGCGTCCTACGGGTTGATGATCCATTCGGGCGGCAAGGCGCGGATGCGCGCGGGGCTGCAATACGTGGTGATGAACCTGGCGGGCTCGACCCTGTTCCTGTTCGCGCTGGGGACGCTCTATGCCACCACCGGAACGCTGAACATCGCCGATCTCGCCGTGCGCATCCCGCAGATCCCGGCGGAGGAGGCGGCGCTGGTGCGGGTCGCGGCGATCCTTCTGATGATCGTCTTCGCGGTGAAGGCGGCGCTGTTCCCGGTGCAGTTCTGGCTGCCCGCGACCTATGCCAACGCGCCCGCCCCGGTCGCCGCCCTCTTCGCGATCATGACCAAGGTCGGCGCCTATGCGATCCTGCGGGTGCATACCACGGCCTTCGGACCCGGCAGCCCGGGGACGGCGGATCTGGCGGCCACATGGCTCTTCCCGGCGGCGATCGTGACCATCGCGGTGGGGGCGATCGGCGTGCTGGGGGCGCGGCGGCTGATGCCGCTGATCGCCTTCTCGGTGGTGGGCTCCATGGGCACGCTGCTGGTGGCGGTGGCGGTGTTCTCGACCACGGCGACCTCGGCGGCGCTCTATTACATGGTGCATTCGACCTTCGCGGCGGCCTGCCTGTTTCTGATCGCGGACCTGGTGGTGACCCGGCGGGAGGCCGACAGCCTGACGCCCGCGCCCGCCACGGTGCAGAACGGGCTTTTCGCGGCGCTGTTCTTCGGGGCGGCGATTGCCATGGCGGGAATGCCGCCCCTGAGCGGGTTTCTCGGCAAGCTGCTGGTGCTCGATGCGCTGCGCGATCCCGGCGTGATCGGCTGGGCCTGGACGGCGATCCTGGCGGGCTCGCTCCTGACCATTGTCGGGTTTGCCCGGGCGGGCAGCGCGCTGTTCTGGAAATCCACCGCCCTGCCGGCACCGGATGGGGCCTCCCCCGCCACCCGCGCCACCCCGATGGAGATCGCGCCGACCCTCGCGATGCTGCTGACCCTGGGCGCGCTGGCGGTGTTCGCGGGCCCGGTTTCGGCCTATCTTCAGGACACGACCACGCAACTGTTCGACCGGGCGGGCTACATATCGGCGGTGCTCGGCACCGGGGAGGAGGGCTGATCCCATGCTGGCACGACTGATCCCCCATCCGTTCCTGAGCCTGACCCTGGTGCTGGTCTGGCTGGCCCTGGTGAACAAGTTCACACTGGGCAACCTGATCCTCGGCAGCGCCTTCGGGCTGGTGATCCCGATGCTGACCGCGGCCTATTGGCCGAACCGGCCCAGGATCGGGCGGCCCCTGAAGATCGCGGAATACGTGCTGATCGTGCTGTGGGATATCGTGGTGGCCAATGTGCAGGTGGCCATGATCATCCTGTTCAAGCCCGAAAAGAACATCCATTCCCACTGGATCCCGGTGCCGGTGGAGCTGACCTCCGCCGAGGCGATCACGGTGCTGGCCGGCACGATCACCATGACGCCCGGCACGGTGTCGGCCACGCTGGCCGCCGATGGCAGCTGCATCCTGGTGCATTGCCTGCATACCGACGACCCGGACGCCGTGCGCGACGAGATCAAGACCCGCTATGAACGACGCCTGAAGGAGATTTTCGCATGATCGAATACGCTCTGCTCTTCGCCGCGGCCTGTTATGGCGTGGCGCTTCTGCTGGATTTGTGGCGCATCGCCCTGGGTCCGGATTCCGCCGACCGCATCCTTGCCCTCGACACGATGGTGATCAACGTGATCGCGCTCCTCGTGCTCTATGGCATCTGGCGCGGCACGGCGATCTATTTCGAGGCCGCCATGCTGGTCGCCATGGTCGGGTTCGTGGCCACGGTCGCCTATTGCCGCTTCGTGTTGCGCGGCGACATCATCGAGTGAGGATGCCATGCCCTTTTTCGCAGAGCTTCTGATTGCCATCGCCCTCGTTGTCAGCGGGATTTTCGGCTTCGTCGGCTCCTACGGGCTGATCAAGCTGAAGGATTCGGTGCAACGTCTCCATGCCCCGACCAAGGCGACGACCCTGGGCGTGGGCGGAGTGCTGATCGCCTCGATGATCTATTTCTACGCCAAGACCGGCTATATCTCGGTCCATGAGCTGCTGATCTCGGTCTTCTTGTTCCTGACCGCGCCGATCACGGCGAATTTCATCGCCAAGGCCTACATGGCGCGGAACATTGGCGAAAAGGACCTGCCACAGAGCAGCGGCGCCTATGGCTGGTCGATCTATGACGACGCGCCGGAAAACACGCCGGGGGAAGGCCGCCCGGCGGAGTGAGATCGGCGGGCCCGTCCACCATGTAAGACATGTTATGTAAAGTCAGGGCCGTTTCAGCGCGGGCAGGATGGTGCCGGTACACGTCCCGAACCCGATCCGGTAGCCATCGCCCCGGGCTTCCCCCTTCAGCGTGACGGTGTCCCCATCGGCCAGAAAGCGGCGCGTCGCCCCGCCCGCCAGCGCGACCGGATCGCGCCCGCCCCAGGTGATCTCTAGCAGAGAGCCGAACATGCCCTTCTCCGGCCCCGAGATCGTGCCCGAGCCCAGCAGATCGCCCGTCCGCATCGCGCAGCCCGACGTGCTGTGGTGGGCCAGAAGCTGCGCGGCGGAATAGTAGAGCACGTTGGAATTGGTCCGGCAGACCTCGGTCGGGGCACCGCCCGGGGGCGCGAGGGTCACCGCCAGGTCGATATCGTGGAACATCGGCCCGGTGTCGCGCAGATGGGGCAGCAGCGGCACCTCCCGCACCGGCGGGCCGCAGCGGAACGGCGCGAGAGCGGCCCGGGGGACCACCCACGGGCTGATCGTGGTGGCGAACGCCTTGCCCTGAAACGGGCCGAGGGGGACGTATTCCCAGGCCTGGATATCCCGCGCGGACCAGTCGTTCAGCAGCACGTAGCCGAAGATCATCTCTTCAGCCTCATCCACCGTGACCGGGACGCCCATCTGCGACGGGGTGCCGACCACCGCGCCCAGCTCCAGCTCGAAATCGAGCCTTTCGCAGGGGCCGAAGCGCGGCATCGGGTCGGAGGTGTCCTTGATCTGGCCCGCCGGGCGGTGGATCGGCGTGCCCGAGACCACCACGGTGGAGGCCCGGCCGTTATAGCCGATGGGCATGTGCAGCCAGTTGGGCGGCAGGGCATTGGCCGGATCGCGGAAGAGACAGCCGACATTGAACGCGTGTTGCCGCCCGGCGTAGAAGTCGGTGAACTCGGCAAGGGTGAAGGGCAGATGCAGGCGGACGCCCGCCCGGTCGTGCAGGGCGGCGCGCACCGGCGCGGTCTCCGCCCCCGCGCGGAGCAGCTCGGTCAGGGCCTCGCGCACCGCGTGCCAGGCGGGCTGGCCGCGCCCCATGAAGGTGTCGAGCGCGGGCGCGCCGAACCCGTGATCGGGCAGCAGTCCCGCGGCCTGCAATGCGGCAAGGTCCAGCACCTTGTCGCCGATGGCCACGGCGCAGCGCGGCCCATCCCCGGTCGAGAACACCCCGAAGGGCAGGTTGTTGAGCGGGAAAGCCCCCGCCGGGTCGTTGGCCCCCGGCACCCAGGAGCGGATCAGCCCGCTCACTTCCTGCCCGGGGTGCCGTCGAACTTCTTTTCGATGTCCTTCCAGCAGTCGATATAGTCGTCCTGCAGCGGCGCCTCGGTGCCGGCAAAGCGGGTCAGGTGCTGTGGAAACCGGGTCTCGAACATGAAGGACATGGTGTTGTCGAGCTTGTCGGGGCCCAGATTGGCGTTGGAGGCCTTCTCGAACGCGTCGCGGTCGGGGCCATGCGGCAGCATCATGTTGTGCAGGCTGATCCCGCCGGGCACGAAGCCCTGCGGCTTGGCATCGTACTGGCCGTAGATGTTGCCCATCAGCTCGGACATGATGTTCTTGTGATACCAGGGCGGGCGGAAGGTATCCTCGGCCACCATCCAGCGCTCGCGGAACAGCACGAAGTCGATATTCGCGGTGCCCGGCTGGCCCGAGGGTGCGGTCAGCACGGTAAAGATCGACGGATCAGGATGGTCGAACAGGATCGCGCCCACGGGGCAGTAATTGCGCAGATCGTATTTGCAGGGCGCATAGTTGCCGTGCCAGGCCACCACGTCCAGCGGGCTCTGGCCGATCTGCGTCTCGTGGAACTGGCCGCACCATTTCACCGTCACCGTCGAGGGCACCTCGCGGTCCTCGAAGGCCGCCACGGGCGTCTTGAAATCCCGCGGGTTGGCCATGCAGTTGGCCCCGATCGGCCCGCGGCCGGGCAGCTCGAACTTCTGGCCGTAGTTTTCGCACACGAAGCCCCGCGCGGGACCGTCCAGCACTTCCACCCGGTAGAGAAGGCCGCGCGGCAGGATCGCGATCTCCTTCGGTTCCAGATCGATGATCCCCAGCTCCGTGGCAAAGCGCAGCTGCCCCTCCTGCGGGACGACCAGCATCTCGCTGTCGGCGGAGTAGAAATAGGCGTCCTGCATGGTCTCGGTCACGAGGTAAACGTGGGCGGCCATGCCAACTTGTGTGTTCACGTCCCCCGCCGTGGTCATGGTGCGCATCCCCGTCAGCCATGTGAGCGGCGCGTCCGTGTGCGGGACCGGGTCCCAGCGGTACTGGCCGAGGCTCGTGACCTCCGGATGGATATCCGGCGCGGAGCGGAAATAGGGCAGCTCGACCCGCCGGTAGCGGTTGGAATGCTTGACCGAGGGCCGGATCCGGTAACACCAGGTCCGCTCGGGGCGCACGTCGGTGAAGGCGGTGCCCGAGAGCTGCTCGCCATAAAGCCCGTAATTGCATTTCTGCGGGCTGTTCATGCCCTGCGGCAGGGCACCGGGCAGGACTTCGGTCTCAAAATCATTGCCGAAGCCGGGCATGTACCCTTCGGTCGTGCCCATGGGCGTCGCCGCCCGGGTCAGACCGCTGACTTGCGCTTGGGTGTTCATCCGTCCTCCTCCTCTCAAGCCGACAGGGGCGTTCAGGCCTCTTCGGCGGGCAGCAGCCGGTCGAGCGCCTCGTGCAACGCGTCGCGATGGCCCCCGAGCCGCGCGTCGAGATCGGCCTGGAACGCCGCCGCGATGGGGATCAGCGCGTCGAGCAATTGCCGCCCCTCCTCGGTCAGGGACAGCTGCAGCAGCCGCTTGTCCCGTGCATCCACATGCTTGCGCAGATAGCCCTTCGCTTCGAGTTTCGAGGCCGCGCGGCTGACCTTGGATTTCTCCAGGTCGGCGCGTTTCTCGATATCGCGGATCGACAGGTTCTCCGCATGGCCGACATTCAGCAGCACGCGCCACTCCGGCAGGGAGATCCCGAACCGCGCCTTGTATTGCCGCGCGATCTCGGCGCTGAGCCGCCCGGCGATCACGGTCAGCCGGTAGGGCAAGTAGCGTTCCAGGTCGAAATCCGGGGCGGGGGTCTGCATCGCGGGTCCTTTGTCCGTCCAAGTATGGCGGCGATATCGTTGCAGACGCAACAACTATCTTGACACTCATTGCGATTGCAACAGACTGCCCCGGCATGCGCGCCGCATCAGACAGAGGAACATCCCATGGCAAAGGCCTTCGCATCCCAGGGCGACATGACCGAGAAGACCATCACCTTCGACGAGGTCGGCCGGGGCGTCTATGCCTTCACCGCCGAGGGCGATCCGAATTCGGGCGTGATCATCGGCGATGACAGCGTCATGATCGTCGAGGCGCAGGCCACCCCGCGCCTGGCGCAGAAGGTGATCGAGCGGGTGCGCAGCGTCACCGACAAGCCGATCAGCCACCTGGTGCTGACCCATTACCATGCGGTGCGGGTGCTCGGCGCGTCGGCCTACGGGGCGGGGCAGATCATCATGTCCGACACCGCCCGCGCCATGGTCGCCGAACGCGGGCAGGAGGACTGGGACAGCGAGTTCCAGCGCTTTCCGCGCCTCTTCGAAGGGCACGAGTCGATCCCCGGCCTGACCTGGCCGACCACGACCTTTTCCGACAGCATGACCGTCTATCTCGGCACCCGCCGGATCGATATCCGCAAGATCGGGCGCGCCCATACCGCCGGGGACGCGGTGATCCATGTGCCCGACGAAAACGTCATGTTCACCGGCGACATCGTCGAGGACCGCTCCGCGTGTTATTGCGGCGACGGGCATTTCGGCGACTGGGGCCGAACGCTCGACGCGATCCTGGCCTGCGACGTGGACGCGGTCGCCCCCGGGCGCGGCGGGGCGCTGATCGGCAAGGAGGCGGTGCAGCGCGCCATCGCCAGCACCCGCGACTTCGTCGACAGCACCTATCGCCCGGCGGCCCGTGTGGCCGCGCGCGGCGGCTCGCTCAAGGAGGCGTGGGACGCCGTGCGCGCCGCCTGCGACCCGAAATTCGCCGATTACGCGATCTACGAGCATTGCCTGCCCTTCAACGTGGCCCGGGCCTTCGACGAGGCGCGCGGCATCGACACGCCCCGGATCTGGACCGCCCAGCGGGATCTCGAAATGTGGGAGGCGTTGCAGGGCTGAGCCCGGCCCGCACCGTGCACGGAGGCCCCATGCTGCAAGACCGCTACGCCCTCGCCTTTCGGCTCTATCCTTACCGCAAATGCGCCGATCAGGACGCTCCAGCACCGCGCCGCCACAAGGTCGTGGTGGTCGGCGGCGGGCCCATCGGGCTGGCCACCGCGCTCGATCTCGGGCGGCAAGGGGTGCCGGTGCTGCTGCTCGACGATCACGAGGGGATCGGCATGGGCAGCCGGGCGATCTGTTTCTCCAAGCGCACCCTGGAGATCGCCGCGCGCTATGGCTGCGCGG
Organism: Dinoroseobacter sp. PD6; assembly: GCF_028807315.1. NCBI lineage: Bacteria > Pseudomonadati > Pseudomonadota > Alphaproteobacteria > Rhodobacterales > Roseobacteraceae > Dinoroseobacter > Dinoroseobacter sp. PD6. The sequence continues at coordinate 71,375 of NZ_JARAMN010000014.1, read as the reverse complement.
GCCCGATGCTCGACAAGGGGGTGGTGTGGAACGTGGGCAAGGTGTTCCAGGACGACCGGCAGGTGTTCGAGTTCAACCTGCTGCCGGAGGCCGGCCATGCCCACCCGGCCTTCATCAACCTGCCGCAACCCTGGTTCGAGAAATACCTCTTCGACCAAATCTGCACCGCGCAACAGGCCGGCGCGCCGATCGAGATCCGCGGCCGCAACCGGGTGGAGGGGATCGAAACCCATGCCGATCACGTCGCCCTGGACGTGGCGACCCCCGACGGCCCCTACCGGGTCGAGGCCGATTGGGTGATCGGTTGCGACGGGGCGGGCTCGCCGCTGCGGGCGATGCTGGGGCTCGATTTCAAGGGGCGCGTCTTCCAGGACAGCTTCCTGATCGCCGATATCCGCATGCGCTCCGACGATTTTCCGACCGAACGCTGGTTCTGGTTCGAGCCTTGGTTCAAATCCGGTGCCTCCACCCTGCTGCACCGCCAGCCTGACGATATCTGGCGGGTGGATTTCCAGATCGGCTGGGACGTGGACCGGGCCGAGGAATTGAAAGAGGCCAACATCCGCCGCAGGCTCGACGCGATGCTGGGGGCAGAGGTCGCGTACGACATCGTCTGGTCCTCGATCTACACTTTCCAGTGCCGCCGGATGGAGAAATTCCGCCACCACCGGGTGATCTTTGCCGGGGACGCGGCGCACCAGGTCTCCCCCTTCGGCGCGCGCGGGGCCAACTCGGGCATGCAGGACGTGGACAACCTGGGCTGGAAACTGGGTCTGGTGATCACGGGGCAGGCCCCCGACACCCTGCTCGACAGCTATGATCACGAAAGGATCCAGGGCGCGGACGAGAATATCCTGCATTCGACCCGGGCCACGGATTTCATCACCCCGAAATCCAAGGTCAGTCACCTCTTCCGCAACGCGGTGCTGCACCTGGCCGAGAAGCATCCCTTCGCCCGACCCCTCGTGAATTCCGGGCGGCTGTCGGTGCCGTGTGTCTATGACGGCTCGCCGCTCAACGGCCCGGACGCCCTGCCCGGCGGCCCGGCGCGCACCCGGGTGGGCAGCCCCTGCGCCGACGCCCCCCTGGGCGCGGATTTCCTGCTGCGGCAGCTGGGCGACGGCTTCGTCCTGCTGGCGATCGACCGGGCGGTGCCGGACGAGATCGCGCTGGACGGCCCACCGGTCCGCGCCTTGCGCATCTCCAAGGCGGACGATCCCAGCGGGGCGCTGGCCGCGCGCTACCTCGGGACCGCCGAAGGGGCGGTCTATCTCATCCGCCCGGATCAGCATGTGGCCGCCCGCTGGCCCGCCTTCGATGCGGGGGCCGTGCAGGCCGCCCTGACCACCGCCTGCGGAAAGGACTGACCATGACCCGGCTCAACACCGACCCGAATATCGACGCTCCGGACGATTTCTACGCCGCCCTGCTCGCCGCGCACGAAGGCAAGACCGACGCCGAAAGTGCCGCCTTCAATGCCCGGCTGATCCTGGTGCTGGCCAACCATATCGGCGACCGCGACGTGCTGGAGGCCGCCCTGGCCGCGGCGCAGTAGCCCCGCCGCCTGCCGAACATGTTACAGAATTCCAGCCACCCCGCATAATCGTAACTTTTTTCTTGAGCGACTCTGCGCGGCGGCATATACCGACCACACGGTCGATTAACCCCGGGGGGAGCGCGGTGGACGCAGTGATTTGCGATGGGGTCCGAACCCCGATCGGGCGCTATGGCGGGGCGCTGTCCTCGGTGCGGGCCGATGACCTCGCCGCCCTGCCCATCGCCGCCCTGATGGCGCGCAATCCGGGCGTGGACTGGGCCCGGGTCGACGAGGTGATCTATGGCGCCGCGAACCAGGCCGGGGAAGACAACCGCAACGTCGCGCGCATGGCCGCCCTGCTCGCCGGTCTGCCCGAGGAGGTGCCCGGCCTCACGGTGAACCGGCTCTGTGCCAGTGGCATGGACGCGGTCGGCGCTGCCGCGCGCGGGATCAAGGCCGGGGAATATGACCTGGCCATCGCCGGCGGGATCGAGAGCATGAGCCGCGCGCCCTTCGTCATGCCCAAGGCCGAGAGCGCATTTGCCCGCGCCGCCACGGTCCACGACACCACCATCGGCTGGCGCTTCGTCAACCCGAAGATCGCGGCAACGCATGGCATCGATACGATGCCGCAAACCGCCGACACCGTCGCCGCCGCCTACGAGATCAGCCGCGCCGACCAGGACGCCTTCGCCGCGCGGTCCCAGGCCCGCTGGGCCGCCGCCGACGCAGCCGGGCTCTTTGCCGACGAGATCGTGCCCGTCCCGGTGCCCCAGCGCGGGAGTGCCCCGATCCTCGTGGACCGGGACGAACACCCCCGCCCGGGCACCGATGCCGCCCGGCTGGCCGGGCTGAAGGGCATTAACGGGCCCGGTCTGTCGGTCACGGCGGGCAATGCCAGCGGCGTGAACGACGGCGCCGCGGCGCTGCTGATCGCGTCGGCCGCCGCGGCGCGGGCCCATGGGCTGACCCCGATGGCGCGGGTGGTCGGCATGGCCTCCGCCGGGGTGGCGCCGCGTGTCATGGGAATCGGCCCCGTGCCCGCCAGCCGCAAGCTGCTGGACCGCGCGGGCCTGACCCTCGACCAGATGGACGTGATCGAGCTGAACGAGGCCTTCGCGAGCCAGAGCCTCGCGACACTGCGCCAGCTTGGCCTGGCCGATGATGATGTCAGGGTGAACCCCAATGGCGGCGCCATCGCCATGGGCCATCCGCTGGGCATGTCCGGCGCGCGGCTGGTGCTGACGGCGGCGCATCAGCTCAGGCGCACGGGCGGGCGCTATGCGCTCTGCACCATGTGCGTCGGCGTGGGCCAGGGCACGGCCCTGATACTCGAACGCGTCTGACCCGGGAGGAACACGACATGTATGCACAGATGATCGCATCCGAAGCGAGCCGGGAGGACCCGGAGAAGCTGGCCGCCTTCCAGGCGCGCATCGACGCGGGCGAGAAGATCGAACCGAAGGACTGGATGCCCGAAGGCTACCGCAAGACCCTGATCCGCCAGATCGGCCAGCACGCCCATTCCGAGATCGTCGGCCAGCTGCCCGAGGGCAACTGGATCACCCGGGCCCCCACACTGGAGCGCAAGGCGATCCTGCTGGCCAAGGTGCAGGACGAGGCGGGCCATGGGCTCTATCTCTATTGCGCGGCCGAGACCCTGGGCGTGTCGCGCGACGAACTGACCGAGATGCTGCTGGATGGCCGCATGAAATACAGCTCGATCTTCAACTACCCGACCCTGACCTGGGCCGATATGGGGGCGGTCGGCTGGCTGGTCGATGGTGCGGCGATCATGAACCAGGTGCCGTTGCAGCGGACCTCCTTCGGGCCCTATGCCCGGGCGATGATCCGGATCTGCAAGGAGGAATCGTTCCACCAGCGGCAGGGCTATGACATCATGATGAAGATGGCCCGGGGCACGCCCGCCCAGAAGGCGATGGCCCAGAACGCGCTGGACCGGTTCTGGTATCCCGCGCTGATGATGTTCGGCCCCTCGGACAAGGACAGCGTACATTCCGCCCAGTCGATGGCCTGGAAGATCAAGATCAACACCAATGACGAACTGCGCCAGAAATTCGTCGACCAGACCGTACCCCAGGCCGAATATCTCGGGCTGACCGTGCCCGACGAGACGCTGAAATGGAACGACGACAAGGGCGGCTACGATTTCGCCGAACCGGACTGGGACGAGTTCTTCGAGGTGATCCGCGGCAACGGGCCGTGCAACACCGAACGTCTGGCGGCGCGCAACAGGGCCTGGGACGAGGGCCAATGGGTCCGCGACGGCCTTTTGGCCCATGCCGCGAAACGCAAGCACAGGACGGTGGCCGCAGAATGAGCACACAGCCCGCCGCAGATCCCGACGCGCCCGCCCCGCGCCCCCGCCGCCCCGAATGGCCCCTCTGGGAGGTGTTCATCCGTGGTCAGCACGGGCTGAGCCACCGCCATGTCGGCAGCCTGCATGCCCCGGACGAAGAGATGGCGATCAAGCATGCCCGCGACGTCTATACCCGCCGCAACGAGGGCGTCAGCATCTGGGTGGTGGAGGCGCGCCACATCGCGGCCTCCAGCCCGTCGGAGAAAGGGCCGCTCTACGAACCCTCCGAGAGCAAGGTCTACCGGCATCCGACCTTCTTCGACATCCCCGACGACGTGGGGGCGATGTGATGGGACAGGCGGAACCGGACCCGCTCTTCGCGTTTCTGTGCCGGATGGGCGACAACACGCTGGTGCTCGGCCACCGGGTCAGCGAGTGGTGCGGCCATGCGCCGGTGCTGGAGGAGGACATCGCCCTGGCCAACACCGCGCTCGACCTGATCGGCCAGACCCAGATGTGGCTCGGCCATGCGGGCGCGGTCGAGGGCAAGGGCCGCTCGGCGGACGATCTGGCGATGCTGCGCGACGTGTGGGATTTCCGCAACCTGCTGCTGGTCGAGCAGCCCAATGGCGATTTCGGCCAGACCATGATGCGCCAGTTCCTGTTCGATGCGTGGCACCTGCAGATGTTGCGCGCCCTGACCGGGTCGTCGGAGCCGCAGGTGGCCGCGATCGCGGCCAAGTCGGTCAAGGAGGTGCAGTACCATCTCGAACGCTCCGGCGAGATGGTGATCGGGCTGGGCGACGGCACCGCCGAGAGCCATGGCCGGATGCAGGCGGCGCTCGATCTGCTGTGGCCCTATGTGGGCGAGATGTTCCAGCCCGACCCGGTGGACAGGGCGATGGCCGCCGCCGGGATCGCCCCGGACCCGGCCGGTCTGCGGGCGGGGTTCGACGCCCATGTGGACGCGGTGCTGGCCGAGGCGACCCTGTCGATCCCCGAAGGCGGCTTTGCCCAGACCGGCGGCAAGACCGGGTTCCAGCACTCCGAGCACCTGGGACACATGCTGACCCAGATGCAATGGCTGCAACGGGCCTATCCCGGGGCCAGGTGGTAGGATGCAACCCGCCCCGGCAGAGATCTGGGCCTGGCTCGACGCGGTGCCCGACCCCGAGATCCCGGCGATCTCGGTGGTGGATCTGGGCATCGTGCGCGACGTGGCCTGGGACGGCGACACCCTGGAGGTCGCGGTGACCCCGACCTATTCGGGCTGCCCGGCCACCCGGGTCATCGCGATGGATATCGAGACCGCGCTGCACGCCCGCGGGCTGGACAAGGTCCGCATCAGGACACAGATCAGCCCGCCCTGGACCACCGACTGGCTGTCGGAAAAGGGCCGTGCAAAGCTGCTGGACTACGGCATCGCGCCCCCCCGGGCGGCGGGCGGGCCGGACAGCTGCCCGCGCTGCCGATCCACCAACGTCACCCGGATCAGCCAGTTCGGATCGACCCCGTGCAAGGCGCAATGGCGCTGCGCCGACTGCCTCGAACCCTTCGACTATTTCAAGTGCATCTGAGGAGCGCGTGTGATGGCCCGTTTTCATCCCCTGTCCGTCACCGATGTCCGCAAGACCATTCGCGACGCGGTCGTGGTGACGCTGAAACCCGTCGATGGGGGCGATTTCGAGTTCATCCAGGGTCAGTACCTGACCTTCCGGCGGTCCTTCGACGGCACCGAGCTGCGCCGCTCCTACTCGATCTGCGCCGGACGGGATGACGGCGTGCTTCAGGTCGGCATCAAGCGGGTCGAGGGCGGCGCGTTCTCGACCTGGGCCAATGACAGCCTCGCGCCCGGCATGACCCTGGAGGCGATGGTGCCCATGGGCAGCTTCCACACGCCCCTCGACCCGCACACGCCCCGCAACTATCTCGCCTTCGCCGGGGGTTCGGGCATCACGCCGATCCTGTCGATCCTGAAGACCGTGCTCGCCCGGGAGCCCGGCAGCCGCTTCACGCTGGTCTATGCCAACCGGGGTGTGAACACGATCATGTTCCGCGAGGAGCTGGAGGATCTCAAGAACCTGCACATGGGACGGCTGACCGTGATCCACGTGCTCGAAAGCGACGCGCAGGAGATCGACCTGTTCACCGGCCGGGTCGACGGGGCGAAATGCGACGCCCTGTTCGCCCACTGGATCGACATCGACAGCATCGACACCGCCTTCATCTGCGGGCCCGAACCGATGATGCTGGGCATCGCGGCGGCGCTGCGGGCGCACGGGATGACCGACGACCGGATCAAGTTCGAACTTTTCGCCAGCGGCCAGCCCGGGCGCCTGCCGCGCAAACCCGGCGCCGCCGCCGGTCACGACCCCGAGGCCCGGGCGACCGCGGCCACCGTCACCATGGACGGCGCGGCGCGCAGCTTTGCCATGGACAAGGACCAGTCGATCCTCGACGCGGCGCTCGCGAACGCACTGGATGCGCCCTATGCCTGCAAGGCCGGGGTCTGCTCCACCTGCAAGTGCAAGGTGCTGGAGGGGGAGGTGGAGATGATCGCCAACCACGCGCTGGAAGATTACGAGGTGGCAAGGGGGTACGTGCTGTCCTGCCAGTCCTACCCGGTGACGGACCGGGTTGTGGTGACCTACGACCACTAGGGCCGGGCTCAGAGCCCGCGCAGCCCCGACAGGGTCAGCCGCGTGACCAGCCCGGCGTAGTCGTCCCGCGCCTGCCGGTCGGCGGGGCTGTTCCACATGTAGAACCAGTTGAGCATTCCGAAGATCGACATCACCGTCGCACGCAGCTTGCGCGAGTCCTGCGCGAACGCCTCCGGTGCGACTGCGGCCACGATGCCGCTCATCTGCCCCACGAGGTCGCGCTGATAGGCCTTGAGGATCTTCTGCTGCTCCGGGGGCAGCAACGGGATGCCCTCGGTCTGGATCTTGTGCTCGTGATCCATCCCCTCATAGGCGCGCAGGGTCTCGGTCACGATCCGCCCGAGCTGCGCCTCGGGGGCGAGCCCGGCCAGGTCCAGCCCGAGGATGCGGTCGCGCAGGGCCGACAGGTAAGTGTCGAGGATATCGAAGAGCAGCGCGTCCTTGCTGCTGTAATAGTGATAGATATTGGCCTTCGAGATGCCGCAATCCTTCGCCACCTGGGCCATCGAGGCGCGCGCGAACCCCTGGTCCGCGAAGACGCGGGCCGCGACCTTCAGGATATGCATCCGCTTCGCGTCGTGGTCCTTGGCGATGGGGCGCGACACGGCTAGTCCTTCTTGCGGTTGTCGATGACGCGGACGGCCTTGCCCTGGCTGCGCGCGACCGAGCCGGGGTCGCCGACGACCACTTCGATGGACACCCCGACCATGTCCCGGACATGCTTGGTCAGGACACGGGCCGCGGCGGTTCGCGACAGCTCGTCCGCCGCCGCCGGGGTCGCCTCGACGAAGACCCGCATCGCGTCCAGCCGCCCCGAGGTGTAGAGTTCGATCTGGAAATACGGGCCCAGCCCGCCGGTGGCCATCACCTGTTCCTCGATCTGGGTCGGAAAGACATTGACCCCGCGCAGGATCATCATGTCGTCGGAGCGCCCGGTGATCTTTTCGATCCGCCGCATGCTGCGCGCCGTGCCGGGCAGAAGCCGGGTCAGATCGCGCGTGCGGTAGCGGATCATCGGCATCCCCTCCTTGGTCAGGGTGGTGAAGACCAGCTCGCCCTCCGCACCGTCCTTTAGCACCTCGCCGGTCTGCGGGTCGATGATCTCCGGATAGTAATGGTCTTCCCAGACATGGAGCCCGTCCTTGGTCTCCACGCATTCATTGGCCACCCCCGGCCCCATGACCTCGCTCAGCCCGTAGATGTCCACCGCGTGCATGTCGAAGGCCTCTTCGACCTCCTGGCGCATGGCGTTGGTCCAGGGCTCGGCCCCGAACACGCCCACCTGCAACGAGGATTGCCGCGGATCCAGACCCGCCTTGTGGAACCCTTCAAGGATATTGAGCATGTAGGACGGCGTCACCATGATGGCGGTCGGCCGGAAATCATGGATCAGGCTGACCTGCTTTTCGGTCTGCCCGCCGCCCATGGGAATGACCGTCGCGCCCAGCTTCTCGATGCCGTAATGGGCGCCCAGACCCCCGGTGAACAGCCCGTAGCCATAGGCATTGTGGATCATGTCGCCCGCCCTGAGGCCGGAGGCCCGCAGGCTGCGCGCCAGGGTGTCGGCCCAGACCTCGATATCGTGGCGGGTATAGACCACCACCGTCGGCTTGCCCGTGGTCCCCGACGAGGCATGCACCCGCACCAGCCTGTCGCGCGGCACCGCCGACATGCCGAAAGGATAGTGGTCGCGCAGGTCGCTCTTGTGGGTGAAGGGAAACTTCGCGAGATCCTTCAAGTCGCGCAGGTCGTCGGGATGCACACCGGCCGCGTCGAACCGGGCGCGATACATCGGCACATTGTCATAGGCATGGCGCAGGGACCATTTCATCCGGTCGAGCTGGAGCGCCGCAATCTCGTCGCGGCTGGCGATCTCGATCGGGTCCAGCTCCGCCCGGTTCGGGCTCAGGTCTTTCATGTGGGCTCCTCCCTCCCTGGGATCATTCCTCGAACAGCCGACCCTTGATCGCGCGGGACAGGCCGCGCATCTCGGCGACGGTCCGGTCGTCCTGATCCGCGACGCGTATGTCGTAGATGCCGCTGCGCCCGGTCAGCGAAAGCTCCCGCGCCGTGGCCGTCAGGGTGTCGCCCAGTTGGGCGGGGGCGATGTAGGTGATCGCATTGTGCTGGGCGACCGTCGCCTGGTTGCGGCTGTTGCAGGCAAAGGCGAAGGCGCTGTCGGCCAGGGCGAAGGTGATGCCGCCATGGCAGATCCCGTGCCCGTTGCAATGGTGGGCGGCCACCTCCAGGGTCAGGGTTGCGGTCCCCACATCGACCGACACGAGCCGCATGCCCAGCCATCTGGAGGCCTGGTCCGAGGACCACATGGCCTCAGCGGCGCGGCGGGCGCGCTCCTGCGGTGTCAACGCCCGGCCCCCCGGACCGGAGCCCGGCCGCGCGGGCCAGCGGCGAGTCGCCCCCCGCGGGTCGCGACGATTTCGGTTGCCGTCTCAATGTCTTGCATCCGCGCGGGATCAGTCATTCCGGGTCACTTTCTGGCCAGCCCGAAATGATCCTTGCATAAACCGACCGGTTGGTCAATTAATGTCGGGGTACCGAGTCAGCAAGGGAAGCCGCCGTGGGGGGCATCGTCGACACGCGCGTGGATACCGACACCGGCCTCGCCTGGGTGACCGTGGACAACCCGCCGGTCAATGCGACCTCGACCGCGGTGCGCCAGGGCCTGCTCGACGCCGTCACCCGGGTGCAGGGGGCGCGGCTGGCGATCCTGCGTTGCGCGGGCCGCACCTTCATCGCCGGCGGCGACATGCGCGAGTTCGACGCCCCGCCGCAGCCGCCGGACCTTCCCGACGTGGTCGACGCGATCGAGGCCAGCGCCACGCCCTTCGTCGCGGTGATGCAGGGCACGGTGCTGGGCGGGGGGCTCGAAATCGCCATGGGCTGCGCCTATCGCATCGCGGCGCCGGGCACACGGTTCGGGCTGCCCGAGGTGACCGTCGGGCTGATCCCCGGCGCGGGCGGCACCCAGCGCGCGCCACGCCTGTTCGGCTGGGACGCGGCCATCGACATGGCCTGCGCGGGCAAGCTGCTGAGCGCGCAGGAGGCCCACGCCCGCGGCGCGCTCGATGCCATCGCCGACGACCCGGAGGCCGCCGCGCGCGCCTTGGTGCCCGAGCCCCGGATCCCGGTCTCCGAACGCCCCGCACCACCGCCACCCGACAGCGCCCGGATCGCCGCGCACCGCCGCACCCTGGCCGCGCGCGCCCGCGGGCAAACCGCCCCCCTGCAGGCGCTCGACGCGCTGCTCTGCGCCACGGGGCCCTTCCGCGAAGGCCAGCGGAAGGAACGCGCGCTGCACCTGTCCCTGCGCGCCTCCGATCAAAGCCGCGCCCTGCGGCATGCGTTCTTCGCCGAACGCACCGTGGCGCGCCCCGCGGTGATCCGGGACAGGACACCGCGCGAGATCGCCCGCATCGCGGTCATGGGCGGCGGGCTGATGGGGGCGGGCATTGCCGCCGCCTGCCTCGGCGCGGGCTACCGGGTCGACTTGCTGGAACGGGACGCCGCCACCGCCGAGGCGGCCCGCGACCGGGTGCGGGGGCTGATCGCCGGGGCGCTGCGCCGTGGCAAGATCGACCAGGCCCGCCATGACGCGCACTGCGCGGCCCTGCGCACCGGGGTCGGTATCGGGCACGCCGCAGAGGCCGATCTCGCCATCGAAGCGGTGTTCGAAGAGACCGCCACGAAACGGGCGGCCTTCGCCGCGCTGGCGCAGGTCATGGCCCCCGACGCGATCCTGGCAACCAACACCTCCTATCTCGATCCGCGCGAGATCTTCGCGGGCATCCCCGCTCCCGACCGCTGTCTCGGGCTGCATTTCTTCGCCCCGGCCCATGTGATGAAGCTGCTGGAGGTGGTGCGCCTGCCCGAGACCTCCGCCGAGACCCTCGCCACGGCCTTCGCCCTGGCCGGGCGGCTGCGCAAGGTGGCGGTCCTGTCGGGGATCTGCGACGGGTTCATCGGCAACCGGATGCTCGCGGCCTACCGGCGGGCGGCGGAATACATGCTGGCCGACGGCGCCCTGCCCGAGCAGATCGACGGGGCCATGCGCGCCTTCGGCATGGCCATGGGCCCGTTCGAGGCGCAGGATCTCAGCGGGCTGCACATCGCCGAGGCCAACCGCCGTCGACAGGACGCGACGCGCCCGGCGCGCGAACGCTACGTCACCCTCTCGGACCAGCTCTGTGCGCTGGGGCGGACCGGACAGCGCGCCGGCAAAGGCTGGTATGCCTATGCCGAGGGCGACCGCCGCCCCCGCGTCGACCCGGCGGTGACCTCCCTGATCACCGACTATTCCGCCGCGCACGGCCTGCCGCGCCGCGCCCAGGACGCGGGCGAGATCCAGGCCCGGCTGCTGGCGGTCCTGGCCAATGAAGGCGCACGCCTGGTCGAGGAGGGCATCGCCGACAGCGACGCCGCCGTCGACATGGTCAAGCTGCACGGCTACGGCTTCCCGCGCTGGCGCGGCGGGCCGCTCTTCGCCGCCCGACAGGCGGGCGATGCCACCATCCGCGCCGCCCTCGATGCGCTCGACGCCGCAAGCCCCGGCTCCTGGGTCCGGGCGCAGCGCTACCGCTGACAGCGGCCCCGGGATGCCCGGCCCAAGGAAAAGGAAAGACCATGAGCCTTCTCGACGTCCAAAGCTTCGCAGCCGGCCACTGGATCGCCCCCGATGCCGATGCCCGGATGATCGCGCATGCGGTGACCGGCGCCCCCCTGGCACGGGCGGGCAACGGCGCGCTGGACGTGCAGGCCATGCTGGACTACGCCCGCGACACCGGCGGCCCGGCCCTGCGCGCACTGACCTTCCACGACCGCGCCCGGATGCTGAAGGCGCTGGCCCTGCACCTGGGCGCGCACAAACAGGCGCTCTATGACCTGTCCTTCGCCACCGGCGCCACCCAGGCCGACCACCTGATCGACATCGACGGCGGCATCGGCACGGTGTTCGTCTTCGCCTCCAAGGGGCGGCGGGAGATGCCCGATGCCCATGTCTATCTCGACGGCGAGGTCGAACAGCTATCCCGCACCGGCACCTTCCTGGGCCAGCATATCGCAACCCCGCTGCAAGGCGTCGCGGTGCATATCAACGCCTTCAACTTCCCGGTCTGGGGCATGCTGGAGAAGCTCGCCCCGACCCTGCTGGCCGGGATGCCCGCAATCGTCAAACCGGCCACCGCCAGCTGCTATGTCACCGAAAAGGCGGTGCGGATCATCCTCGACAGCGGCATCCTGCCCGCCGGCGCGCTGCAGCTTGTCACCGGCGGGCTGGGCGACATGCTCGACCGGCTGACCTGCCAGGACGTGGTCAGCTTCACCGGCTCCGCCGACACCGCGCTGCACCTGCGCGCGGCCCCTCACCTGCTGCGCAACGCGGTCCGCTTCGTGGCAGAGCAGGACAGCCTCAACGCCTCGATCCTCGGCCCCGACGCGGTGCCCGGCACACCGGAATTCGATCTCTTCATCCGGGAGGTGGCGCGGGAAATGACCGCCAAGGCGGGCCAGAAATGCACCGCCATCCGCCGCATCCTCGCCCCGCAGGCCCAGGTCGACGGGGTGATCGCCGCCCTGGGCACCCGGCTGGCCAAGACGGTGATCGGCGACCCGCGCGACACCGCCACCACCATGGGCGCCCTGGTCTCCAACGGCCAGAAGCGCGACGTGCTGGCGAAGGCAAGCGTCATCGCCACCGAGGCCGAGCGTGTCTTCGGCGACCCGGAGGCGTTCACGGTCCACGGCGCCGATGCCCGAACGGGCGCGTTCCTGCCACCGATGCTGTTTCACTGCGCCGATCCCGATGCCGCGCAGCGCCTGCACGACACCGAGGCCTTCGGGCCGGTCTCGACGGTCATGGGCTACCGCGACCTGGATCATGCCGTGGCCCTGGTCAATCGCGGGGCAGGCTCCCTGGTGGCCTCGGTGATCACCCATGACCCGGAGGTCGCGCGCCAGGTCGCCCTGGGCGCGGGCGCCTTCCACGGGCGGCTCTATATCGACGATCGCGACAGCATGGGCGAGGCCACCGGCCACGGCGCCCCCCTGCCCCACATGATCCATGGCGGCCCCGGACGTGCCGGCGGCGGCGAAGAACTGGGCGGCGTGCGCGGGGTGATGCACTACATGCAGCGCACCGCGATCCAGGGCAGCCCGGACATGCTGACCGCGATCGGGGGCAAATGGGTGCCCGGCGCGACCGAAACCCCGGCCCCGGCCCATCCCTTCACCCGCGGCTTCGACGCGCTGCGGATCGGCGAGACCCTGCACACCCCGGCGCGACAGGTCACCCTGGCCGATATCGAGCATTTCGCCGCGTTCACCGGCGACACCTTCTATGCCCATATGGATGACGCGGCGGCGGCGCGAAACCCGTTCTTCCCCGGGCGGGTGGCCCATGGCTACCTGCTGCTGAGCTTTGCCGCCGGGCTGTTCGTGGATCCCGACGAAGGCCCGGTTCTGGCCAATACCGGCCTCGACAGCCTGCGCTTTCTCAAGCCGGTCGCGCCGGGCGACAGCCTCAAGGCCCGCCTGACGGTCAAGCACAAGACCCCGCGCAACGACGCTTATGGCGAGGTGCGTTGGCATGTGAGCCTGACCAACCAGGAGGACGACCTGGTGGCGGAGTACGAGTTGCTCACCATGATCGCCTATGCCGCCTAGGGTTGGAAACAGCGCCCCCGCGGTCTAGGAACCGAATATGCAGAGCCCGCCCTTTCCCGTGATCGTCCAGCACCTGACCGGGGACCGGACCCCGCGGGTCTGGTCCTTCCTGATCTCGGTCTTCGGCGATCTGGCCCAGGCCCCGGACGCCCGGATCAGCGCAGCCCTGCTGCGCCAGATCTCCGCCCAGATCGGCATCAGGCCCGAGGCGATGCGTGTCGCCCTGCACCGGCTGCGCAAGGATGGCTGGATCGACAGCGCCCGCGCGGGCCGCACCAGTGCCTATTTCCTCACCGACCGCGGCCGGGCGCAAAGTGCGGCCGCCTCGCCGCGGATCTACGGCACCGGCCCCGGGGCCGAGACCGCCTGGCTGGCCGCCTTCAACCCGGGCCAGCCGGGGGCACACCAGGACGGGGCGGGCGTCTGGCTATCGGCAACCCTGCTGGTCAGCGCCACCCGGCCGGCGACTGCCGACGCCTTCGTCACCCCGCTGGGGCCGGGCACCGCCCTGCCCGACTGGATGACCGCCCGGATCTGCGACGCGACCACGGTGCAGATGGCCGCGGACTTCGCCAGGGCCCTGGCCGGTCTGCGGCCGTTGCTGGACAGCGCGCCGGGTCTCACCACGTTGGAGACCACCGCCCTGCGCGTGCTGCTGGTCCATGGCTGGCGCCGGATCGTGCTGCGCACCCCGATCCTGCCTGATCACCTGTTTCCCGCAACCTGGCAGGGCCCGGTCTGCCGTGACGGGGTGGCGGACCTGCTCGCCCGCTATCCCAAGCGCCCCCTGGCCGAGCTGGAAGCCGCCCGCACTGCGCTGCCTTGCGGCTGAGACCGGCCCACGCCCACGGGCGGCAGAACTTTTCAGGTATCATCGGAACCAAAGCGATTTGGCGGTGTTGGTAAGGCAATGGCACGGCGCGACCGTGCTGCATGACCGAACGAAAAGGAGTTTCACCATGAAACGCATTCTGACCTACACCACCGCCCTGACCCTTCTCGCCGCACCGGCCCTCGCGGACATGAGCGCCGATGCCAAGATGGACCTGGTCCGCAACGCCCAGCAGTTGCTCAACGAGTATGACATCGCGGCGGATGCCGACAGCCTGAGCACCGCGCAACTGGCCGAGATCCAGGCGCTCGACGTGAGTGACCGCTCCGTGGCCGAACAGCGGCTGGAACAGATCGTGGGCGCCTCCGCCACCGACACGAACGTCACCGCGGACGTGTCCGTCCCGGATGTCGAGGTCGCAACCCCGGACAGCGAAGTCGTGCAGAGCATTCTGGATGATTTCGACATCGCGGCGGATGCCGACAACCTGACGGAGGCCCAGAAGGCTGAAATCCTGGCCGTGGACATGAGCGACCGCTCGCAGGCCGAGATGAAGCTGAAGACCATTGTCTCCGGATAACATCCCACACCGGGCGGCGCCCCGCGCGTCGCGCGACCGGACCAGGGGGCGTCCTGCGGGGCGCCCCTTTTGGCGTGCGCGCGCGCGTCCACGCCCTGCATGATTTCCCGGCAAGTCGGTGCAAAACTGCACAGGGCGGGGAAAGACCCGGCAGAAATACGGCACAACTATTGACCTTCGGAGCCAGCAATGCACTTTAAGCGACATGACTGTTCTGTAAGCGACATATACGCGGCACTGCTGCGCGCCCCTGCGCGCCGGTGCCCTGAGCCGTCCCTGCCCTCTTCCAACCCTTCGAGGTCCCGATGAAGCACGAGCCCGTCTCCGGCGCCCCCCTTCCATTCAACGCCCGCCCCTTCGCCCGCGTCGCCGTGCTCGGCGCCGGGTCCTGGGGCACGGCCCTGGCCGTGACCTTGGCCCGCGCCGGGGTTGAAACCCGGCTCTGGGGACGGGATCCGGCCGTTCTGCGCGAGATCAATGCCGGGAACAGCACCCCACACCTGCCGGGCGTGACCCTCCCGGCCAGCCTGCGCGCGGTCAAGGACATGGAAGGCGCGCTGACGGGCGCCGAGGCCGCGCTGATCGTGGTCCCCTCGCGCAGCGTGCGCAGCGTCGCGCGCCAGGTGGCGGAATACGTCCCCGACGGCCTGCCCATCGCGGTCTGCGCCAAGGGGATCGAGGCCGAGACGGGCCTGTTGATGACCCAGGTGGCCGAAGAAGAACTGGGCAAATGCCCGATCGGCTGCGTCTCGGGCCCCACCTTCGCGGTGGAAACCGCCCTCGGCCACCCGACCGCCGCCACCGTGGCCTTCCCGTTCTCTTATGCCGACCGCCTGCGCCCGCAGGACAGTCCCGCCGCCCGGCTCGCCGTGTCCCTGACCACCGAGAGCTTCCGCGCCTATGTCTCCGACGACCTGGTGGCGGTGGAGATCGGCGGCGCGGTCAAGAACGTCATCGCCATCGCCTGCGGGATGATGACCGGCGCGGGGTTTGCCGAGAACACCCGTGCCGCCCTGATCACCCGCGGCCTCGACGAGATGAAGACGCTGGCCGAGGCCCTGGGCGGTCGCCGCGAAACCGTCACCGGCCTGTCGGGCATCGGCGATCTGTCCCTGACCTGCTCCAGCCCGACCTCGCGCAACATGTCGCTCGGCCAGCAACTGGGCCAGGGCCTCGCGCGCGCCGCCTGTTTCGACGGCAAACCCGTGGTGGTGGAGGGCGAGGTCAACGCCCGCTCCGTCACCGATCTCGCCCGCAGCGTCGGTGTCTCCATGCCGATCTGCGAAACTGTCCGTGCCATTCTCCATGACGGCGCGGATCTCGGGCAGGCCTTCGCCGCGCTCTGGGCCCGCCCGATCGAGGCCGAGCCGCGCGCCATGGACCTGTCTTTCGATCACCCGGCCACCGATCAGGCCATCGCAACACTTGCCGAAAGGATCTCATGACCCGTCACGAAACCTTCCCCCCCTCTCCCATCGCCGAAAAGGACCTGGTGCTCGCCACCGATCTCGACGGCACCTTCCTCGGCGGCACCGACGCCGACCGCGCCACCTTCTACAACTGGATCGAGGCGAACCGCGCCCGGGTCGGCCTGATCTTCGTCACCGGCCGCGACGCCGGGTTCATCAGCCAGATGGCCCGCCGCGGCGAGGTGCCCAAGCCCGATTACGTGGTGGGCGACGTCGGCACGACCATCGCCGAAATGGGCAAGACCGACCATTTTCTCAGCCCGATCGAGATGCTGGAGGCGGATATCGCCGACGCCTGGGGCGATGCGGGCACGCGGGTGCAGGCCGCGCTGCGCGGGGTCAAGGGGTTGCGTTTGCAATCGACGGGCTTCCGCTACCGGGCGAGCTATGACCTCGACCCCGACGCCTTCGAGGACCGCGCCTTCGACATCGTGGCCGATCTGGGCCTCGACGCGCTGAAATCCGACAACCGCTTCTTCGACGTCCTGCCCAAGGGGGTCAGCAAGGGCCCGTCGCTGCTGCGACTGCTGACCCATCTGGGCGTGCAGAACCACAAGACGCTGGTGGCCGGCGACACGCTCAACGACCTGTCGATGCTCCGGCTCGGCCTGCCTGCCGTGGCCGTGGGCGGCTCCGAGCCCGCCCTGCTGGCCGAGGTCGAACCGCTTGATCATGTCCATGTCGCGCGCGGCATCGGCGTCGCCGGGATCGCCGAGGCGATCACCCACCTGAACCTGTTTCCGAAAAGCTGAAGGAGAGACCCATGTCGTCAGATCTCGTGATCGTCTACCACCGTCAGCCCTATGAAGAAGTCGAGGAGAACGGCCAGACCGTCTTCCGCGAGAACAAGAGCCCCAATGGCATCGTCCCCACGCTCAAGAGCTTCTTCGGGCGCGTCTCCCATGGGTCCTGGATCGCCTGGAAACAGACCGAGACCCCCGAGACCCCGGAATTCGACCGCAAGGTCGAGATCTCCGACGATTACGGGAACTACACGGTCTCCCGCCTGCCGCTGGCGCCCGACCAGGTGCGCGAATTCTATCACGTCACCTCCAAGGAGGCCTTCTGGCCAATCCTGCACGGCTTCAAGGAGCGGTTCAATTACGACCCCGTGGAGTGGGAGAATTTCCGCGACGTGAATCGCCGCTTCGCCGAGGCCGCCTCCGAAGAGGCCGCCGAGGGGGCCGTGGTCTGGATCCACGACTACAATCTGTGGCTGGTGCCCGGGTTCCTACGCGCGATGCGCCCGGATGTGAAGATCGCCTTCTTCCACCACACGCCCTTCCCCTCGGCGGATATCTTCAACATGCTGCCCTGGCGCAAGGAAATCATCGGCAGCCTGCTGGCCTGTGACGAGGTGGGCTTCCACATCCCGCGCTATGCGGCGAATTTCGTGTCTGTCGCGCGCAGCCTGTTCGACGTGGACACGCCCAAGCGCCACGCGGTGCCCGAGGCCTGGATTTCCGAAGGCACCGCCCTGACGGAGCGGGTGCTGCCCAGCATGATCACCCATGACGGGCGCGACGTGACGGTGACGGTGACACCCCTCGGGGTGGATGCCGCCTATATCGACGCCCAGGCCCATGCGCCCGCGACCCAGGCCCGCGCCGCCGAGATCCGCGCCGAGATGGACGAGACGCGGCTGCTTCTGTCGGTGGGCCGCACCGATTACACCAAGGGCGGCGTGCAGCAGCTCGAGAGCTTCGAGCGCGTGCTGGAGGCCCGGGCCGACCTGCGCGGCAAGGTGCAGCTGATGCATGTGTCGGTGTCGGCGAACCGCAACATGGCCGCCTATGAAGAGATCCAGAACGAGATCGAGCAGGTCGCGGGCCGGATCAACGGCCGTTTCGGCTCGCTCGACTGGCACCCGCTGGTGCTGGTGTCCCGCGCGATCCCGTTCACCGACCTCGTGGCCTATTACCGGGCGGCGGATGTGGCCTGGATCACGCCGCTGGCGGACGGGATGAATCTGGTGTGCAAGGAATTCATCGCCTCCCGGATCGACGGCGACGGGGTGCTGGTCCTGTCGGAATTCGCCGGGGCCGCGGTGGAGCTGGAGGATGCCATCATCACCAACCCGTTCTCGCACAAATCCATGGACCTGCGCATCCAGGAGGCGCTGGACATGGATGCGGCCGAGCGCAAGGCCCGCATGGCCGGGCTGCGCGCCTCGGTGCTGGGCAACACGGTGCAGGACTGGAAGCCGCAGATCCTCGCCGCCCTCGACAAGCCGGTCTTCGACAGCGCGGCCTGAGCGACGGCACGGGGCGCCGGGGTGAAACCCCGGCCTACCCCCGGCCCCGCCCTTTGCGCAAGGATGTAGGCCGGGGTTTTGCCCCGGCCTTGCCGATCTCACACGATGTCCTCGGGCACCCCGGGCATGGGCATGTACAACTCCGGCACCTGCGCGATGTCATGGGGCACCATGAACCCGCGCCGGGCCTCCGGGGCGCTGCGGGCGTTCTCTTCGGCCTGCGCCGCCCACCAGGCCTGCGCCGTCCCCAGCGCCAGCGCGCTGTCCGGCACCGCCCCGCCCCACCAATGCATCGCCAGCGCCCGCCACAGGGCCCCCACCCGCTCCGGCGCGCGCAGATCCAGCGCCACCTCCGTGTCCCAGCGCAATGACCGCCCGTTCAGGTTCGCCGAGCACACCAGCGCCCGCCGGTCGTCGCAGATCAGAACCTTGGAATGGACGTAGACCATCGGCGCGCCGGCATGGACCTTCAGGTCATCCTCCGCCGCGCGCTCGGGCTTGACCGGGCTGAGCACCGCTGCCCGCGGCCCGAACGCCTCCGTCACCCGCTTCAGGCTCTTGTGGCTCAGCCACAGCCCGAACCGCGCATCCGCCCCGCGATTGTCCTCGAAGGCCACGTCATCGGGCAACGCCGGCAGCACCAGGATCAGCCGCAGCCCGGGCCGGCTCATCCCCGCATGGGCAAGCGCCGCCGCGATCCGGCTCGACCGCAAGAACTGCGTCTCGATATAGATCAGCTGCTCGGCATCGCGGATCGCCTCCAGATGGGCCGCCTCGATCTCCCGCAGCCGGGTCCAGGGGGCGAGGTACGGCGCCTGCAACCGCCGTGGCGCCGAGATCGTCCGCCGCAGATACCGACCCTTCGCAAGGGCCCCCTGCCCCGCACAGGCCGCCAGGAACCCGTCGAGATGCGCCGCCGCCTCCGCCGCCTCGGGCCCGCGCAGCAACAGCTGCACATCGGTCCAGGTCCGGCGCGCCCTGCGGTCATGCTCCAGCGTGTCGAACCGCCGCTCGTTCTGGTCCAAACCCCCGATATAGAGCCATTCCCGGTCGATCACGGCGATCTTCTGGTGATGGGTCACCGTGGCAAAGACCGGCACCTTGCCCTTCTCGCGCTTGGCCAGCGGCCCCAGCACGCTGCGCCACATCAGCCCGGCCCGCGCCGGATGCAGGGCGCGCACCACCTCCAGCCGGTCGCCCGCGCCCGTGACCTCGGCCAGCCCCGCGCCCTGCCGCGCCGTCGCCAGCGCGATCTTGTGCAGGGGCGCGGCCATCACCGGGTCGAAATCGCTGACCACCAGCCGGATGCGCACCCCCTGCCCCAGCTTGTGCGCCAGAAGGTCGAACCAGTCCGCCCCCACCGCCCGGCCCTCGTCGCTGCGCAGGGCCGTGGTCATGTCGAAGATGCGAAACCCCATCTGGATCTCGTCGCGTGCGTCCAGCACCGCGCGCTCGAAGGCCGGCCAGGCCTCTTCCGCGGTGATCAGCACCTGGAAAGGCGTCCGCTCAGGCAGCATCGGGCACGAACTCCGCCGGGCGGAACCGCACCACCATCCTGTAGCTGTCCGGCAGGTCCTCGACCTCCTCGACCCCGTCGAGCTGCATCACGAAGGCCCGCATCAGCCGGGTGCCGATGCCGGTGCTGTCATTGTCCAGTTCCTCGCCCAGGGGCGTGCCGCGCGTATTCTCCACCGACAGCTCCACTCGCCCGTCCGGTGCGGCCTTCAGGGTCACGTCGATCCGCGCGGCCCCGTCCTCGGGCCGGCCCACGTATTTGAACGCATTTGTCAGCATCTCCGACAACACCATGGACAGGGGCACCGCCTGGTCGGGATAGAGCTGCAAGGGCGTCAGATCCCGCCGCACGGTCACCGCCCGCGCCCCCTGCCCGGCCAGGGCGGCGACTTCCGACACCATCTCGTCGGCCAGCGCCGCCACATCCACACAGGTCATCTCGGTCGTTGTGTACAGCGTCCGGTGGATTGCCGCCAACCCCTGCACCCGCCGCTGCAAGCCCTGCAACACGCGCTTGGTCTCGGGCGCGGTGACGGTCCGGCTCTGCATGTTCATGATCGAGGCGATCATCTGCAGGTTGTTCTTCACCCGGTGATGCACCTCGCGCAGCAGCACCTCCTTGTCCTGCAGATCCTGCTCCCGCCGGGCCTCCGCCTCCGACAGGATCAGAACCATCCGGTTGAAGGCCCGCTGCGCCTGGGCGAATTCGGTCGAGGGCGCGTCGAGCTGCAGGGCCGCCACGTCCCGCTCCCCCAGGGCGAAGCGGCGCATCGCATCCCGCAACGCGCTCACATGGCGGATCACCAGACGGTGCAGCCCGAAATAGGCCACCAGCACCCCGGCCGCCCACATCAGCAGCGGGAAGAGCACCGCCATCCGCCCCTGCGCCGGCGCCGTCCCGATGGCGCCGACGGGCCAGCTGCCGATCACCAGCACCTCGTCCTCCAGCAGGGTGAAGGTGGCAAAGACCCGTACTTCCCCGGCTTGGTTCCGCCCCCGAAAGGTGGTGCTGCCATCGCTGCGCAAGACCCCGGTATCCAGCGCCTCGGGCAAGAGCGCCCGAGCCCCGTCCAACCCTTCGGAGGCGGAGATCACCTCGCCCGCGCGGTTCAGCACCACGATCTCCAGCCCGCGCTCGGCGGGTTGGCTCGGCAACAGGTCGTTGACGATGGCATGGGGGATCGAGATCGCGACATAACCCGCAAATGCCCCCGCCGCATAGATCGGCACATTGGCGATCATCACTGACTGGCCGCTCACCGCGCCCTGTTCGTTCACCTCGAAACTCAGGCCCGGCGCGGCCATCAACTCTGCAAATCCCGGAAAATCCGAAAAATCCACCTCCTCGCCATGGCTCGAACACCGCATCACCCCGTCCGGCGGCAGGAACCCCGCGAACACGATCTGGTTGCTCTGGTCGATGAATTCGCCCAGCACCGCGCTGCACCGGGCGGGATCGTCCAGAAGCGGCAACAGGGCAACCCCCAGCCCCCGGGCCGCGCCCACCGCCTCGATCAGGACCCGACGCTCGAGGGCCACGGCCTGCCGCGCTTCGGCGATCAGGGCGCCGCGGGCCAGATCCTCCGCCCGGTCGATCACGCTCCGCGTCTGGTAGAGCGAGATCAACCCGAGCGGCAGCAGGGCAAGCGTCATCAGGCCGATCAGCCGAACCGGCAGGCTGCGCAAGGACAGGCGCACAGGCTCAGGCCGCGCTCTGGTTTCCGGCAACGATGCCCTGGGTGACGCTGTCGGTCATCTCCATCGCGTCGTCCTCCGACATCTCCAGAAGCTCGGTCAGCTTGTTGCGCGCACGGTTCACCCGGCTCTTGATCGTGCCGATCCGCACGCCGCACATCTCGGCGGCTTCCTCATAGGAAAATCCGCCCGCGCCAACCAGGATCAGCGCCTCGCGCTGCTCGTCCGGCAACTCGGCGAAGGCTTCCCCAAACTCGCGCATCTGCAAGCGCCCGTCATGGTCGGGTTTCTGGGCGAGGCCCGCGGCCATCTCGCCCTCGGTGTCCTCGACCTCCCGCTTGCGCTTGCGGCGCAGGGAATAATAGGTGTTACGCAGGATGGTGAAGAGCCAGGCCCGCATGTTCGTCCCGGCCTGGAACTTGTCGATATTCGACCAGGCCTTGACCAGCGTGTCCTGCACCAGGTCATCGGCGGTGGCCGAGTTGCGTGTCAGGCTGACCGCAAAGGCGCGCATGGCCGACAAATGCTCGACGATCTCGTCGCGCGGGTCCGCCTTGGGTGCACCGCTCATGCGTCACCCCCGGACTTTTTCTTGGCATCCTGCGCCTTGAGCTGCTCCAGAAGCTGGGTCAGCCGATCCGGCACCTCTTCCTTCAGAACATCCTCATAGGCGCGCTTGAGGTTCTGGTCGATCTGGGCATCGAGCGTTGATTTCCGCCGTTTCTGCATCACGTCTTTCTGGGTCAAGGCATCCGGTCCTGCGAATTATTGTGGAACCGAAACGCAGGACCGCGCGTTTGGTTCCAGACTTCGGTCGAAAAAAAACCTAGCCCGCGCCCGGACGCTTTCAAAGTCCGGGCCATCCGAACAACAAGAGGGGTTCATGTCCCAGGTGACTGATACATCGCTTTCGGCTCAGATCGGAGCCAACCTTCCCTACCTGCGCCGCTATGCCCGCGCCCTCACCGGCAGCACCGCCTCCGGCGACGCCTATGCCGCCGCCACGCTCGAAGCGATCCTGTCGGACCCGGCCCAGTTCGACGCGGCCCACGGGCCCAAGGCGGGCCTGTTCCGGGTGTTCCACGCGATCTGGTCCAGCTCCGGCGCGCAGATGGACGACGATGTCGCTCCCGGCAGCCTGCAGGCCAAGGCCCAGGATCATCTGCGGCGGCTGACCCCGAACACCCGCGAGGCGCTGCTGCTGCACACGGTCGAGGGCTTCGACATCACGCCGCTCGCTTTCGTGATGAACGCCGCCGCCGACGAGGTCTCGGAACTCGTGGACATCGCCTATGCGGAAATGGCCCGGTCGGTCAGCGGCAAGGTGATGATCATCGAGGACGAGGCGATCATCGCCGCCGATCTCGAAAGCATCGTGGCCGAGATGGGCCACCGCATCACCGGCATCGCCCGCACCGAGACCCGCGCGCTCGAACTCGCCGCCGAGGAAAAACCCGACCTGATCCTGTCGGACATCCAGCTCGCGGATCAGTCCAGCGGCATCGACGCGGTCAACCGCATCCTCGACCGCGACGGCGAGGTCCCGGTGATCTTCATCACCGCCTACCCCGAACGCCTGCTGACCGGAGAAGGCCCCGAACCCGCCTTCCTGATCTCGAAACCCTACACCGAGCAACAAGTCCGCTCGGCCGTCAGCCAGGCGATGTTCTTCGCGTCTACAGAGACGTTGAAGGCCTGATCCGGGTCAGAATCCCGAACCGGAGGCCGATTTGGCCGGGCCGCAGTGGTACACTTCGACGTTGAGCGTGTTCCACGCCTTGGCGGCGGCCCTGTAGAGCACGTTGCAGCCCTTCGTGTGACCCTTGACGGTGGTATCGCCGAGGAGGATCTCGTGCTCGCCGACGAGGTCGTGGCCGAGGGCGTGCAGATTCTGCAGGTCTTCGGAGACCATCTCGCACAGATCAGCGTCGCCCGTAACCTTGCAGGCGGCGGCCCAGCCGTCAATGTAATGATGGCGTGCCCCCGACACTCCTTCCTTGCCGAGGATGTCGATGTTCAGCTTGGGCATGGGCTGTGCCTTGGCGCTGGCGCTCGCGCTCGCGCTGGCGGGTGCCGATTTCGCGGCGCCGAACCAGGCGTGGGCGGTCGGGTTTGCCGGTGGTGCGAGGCACTGTTTCAGGAAAGCGTCCCTTTCCTGCGCCGCCGCCTTGGGGTCGGCCCCCAGCGCGGGTGTTTCGAGCTCTTCCATACTGTCGAGCCACTGCTCCAGCACGGCGATGCTGGGCGCGTTCTGCTTGATCGTCGCGGCGTTGGTCTTGAAGACGCGATCGACCCGCTCCTTCAGCTCGGCTTTCATCCCTTCGATTTCCGACGCCTTCAGACGCTGGATCGCGATGGCGCCCCCTGCCTGAGTGGCCTGAGCCGTTCCCGGTTCGGACTGCGCCGGGGATCGGCCCATGCGCTGCGCGGCCGCTCCCATCCGGTCCGCCTCGGCCTCCAGCCCCGCGTCGTCGTTGATCGCCACGCCCTTGGCCTGCATCGTGGGCCGCACCCGGCCCTGGGCCTGCTGGACCACGTGCCAGGCTTCGTGGGGCAGATGTTTCTCCTGTCCCGGGCCCAGGTGGATATCGCGGCCCTGGGCGTAGGCGAGCGCGCCGACCTGCGCGGGCTGCGGGGAATTGCGATGCACCCGCACATCAGTCATGGAGTGGCCCGACAACGCCTCGACGCCCGCCTGCAACTGCGGCGGCAGGCCCCCATTCCCCCCCGGACCCGGTTGCGCCTGCACGGGCGCGGCGCCGTTCGCCTTGCCCTGCAACGGCTCTTCGTCCTCCAGACCCCTGCCCTGCAGCGGGTCTTCATCTTCCAGCCCGGCGGCCTGAAGCGGCTCCTCATCCTCCAGACCCTTGCCCTGCAAAGGCGCCTCGTCCTCGACAGCCATCCGCTGCACCGCCCGCGCGGCCATCCCCTGTTGCATCGCCAGAAGCTGTGTCACCCGCGGGCTCGCCTGCATCACGGCCTGCAACCGGGTCGCGGCCAAGGTCGCGCGCCGCTGTCGCACTGGCGGGACCGGGGCCACCGCCCCTTCCGGGCTGGCCTTTCGGGCATGATCGGGCATTGCGTTTCTCCCTCGGTCCGGATGCATGGCGATGTCATCCGTAGCACGAAACGCCCGTTTCCCAAACGTCAACACGCCATGAAAAAAGCCCCGCCGGGAACGGCGGGGCCAGGCAGGCAACTCGGATCGGAGCTGTCAGGACTTGGTCAGCGCGCGCAGCATCCAGGCCGCTTGCTCGTGGAACGCGCTGCGCTCGGTCGCCAGATCCTCGGTCACCGGGTCCTTGCGGCTCTCCACAAGCTCCACCAGCGCGTGGAGCCGGTGCGCGATCTTCTCATGGTCGGCGGCCAGATCCTCGATCATCTCGAAGGCACTCATGCCGTCATGGCCGTCCTGCACCCGCGACCGCTCCATCACGGCGCTCAGCTGCATCGGGGCCAGCTCGCCCAGGGCGCGGATCCGCTCGGCCAGCTCGTCGGCGGCCGCGAACATGTTCTCGTACTGCTCCTCGGTCATCTTGTGCACCGAATAGAACAGCGGTCCCTCCACGTTCCAGTGATAGGCATGGGTCTTGAACACCAGCCGGTAGGTGTCCGACAGCACATCCGCCAGACCGCTGGCGATGGTGGCGGTGTCGCGGACGCCGGTGGACACGTCGTCGGTGGAGGGGATGATTTTCAATGCGTCGGTCATGTCTGTCTCCTTGCTCATTGCTTGAAAGACCAACGTTCGCATGC
Source organism: Dinoroseobacter sp. PD6 (assembly GCF_028807315.1). Classification (NCBI taxonomy): domain Bacteria; kingdom Pseudomonadati; phylum Pseudomonadota; class Alphaproteobacteria; order Rhodobacterales; family Roseobacteraceae; genus Dinoroseobacter; species Dinoroseobacter sp. PD6. The sequence continues at coordinate 46,079 of NZ_JARAMN010000014.1, read as the reverse complement.
GCGGTTTTGTTCCGCCTCACGCCGCGGGGCGCACCCCCGGCAAGCCCCCTCCGGCAGCATAATCCACCGGCACGGAGACCAGGGTCGGCCCGGCGCTGTCATGGCCCGCACGCAGGATCTCGCCCAACTCCGACAGGCCCGCGACCGGCGCATGGCTCCAGCCGAAGGCGCGCGCGAGCCGCCCCCAGTCGGGCGAGCCGAAGCCGAAGGTCGAGTCGTCCCCGGCCTTCTGCTGATGCGCGTCGATCAGGCCATAGCCGCCGTCCTCCCAGACCATCACCGTCAGGTCGAGCCCCAGCCGCGCCGCCGTCTCCATGTCCTGGACGTTCATCATCACGTCCCCGTCGCCGCAGATCGCGAGCACCCGGCCCACCTGCTGCAACCGCGCCGCCGCAACCGCCCCGGGCAGGGCAAGGCCCATCCCCGCCAGCCCGTTGGGAATGATCACCTGCCCGGGCCGCCGCGGCAGCACATGCCGCGCGATCCACAGCTTGTGCAGCCCCACGCCGGACAGGACCGTGTCCTCGGCACGCAGCTGCCGGGTGATCTCGGCGCAGATATCCTGGGGCGCGATCGGCCCCTCCGACGACGTGGAATAGGCTCTTGCAAAGGCTTTGCGCATCCCCGACTGCACCCCGGCAAAGGCCGGCGGCATGTCCCAGCGCCGCGCCTCCAGCACCTCGGTGAGCGCCGCGAGTGTCTCGGGCAAGCCCGCGACCACCTGCCCGGCCACGTGCCAGCCCGCATCCGCCGGGGCCGGCCCGGCCCCGAGATGCAGCACCGGGATCGCCCCGTCCCGGCTCAGATCCGCGGCGGGGTATTCCACCGGGTCGAACCCCGCCGACACGATCAGATCCGCCGCCTCGAAGGACAGATCCACATAATCGCCTTCGGGCTGGCCCACGGTGAACAGGGTCAACTCGTGCTCCGGCGGCAGCACGCCCCCGGCCATGAAGCTCGTGACCACCGCGATCCCGGTCGCCTCGGCAAAGGCGCGCAGCTCCGCCGTCGCCCCGGCCCGGATCACCCCGGCCCCGGCCAGCAGGATGGGCCGCTCCGCCCGGGTCAACAGGGTCAGCGCCTGGGCAATCGCCTCCGGCGCGGGGGGGCTGGGCATGACCTGGGGCACCGGCACATCGCGCAGCGCGGTCTGCGCTTCCGCCACGTCCTCGGGCAGGCACAGATGCACCGCGCCCGGCTTTTCCGCCCGGGCCAGGCGCACCGCCTCGGCCACGGCCCCGGGGACCGCGTCGGCCTCCAGCAAGGTCCGGCTCTGTTTCGTCACCGGCGCGAACAGCGCCTCCAGGTCGATGATCTGGTGGCTCTCCCGGCCAAGGCGGCCGCGCCCCCCCTGCCCCGTGATGGCAATCATCGGCACGAAATCCAGCGTGGCATCTGCCACCCCGGTCACCAGGTTCGTCGCCCCCGGCCCCAGCGTGGCGAGACATGCCGCCGGTCGCCCGGTCAGCCGCCCATGCACCCCGGCCATGAAGGCCGCCGCCTGCTCGTGCCGGCACAGCACGAAATCCATCTCGCTGTCCTGAAGGGCGGCCATCAGCGCCGTGGTCTCCTCCCCCGGCACGCCGTAGACCGTGTCCACGCCCGCCGAAAACAGGCTCTCCACAAGGGCCTGCGCCCCGCTGCGCCGCCCCGCCATTACAACACCCCCTGGGCGGTGATCGCCTCCGCCAGCTTGCGATAGGCCGCGATATTCGCCCCGCGCCCGTAATCGATCCGGCCCTCCTCGCGGCCCTCGGCGACCACGGCGCGGTGGATCCGCTCCATGATGTCGCGCAGGGTCTCGTCCACCCGCGCCGCACTCCAGGTCAGCCGCTGGGCGTTCTGGGTCATCTCCAGCCCGCTGACCGCGACACCGCCTGCATTGGCGGCCTTGCCCGGTGCCACCGCGATGCCGGCGGCCCGCAACACCCGGCTGGCCTCCCGGGTCAGGGGCATGTTCGCGCCCTCGGCCAACAGGGTCAGCCCGTTGTCGCGCAAGGCCTCCGCCGCGCTCTGATCCAGCTCGTTCTGGGTGGCACAGGGCAGCGCGATATCCGCCGGGATCTCCCAGGGGGTCTGCCCCTCCAGGTACCGCAGGCCCAGCTCCGCGGGCGGCGCGGCGATATCCTCACCCGCATCCTTGCGCGCCTGAACCCAGGCGATCGCGTCCAGCGTCAGGCCCTCCTCGGCCAGAAGTGTGCCGCCCGTATCCGACAGGGTCAGCACCTTGGCGCCTTCCTCCACCGCCTTCTGCGCCGCATGGGTGGCCACGTTCCCCTTGCCCGAGACCAGCACCCGCTTGCCCTCCAGGGACGTGCCCATCTCCGCCAGCATGCAGGCCACGAAATAGACCACGCCGAAGCCGGTCGCCTCCACTCGCATTTTCGAGCCGCCAAAGCTCAGCCCCTTGCCGGTGAATGCGCCCCCGAAAGTGCCGCGCTGCTGCCGCCACGCCCCGAAAAGCCAACCGACCTCCCGCGTGCCGACATTGATGTCCCCGGCGGGCACATCCTGGTCCGGCCCGATGAAGGGGGACATCTGCGCCATCAGCGCCTGGCAGAACCGCATGATCTCCTGCCGGGACCGGCCGCGCGGGTTGAAATCCGCCCCGCCCTTGGCCCCGCCCATGGGCAGCCCGGTCAGCGCATTCTTGAAACACTGCTCGAAGCCCAGGAATTTCAGCGTGTCCTGTGTCACCGACGGGTGAAACCGCAAGCCGCCCTTGTAAGGCCCGATCGCGTTGGAGGTCTGCACCCGCCACGCCTGGTTCACCTGCACATCGCCTGCATCATCCGCCCAGGTCACCCGGAACGACAGGATACGATCCGGCACCGCCAGACGCGCCAGAACCCGCGCCGCCGCATAGCCGGGATCGTTCTTCTCGATGGTCAGGACATCCTGCGCCACCTCCGCCAGGGCATGATAGAAGTTCGGCTCGAAATCCGGGTTGGTGGCGAGTTCGGACAGAAACACTTCTGCCAGGGCATCACGGCGCTCCATGAGGGCTCCTATTCGTGAAATGAAAACCAAAGGACGCTCTAGGGGTCCGGACGGGCCGCGTCCAGACCCGGCGTCTGCTCAGGGGTGGGGAAAGACGGTCAGTCCCGGTTGCGCGTGCTGATCCCCCAGGCCACTGCACCGAAGCCGAGAACAAGGAAAATCCAGAACAAAACCACGGCGATTCCAGCCGTCGCCTCCGCCAGACCGGTGAAGCCGAACAGGGCCGAGATGGCCGCAAAAACAAAGAAAATCAAACTCCAAGCACGCACAATCGGTCCTTTCCTGCTCCTCGCTCAGGCCGACAACGCGCGCTCGGACAGATCGGTTCCCGGAACTTTTCCCACCCGGTGGACATTAAGGTTGTGGCAGGGTGCGCCTGGCCGCCTCCCTCGCCCGTGCTCGGTCCCCTCAGCCCGGCCGCACCCGCGGGGCCCTGCCCAGCAATCTGCGCACCTGCGCAGCCGTGAAGGGCCGCGCCAGGGTCTCCACCCCGAGGGTCGCCGCCGCCGCCGCGTCGAGGTCGATCACCACGATCCGCGCGCCAGTGCCGCGCAGGGCGACCAGCAACCCGCTGTCCTCCAGGATCGCGACCGGCGGGGTGACGAAGGCCATCTTCAGGCTTCCTTCGGCCCGCGCCACCACCTCCAGCGCCACCGCCACATCCCGGCAGGTCGCCGCCTCCCAGCCGCGCAGCGCGCGCAACATATCCGACAGATCCTCGGCTTCCAGAACATTCCGGGTATAAAGCAATGCTTGCACCATGGTCGAAATGAGCTCCCTTGCAAGACAAGACCACAGCATCGCAGACAGCGCCGCCAAACACATTAAACTACGACATAGCAAGCCGAGGAAACATGACCGTCGACTGCACTGCCTGTCCTTTGCGCAAGAATGCGCTCTTTTCGCCCATGACGGAGGAGGAAGTCGCCTTCATGCGCCGTTTCAAGACAGGTGAATTGCAGGTGACCGGCGGCACGCAGATCCTGCTCGAAGGCTCCGGCGCGGCACAGCTCTACACCTGCCTCTCCGGGCACGGGCTACGTTACAAGACACTCTCCAACGGGCGTCGGCAGGTGGTCAGCTTCGTGTTGCCCGGGGATTTCATCGGTCTTCAGGCCAGCGTCATGGGCGAAATGCACCATTCGGTCGAAAGCACCACGGACATGACCCTATGCGTGTTCAACCGCGCCGACATCTGGACCCTGTTCAAATCCTTCCCCACCCGCGCCTTCGATCTGACCTTCCTCGCCGCGGTGGAGGAACACTTCCTGGGCGAGGCCCTGGCGACGGTCGGCCAGAAAGGCGCGTTCGAAAAACTCGCGTGGAGCCTGCACCGCTTTTTCACCCGCGCCGACGCGGTGGGGCTGGTCCGGGGCGCGCAATGCCCCCTACCCTACCGGCAACAGGATCTCGCGGACGCGCTCGGCCTGTCGCTGGTGCATACCAACAAGACGCTCGCGCGGTTGCGCGGGCAGGGTCTGGCCGATTGGTCCGACGGGCGGCTCACCGTGCCGGACGTGGCCGCCCTGGCCGAGGCCGGGCTGGTGGATGCTGCGCGCATGCAGACCCGGCCGCTGATCTAGGGCGCGCGAAACAGGGTCTAAACCCCGGTTTAGAGCCTTTCAGGGCTTTTGCAGAACCACCCGGTGAACCGAGGGCGCCACCTGCCGCGCCGCCGACAGAAGCAGCCCCTCGAAATCCCGCATCACCGTCGCCGCCACGAAGGCCGAGGGCGCGGCCAGTGTCAGGCACCCGCCCTCCAGGTCCACCTCTTCGAGCTTGCTGAACCAGGTCGCGAACTGCGCCGGGTAGCTGTCGCGCAACTGCAGCTGCACCTGCGGCCAGAGGCCGCCCGCCCCGCTCACCTCCGGAACCGGGTGCAGGGGGACGACATTGCTCTGTGGCACCTCCGCCCCCTGCCCCATCCGCGTGGCCATCGTCAACTTCAAGGGCGGCGCGGGCAAGTCCACCGTGGCGCTGCACTTCGCCCATGCCGCCGCCCTCGATGGCTACCGCGTCCTCGCCGTGGACTTCGACCCCCAGGCAACCCTCAGCCATTCCATGGGCCTGTCGGACGTGGTCGAGGATCACACCGTCTGGGGCATCATGGCCCGCGACCTGATCCGCGAGACCGAGCGGATGAACGCCACCGCCGCCGGCGCCGAGAGCGGCACCGCCCTGCCCCGCCGCCAGCTGCCCGCCGCGATCCAGGATCTCGGGCTCGGCGCGTTGCGGGTGTCGGACTTCATCCAGCCGACCGCCTGGCCGACCATCGACATCATCCCCTCCTGCGCCAACGCGGCCTTTGTCGAGTTCGCCTCCGCCCAGTACCGCCACCTCAACCCCGAATGGTCCTTCTTCGCGGCCGTGTCGCGCTTTCTCGACCAGATCCCGGACGACGCCTATGACATCATCCTCTTCGACTGCCCGCCCGCCATCGGCTACCAGTCCATGAACGCGGTCTTCGCCGCTGACATGCTCTATATCCCCTCGGGCCCGGGCTATTGGGAGTATGACAGCACCACCTCCTTCATCGGCCAGCTCGCCGAGGCGCTCGAGGATCTCGCCCACGGCGCCGACAGCTTTGCGCGCGCCGGGGTTACGCTTCCGAAAGTGTTTCGTGACATACGGTTCCTGATGACGCGATACGAGCCCGGCAACGAGCTGCACCGGGCGATGTTCCAGGCCTTCAAGCAGGTCTTCGGGGACCGGGTCGCCGACAGTCCGATCGAGATGACCCGCGCGGTCGAACAGTCGGGCCGTTTCCTGTCATCGGTTTACGAGATCGACTACCGCGAGATGACCCGGGGCACCTGGCGCCGGGCGCGGGCCACCTTCGATGCAGCCTACACCGAGTTTCGCGGTCACATGCTGGCCGCCTGGGACAATCTGGAGGACACGCCATGAGCAAGAAACGCCGCATGTTCGACATCGAGATGCCGCCCGAAGCCGACGCGGCCCCGCCGAAAACCTTCCCCGCGGGGAAGGTTTCACATGCTGAGACCACACCGCCCCGGCGCGGTCCCATGGCCGCGGCAATCACCGAGACCTCGGATCACGCTCGCGACCGCGGCGCGCTGGAGGCGCAGATCCGGGCGGAAAACGACAAGCTCGCCCATGAATTCGTCCGCCTGAAGAAGGCCGGGCAGATCGTCGACCGCATCCCGCTGGACCAGATCGAAACCTACAAGCTGGCCCGCGACCGCCTGCCGGGGCTAGACCCGGAGCTTGACGAGCTGATCGCCTCGATCCGCGACCTGGGCCTGTCGAACCCGATCCGGGTCGAGCCGCGGGAGGATGGCCGCTACGAACTGATCCAGGGCTACCGCCGGGTGCAGGCCTATCGCCGGCTGCTGGACGAGACCGGCGATGCCGAGACCTGGGGCGCGATCCCGGCGGGGATCGAGGCCCGCGGCGCGGCGCTGGAAGCGCTCTATCGCCGGATGGTGGACGAGAACATGGTGCGCAAGGACATCTCCTTTGCCGAGATGGCCCAGCTGGCCCTGAACTACGCCGCCGACCCGCATACCGCCGAGAACGATCCCAACCGCGCGGTGGCGGAACTGTTCCAGTCGGCCAACTACTCCAAGCGCAGCTATATCCGTGCCTTCATCCGCGTGATGCGGGAGCTGGGCGAGGACCTGCAATTTCCCACCGAGATCCCGCGCGCGCTCGGCACGACCCTGGCCGCGCGCATGGACGAGATGGAGGGGATCCCCCACGCGATCCGCGAAGAGCTCAAGACCTGGGAGAACCGCTCCGTCGTCGAAGAACTGGCCGTGCTGCGGCGTTTTGCAAGGGGCGAGATCCCCGAGGATGCACCGCGGCCTGCGCCCAAGCCCGCGGCCCCGGCAACCCCCGGCGGCACCAAGGCCAAGACCACCTTCCAGATGGAGCGCCCGCAGGGCCGGGCGAAATGCACCGCGGCCAACGGGCGGCTGGAGATCCGGCTGGAGCGGGACTTCTCGGCGCTGGAGCGGCGCAAGCTGGAGCAGGCCGTGCGCCTGTTTCTGGACCAGCTCGACTGAAAAAACCTTCCCCGCGGGGAAGGTTTCGGGGCGCAGGCGACCGAGGGAGGGCGGCCGCCCGCGCCGAACCGGGCCGGTCAGACAGGATCGGGAGAGGGATCAGGCGGTATGCCGCGCCCCCCTTGGCCCGGCGAACAGCCAGATCAGGAAGCCGATCAGCGGCAGGATCAGCACCAGCAGGCACCAGATCACCTTGCGGCCGGTGGAGGCGTTGGACGAGATGATCGACACGAACGCCCAGATGTTGAGAACGAGGAGGATGAAGCCTCCGATGCCGGTGATTTCAATATCCATGGGGGTCTCCTTTGACAGGGTGCAGGGTCAGGCGGGGCGCACTTCGGTGCAGCTCTTGAGCACCTGGTCGCCATCTTCCTGTTCGATCAGCAGGGCAGGGGTGTCGTCGCTGCCGTGGCGGGTGACCTCCGAGCCCTTGAGGGTCCTGGTCACCGTCTCGGTGTAGATCTGGGTGATCTTGCCCTCGGCGGTGCCGTCGCCCCAATCCCAGGCGACCTGTTGTCCAATTTCAAACGCCATGTTGCCCTCACTGGTTGCGCAGAGCGTCGATGAGGTCCGCCTTGCTCATGTCGGACCGGCCCTGGATGTCGAGCTCCTTTGCGCGGTCGTATAGCTCCGATTTGGTCCACTCTTCATAGGGTGGGGCGGACCCGCCTTTGGACGCGGGGTTTTGGGTGTCGGAGGCCTGTGCATTGGCGATCCGCGCGGCCTTCGCCTTGGAGGCACCGTCGTCGCGCAGGGCCTCGTAGGTGTCGTCATCCTTGATCTGGGGGCCGTGGTCGCCCATGGCATGTCCTCCGCAGCTTGCATGTTGCGGGTGTAACGCGCGGGTGGCCGCAAGGTTCCCGGCTCAGGCGTCTTTCAGGGCCTTGGCGGCGGTCTCCAGCGCGTCGGGCGTGCCGGCGAGCAGCAGGCAATCGCCCGGACAAAGCTCGGTCTCGGGATCGGCGAGGGCTTCGACCCCGTCGCGGATCCGGGCCACGGGGCGGGTGTCGCGGGGCAGGTCCAGCCCGGAAACCTTCCCGGCGGGGAAGGTTTCGGGCAGGGTCACGCGGCTGGGGACTGTTGCATTAATCGGGTGAGTACACACCGGATCTTTTCGAAAGCCTGCCATAGCTCGTTGCCGGATCACACAGAGCGATTCTGACCAAAACACTTAGGTCGATGTTCAAAACACGACCCTTTGGCGGCATCGATGAACGCAAGTATTGGCGGCGGCGCTCCTCCCTCAATGAATCGAGAAGGTCCCTGTCGCTGGATCTGATCACAACGGTCTAGTCCTTGATCCGCCACAGCCTGAATCGTCCTTGTTGCGTCACTTCTCGGATCAGGCCTCGCTCTTCCATCCATGCGAGGTTCCTTTGAACAGCCGCGCGACTTGCGCCTGTTAGGGCCTCCGCCATCGGGGCCGACACCAAAGGCCACTCTGTCAACACAGACCGAAGAGCAGCCGGAGTTCTGCCCGAAAGCTGAGACATGGCTCCTTCCGCCCGAACACTCCATGTTTGGGTACCATTTAGATGGCGCATCGCCGTCAGAATTGCGCTGTTCATCCCATCCAGCCAGCGGGCCAAACGTTCGGGTGGCAAGCCCGAAACACGCAGCCCCCCTGCCCCGCCCATGGCGAGCGGTGCGAAGACGGCGCCGCTTCCGTCTCTGGCCGCGATCCTGGACGCCGTGACGGCGGCTTCGATCTGGTCGCCCTGCCCACCGAGACCCGCCAGACTCCAGAGATGAAAGCCCATGCAAGCCCGCGTGATCGGGTGGAGCTCGCCCGCAGCCGCCATGACGTCCAGCCATCCACCCGCGCGATCTTCGAAACGCTCAGCGCTGCCTTCAATGTTCTCGGGATCGCGGCGATTCAGGAAGGCGGCCAAGTCAGACTCCGGTCCCGGACCGCCTGTCAAGCGCCGAACAGCCCATCCAACGCGTGCCAGCGCATCCGGGTCATCCTGTGCACCCGACAGCCGCATCGATATCCAGAGCGCCAGACGATCAGAACTCACCCGGTCCCCTGCGAACCAGCTAAGATCCGCCGCCTCGATAAGAGCGAGGCGGTGCCGCCAGCCTTCAGGACCGCGCAGTAGCCGGTCATCCAGAGCACCCAGGCGTCCAGCGACCCGTGCCAGTCGCGCAGCGTGAATGCCTTCTGCCTTTGCCCAGTCATCTACGACAGCAGTGTCTGGCGGTTCCGCCCGTGGCCCGGGAGGCAAATCATCCGGTTCTTCCTCGAGTGGCCCAGGCAGAAACCAGAGATCGTCTTCGTGAGCCTCTTCATCCTCCTCGATGGTGTTGAGGGGGTCATCGAAATCATCAGTCAAAGTAGAGGCTTGCATATTCATATATGCAAAATACTGAGGTTTTGCACATTACCCAAATGATTTTGTGGCGGTTGCCGACACTTATTACACAGTATGCGAGCGTGACTGCCAGTGAAACCGCTCAGACCGCGCTTAGCGCAAGGAAACCAAGGGTTTTTGGAGGAGCACGACCAGAGAGCGCTTGCTTGCATTTGTTTACAAACGGTCGTTTATTGGTATTACATGAAATTGCAAACGGCCCTTTTCCATGCCCCTCATAGGCTATGCGCGCGTATCAACCGAGGAGCAGACCCCCCTGCCCCAGTCCGAGGCGCTGCAATCGGCGGGCTGTGCCGAGATCTTCGAAGAGCACGCCTCAGGCGGCAATCGCGCGCGTCCTGTGCTCGCGCGTGTGATCGAACGCGTCAAGAGCGGCGATACGCTGGTCGTCGTGCGGATCGACCGACTTGCGCGGTCTCTGTCGCACTTGCTGGAGGTGATCGAGCGTCTGGAGGCCAAGGGCGCCTTCTTCCGCTCGCTGCAGGACCCCATCGACACGGCATCGCCACAAGGCAAGTTCACGCTGCAGGTTCTGGGCGCCGCGGCCGAGTTTGAACGCGCTCTGATCCGCGAGCGTACCAAGGCGGGTCTTGCCTCTGCGCGCGCCAAAGGTCGCGTTGGTGGCAATCCTGGGCTTCGCACCAAGGACCCCGCCGCGCTTCGCAAGGTACGGCTTGCCCGGCAGGATGGCTACATGGAACGCCTGAACGAGACCGCGCAGGATTGGGTGCCGCATGTGCGGCGCCTGCGGCCGGATATGGCTTGGGAAGATGTGCTGCGGATCATTAATGGCCCCCTGCCCCACGGCCGCCACTGGACCCAAAGCCGTTTACTCCGCGCTGTGAAGGCATATGTGCGGGACGGGTTCCTGCCCGCTGAAGTGCTTGGACGCGCTGGACGTCGCGAAACCGACGATCGCCTGCCCGCGATCGTGGCGGGCATCAAGGGCGCGGACCCAGACATCACTCTTCAGGCAATCTGCGACCGGCTTGAGTCTATGCGTGAGCGCACCCCTCGGGGTCGCGTCAGCTGGCAGCCGTCATCGGTCAAGATGTTACTCGAACGAGCAGAGCGTCTTGGACTAATTTCATCAGAATTGGCTCGCTCCCGCCAGTAACTAGCAGATGCTCATCCAGCCGAGTCTATCACTCCAGGCACCGTCAGAAGGTCAATTGTGCCATTGGTTGCATGGGTTTAGCTGAAACCGTCCAAACAATTCGGATAGGTGGCTTGAAACGTGATCTCGTAGACTTAATGAAATAAAATCAAAGGTTTGCGGCCAACCTGATGTGACTGTATTTCTTGGTGATGTGGATAACTTTCACACTACATCTAGATTCTTCTTGCCGGACTCACTGGATCGTGGCATTCCCATCGTGACGGCAAAACGCGTCAGACACGCTGTTCACCGTCAGAAAGACTAAGAGCCTCAACAGAGGCCGAGAGTGGGCGGCAGGATATGGATGATCGTAACGTTGGATACGCGCAAGGCATAGGCTCTTCCGACATCGGAGCATTTGCCGACAATCTGGCTGAGTCTTTGGATCGCCAGATGAAGATCGCTTTCGAGCCCGAAGAACGAAAGTCCCTACGCCGTTTCAGTTCTACTGAGGTTGCCAGCCTCCTGCGCGTGAGCACATCTAACCTGCGCAACCGGCACAAGGACGGTAGCTTCCCGGAAGTGCATACAGACAACCGCGGACACCGATTCTACACAGCCCAAGAGATTGATGAGTTGCGCGATATTCTTGGGCGCACCGGAAAGAACGCAGAAAGTTACCGCCCTGGTCGACGTGAGGGCGATCGTCTCCAAGTGATATCTGTCGTCAATTTCAAAGGCGGGTCGTCAAAAACGACAGCAACTGTACATCTTGCACAACGGTATGCCTTGCGAGGCTACCGAGTGTTGGTCTTGGATCTCGATCCGCAGGCAAGTCTAACCACCTTTTTCGGCTTTCGGCCCGAGCTCGAGTTCGCCGACGGCGGCACAATCTATGATGCCCTGAGATATGAGGAACAAGTTCCGCTCTCAGCCGTCATCCAAAAAACCTACTTCCATAAGCTCGATATGGTCCCAGCGGGCCTCATGCTCTCGGAATACGAAACCGAGACGGCAAACGCCCTCGCCCACCGGGTGCAACCCATATTTGCGGAGCGTCTCGCCTTAGCGCTTGAGGAAGTAGAGGCGCATTACGACATCATTCTGATCGACTGCCCACCTCAACTTGGTTTTTTGACCCTTACGGCGCTCGCAGCCTCGACGGGGCTTTTGGTAACCGTGGTACCTGGCATGCTCGACATCGCTTCCATGAGCCAGTTTCTCAAGCTTGCTTCGGAAACGGTGAAGGCTGTCGAAGAAGCCATTGGCCGGCGCGTTACCTGGGACTTCGTAAAGTTCTTGATCACGAGATACGAACCGTCGGACGGGCCTCAGACCCAAATGGCGGGCTACCTGAGATCGATCTTGGCCGGACAGGTCATGACTGAGCCAATGCTGAAATCTACAGCAATCTCGGACGCCGGTATGACCCAGCAAACCGTCTACGAAGTTGATCCGAGCCAATTCATTAGAAAAACGATTGATCGCGCTCTGACCAGCGTGAACGGCGTTGGCGATGAGTTGGAACAGACAATCCAAATGGCATGGGGGCGTCGCTGATGGCCCGAAACATCTTCAATCAGCCACCAAAGGACGAGAAGCAGAGCGCGGCCCCCTCCCCTACCCCGCCAAAGGCAGCAAAACTGCCAGGATCTGTTGGCGGATTGCGCGACTCTTTGCGCGAGATCACCGCGAATTCGATCCGTGACATCGAGCCCGATCAGATTGACATGGATGGCCTGCGCGATCGGTTGGTGCTGGAGGATTCCAGTATTGATGAGTTGGCCGAAAGCATCCGCAAACATGGGCAACAAGTGCCAATTATGGTCCGCCCATCCGCGCAACCGGACAGATACCGCATCATTTACGGACGACGCAGGCTTGCAGCGATCCGCATGATCGGTGGAACAGTCAAGGCGATCGTTCGAACCTTGGATGACGACGCATCTCTGATCGCACAGGGCCAAGAGAACAACCTGCGACTAGACCCGTCTTTCATTGAGAAATCCCTTTTTATCAAAGAGATGCAGGAATCCGGTTACAAGCCAAACATCATTCAGGATGCTCTCGGCTTGACACGGCAGGGCGTGTCCAACCATCGCGTCGTCATAGAGCAACTGCCAGAGGGGCTTGTACAGCTGATAGGGCCGGCACATGGCATCGGACGGCGGCAATGGGGTGACCTGGCCGCTTTCTCGAAAAAGATGGATCTGGTCAACACTGCCAAAGAGGTGATTGCCGCCCTGCCCGACGACACTCCAAGCGCGGAAAGGTTTCAGGCAGTCTACGCGGCGTGCTCGAACAAGGCGCGTAGCGACAAGAAGCAAACCAACCGCAGCCTAACGTCCGTCGTCAAAGATGGGAACGGTGGCTCTGTGGGAACGCTGACAATCGACCAGAAAACAATCGCCATCAAGATCGCCAAGAAGGACCACCCAGAATTCAGCCAATGGCTCGAGGAGCGCGCGGAGGCAACGCTTTTGCAGCTCTTCGAACAGTGGCGGAATGAGAGCGGCTCTGGGTCGTAACCCAGGCCACGCAGCGTAACGCGAGCAGAGGAGAAAAGCGAAGACCAGAAAGAAAAGAGCCCCCCAAAGTTTCCCCTGGAGAGCCCTCATCATTCGATTAGCACTCATGATGTAGCAACCTCCAGCAAACCGGTCAAGAGTCACCGATTCGGTGGACTGATTTTTATTGCCTTTTTCTGAGCGAAATCTCGGGAAGGGACAGGGAAGTTGTGGGCTAAAAGGTCATCGTGAACAAACTATGGCATTCACAAAACTATCGATCAGATCCGCTGGTGCTGATGCAGCACGCGGCACAATTTCTGCGCCTGAAACCGACATTTGGACCATCTTCAGGGCACTGAGAGATGCACGTAGCGTGTTCGGTCTGCGTCCAGGCCATATCCAAACACTTCAAGCCATGCTCAGTTTCTTGAAGCCGGGCCATGGCGAAACGGTTTTCGCGTCCAACCACTCGATTTGCCAGCGCGTCGGCGGAATCGACGAACGGACTCTCCGCAGACACATCAACCGCTTCGTTGAACTCGGGTTCATCAAGCGGAATGACAGCTCGAACCGAAAGCGCTACCGCGTTCGATCGTCCGGCGGGGAGTGCATCAGTTATGGATTGTCACTCGCCCCCCTGCTCCAACGTGCGAGCGAGCTTCTCGCGATCGCGCAAGAGATGGAGAATAACCGGCGTGATCGGGTTTTTGTCCGCAAACAGATCCTTACGAAACTCGCCCATTTAGAAGAGCATAACCCCAGCAACGCATTCATCAAACACGCACGGAAAGCTCTACGCAGGAAGCTAAACCTCTCCGAATATCATGCACTGCTCGCCGACACGGACACAGAATGCCAAAGTTTGCATACCCACGATGACCCACCAGAAACTATGGAATTGCCCGCCAATGACGGTCAAACTGTCCGGCACGAATCCAAGTCTGAAAAAGAAAAAAAAGATTCAGATAGCAACAGAAGCAATGAAGCTCTGGAACCAGATTTGCTAACCTCAGTGTGCGATCACGCGACATCGTTCTCCACAGAAAAGCTTAGAAACTGGCTGGACATTGAAAACCATGCTCGAATACTTGCACCCATGATGGGCATTCACCCAGACACATTCGAGAAAGCCAAGGGTGCTATAGGAGCTCAGAAAGCGTCTTGCGCGATCTTCATCATGCTACAGCTTGGAAAACGTATCAGAGACTTTGGAGCGTATTTTCACAGTATCACCCTGGGCCAACGTCAAGACCAGTTTGATCCAGTAGCTTTGATCAAACGCCTATCCAAAACTGCTATGCAAACCGCCTAGTGTCCACCGCGGTGGACGTGCGACCGGTACATCTTCCAATGACATGCGGCCTCTCCAAATGCATCAAAGCCACCGACCCAAAACCCATTAAGGCGATACAGTGCGGTCATTCCGGTTTCGTCGGACAAATCGATGTCCACCGCGGTGGACAAATGAGACAGCAATCCTCACCGGTCACATCCGTGACAGCCGCTGCTCATCATCCACGACTTCCAAAGATCCATTGTTGTCAGTCCAAGCCCACAACACGATGTTGAGGTCCGATGCCAACGCGCCCTTCGCAAAGCTCTGGATCAGAAGCCCCGCAAACCGGTCCGCTATGAGGGCGCGTGCTAAATCCTGTGTCGGCACAGGTTGGCCATCAAGCATCGTCATGCGCCATGCAGGGTCACCAAGCATCGACGCTGTCATACCATACCGTTCAAGTCCGTCATGATCCCGGGTATCGAAAATAGGCTTAAGGTCGGCCTTGTAGGACACCAGGATCGTGGGTTGCAGGCTACCGACCTGGTTGGCTTCTCTAAGAGCGATTGCAGGGTTCAGAGAAGTGTAGAGGGCAGGGGTGCCCTTGGCATTAAAGCGCCCTCCATAGAGTTCAGCGCCTCGTCCGGACAGGGGTTCACGCGCATAGACCGGGTTCAGGGCGCGATAGAGTCGCCCTGTGTAGCGTCCATCTTTCAGCGGCATCTCAGCGTCTCGCCATTCAAAAATACAGTGTATGACACTGATGTCCCGAGAACACGAAGTGTGGCAGGGCATCGGTGTCTCATGTTTTGGCAAGGTGCGCTTTAGGTAAAAACGCCCGCATCAACCGCATCGATGTATTCCAGAACTTGCTGAGCTTTGCCTTCCTGCACCAGCTGCATGGCTGTCCGGCCATCAAAGCCGGGCAGGGGCTCTGACCGGTACCATGCATAGGCCATCAGTTCCGAGCCGAAGCGGGGTTCGACTTTGTTCAGCACCTCTACCAATTCGCGCAGGCGGCGCTGCGTCTTGTCCGAACCAATGCGGGCTCGCCTCTGCAACGCGTCTTTGCCCAAGCCGACGGTCAATGCAATCTCTTCTGCCGACGTGCGTAACGCCGCGGCGATCTTGCGCGGTTCGAACTGCCCAGCTTCAGCAAAGTCCGTGATGTGCATGATCTATGTCCTTACAGTAATAATGACGGTATATAGCGACAATATTGCTGAATTTCAAGCTGTCAGGAGATGCTGTGCCTGCGTTTCCCATGCTAATCCGTAACGCTGCATTGCTCTGAACGCCGGAGATCCCGATTTTTGGGCCTGAAAGGCCGCAGTAGGCGGGTTGTTAGCCGATCGAGAACGTCAGACAAGTTATTGCTACTATGCCAAAGACTGCGGCAGTCGAGCCGGGGTTCTCGAAGTTTGGCAACACGTCCTATGTGCGCGAGGAGATCGTCGCCGAGGGCCTCGGTGTTCCTGGGTCAGACGCTCGAGATGAATGCTGCCTACCTCCACAACTGGCTGCGGGTCCTACGCTCGGACAAGAACGCGATCTTCAAGCACGCCGCCGATGCTCAACGTGCCTGCGACCACCTGATCGGCAGATCGGAGGCGGGCAGGGCAGGGCGCAGCGCCGAGGTCGCCTGACCACAGGGAGAACGGAGACGCCCATGTCACGCAAGGAACCCAAGACGCTTCGGGTGGCCTGCTTTGAAGGTGGCCGCCGCAAGATCATCACCTTCAAACGCGGAGCCCATTGGAGGAGCCCGTCCGAGGGCGCCTATCCACTCTCGGCCGCGCTCGAGACCATCAAGGAACAGGGCGGCTGGATCGAAACCATCCCCAACCCGAATTACCTACTCAGGGGGTTGTTCGGGTAGAGACCCTTCCGTCTCGGTCCTGCCGCCGGCCGGAAAAGGAAAAGCGGGCTTCGGAAGGCGTGTTTTAACATCTCAAGGGAGAGCCCCATGACCAGTTCCGCACAGCCACAGATAAACAGCCCAGATCCGAGTGTGATTGCCGCGCAGAATGATGCGTTCCGCAGGCTCACCTGCCTCGGTGTTCCGCCCGCGCAGCCCATCCAAGGCCACATGCATGTGACACGCTCGCTCATGGAGGCTGGTGACGGCTTCATGGCCGAGGCGGTTAAGGCCACGGGCATGTTTGAAACCTTCGAGCCCGATCATCTCAGGGGAGGGGGGCAATGGCTCCGCGCGCTTCATCCGACATCAGCGCGCAAAGTGCGCCCAATCCTTGGCGTAGGCCTTGAGCGTGTTGTCTGAGGCCGCTGCGCGCGCGTAGTCACGGGCGGTGTCGACCAGCCGATCAAGCGTGCCAGATCCCGCGACATGGGAAGGCAAAGCTATGCCATCGGTTTTCTCTTGGTCTCTCTCGTCGATGCGAGCATCACTCAGCTTATCAGAGGGTTCTGACATCGATTTCTCAGTCTCTGAGGCCATTTCCAGAAAATCGAGCGGTCAAATTCAACTGTAGCCCAGCATATCTTTTAATGTCCGATAAGGCAAGATGAGCAAGAAACGCGTCTGCAACCCGCATTCAAACAACGCTAAATATCTAATATCATGAAGCTTTATGGATTTGGCGGATGGTTCTGAGGGTCCTCTGGCCAAACTTTTCGTTTCGCCGGGCTGGGTTTCCAAAGCCCGGCTCCTTCGCGAAGCCGCATTTGCATCTGCATGGACCATCACGGCCATGTCGAGGCCGCCGCATGGTAGGAGCGGCGGCCCGTTGTGGATCTTCTCAAGCCTCATCAGTCACGCGACAGGTAACCGCGATACAAAACGCGGCACGGCGGAGGGTTGAGAAGGAACGGCTCTCCTTGGCCTTTTTCGAAACCTTCCGCAGCATGATCAGTCCGGGGGCTGTCGGGCAGACACTGGTACCATGACCACTGGACTCCGTCTGGTAGTTCCCCTTGGCACCTATGGCCGTGCACCAAGCCTTTTCCGCAGCCTCGGGCGTCACATCCGACGGGAATCGGATCAGGATGTCCAGAGAGGACTTGGGAAAGGCCTTTGGGAACAGCTCTAGCCAATTCTGTGCGGCGGGGGCCCCAAGGAAACGTAGACAAGGCCGATGTCGGTCCGCATGGGTCAGCACCACCATAGACCATTTCAGCATATTCTCAGGCGGCAATGTCTCTGCATCGGCCAACAGCCTTGCCAGGAATCGCACTTCGCCCGGCTGATCTGCAAAACGGGCGACTGGCCAGTTGGGGCGGTCCTGGTCGTGAGCTCCAACATGGCGGGCCCCCTTTTTCTGGGTGGTTGCCGCCATCAGGTCTTCGGCGGTCGCCAGCATGTGGGTCACCTGATCCCGCATGATGTTGAGCTGATCGGCAATGGTCAGCGTGTCCGTGTCATGTTCGGCCATTTTGAGGACCGCATGGACGACCGTCGGCGTGACCCTGACCGGCTTTGCTACGCGAGGCTCGGGTGAGGGTAACTGTCCCGTTCGCGTGGTGCGCCACGCGATATCCATCTTATTCACGAGTGGCCCGCGCAAGTCCTCCAGCCGGACCGTATCATTATCGTCGATGAAGGGTCGCAGGCTCCGACGGTTGAGGCCAAGCCACCGAGCGGCAACAGAGGCCGGCAACCGCTCCTCGGCGCTCTGGATCAGGCGTCCAAGCGCCAGGTCGGTCAGGTGGCAATAGGTGGTGCCGCTGATCGCGCTGAGATCGCGGTGCCCGGCCAACGCCGAGATCTGCCTTGGGGCCCGGCGCGGGTCCGGACAGACGCCGAGCAGCGCGTGCCGGATGCGTTTTTGCCGCTTCGCGTTCCAGCCGCTCACGGCTTCGATCGTGTCAACTGCATCTGCACCAAGATGGAACAGAAGCTGCAGGGCACTGATCAGCGTGTGCCGGAAATCATGCGGCCTCACCGCGATCCCCAGCATCTGGCCAAGAGTGCGTTGCAGTAGCGTGCGGAACGTCCCTGTGTCGAAGCGGTCGCCGGGGAAGAGCGTGCCCAGATCGAGAAGCTTGTCGCGGGTCTTGTCCGGTACGGTCGCCCGGCGCGCCACGAAGCTTTTGACCTGTGCGACGACCTCTGGCGGCGCGAAGAGGGCGAGGGGGATCAGCCGGCGCGCGGCCTCCGATTTCAGACCGTGACCGCTTGTGGCGTGCACAAATACCGTCAAGTCAGTCCCGATGTCATCGACCACACGCCCATGGGCCTCGTCGATCCGCAAGCCGCCCCAGGCAACCAGTGCGAACGCAACGGCGTAACACTCGGCCATGTCCGGGCTCAGGTCGGTGGTCTGCAGGATCGCGTCAAACACCTCGGGATAGATGGCCATGGGCAGGGCAGCGGTGCGGACGAATGTGGCGCTGCCTTTGCCCTGATCTCCAAAGCCGGAAAAATCAGCGTCGGGCCAATCCAAGACCCGCTCTGCGTGGCGGGCAAAATGCGCGAGGCGGCCGAGCGGATGGGCCGGATTGGCGTAGGATGAGCGCGCCAGAACCTGCTCGAACATGTCTCGCAGAGCCTCTGGTGTGAGGTTCCTCGGGTCGTCCTCGGTCATGACCGCCAGTACGTGCCGACCCACGATGGAATGATAGTCCTTCACGGTGCGTGGCTTGTCGCCGTTGCGAAGCAGGGTCCGATACCAGCTGACCAGAGCTTCGAGGGAGTGCCAGATCCCGACGGCCTCCTGTTGAAGGGTCTGCAGGGCATCAGACATTGCTTTGCGCCCCTTGACCGAGGACGTTGCCGCATGGGTGTCGAGGCACTCTTTCAGTGCCTCCAGTAGCTGCGCCTTGGCATGATCCGCAGGAGAAGGGCACGGAGCAGCTGATTTTGGGGTGCGGGAGGGTTGCGGTTGCGCTGTCCTGGCCGCGCCTCGAGTGTCCGGAGGCTCCTTCAAAGGCTGACCACGCGTGCACAGGGCGTCCCACGTCTCAGGCAGCACCGAGAGGCCAACGCTTTGGCCGGACGCGACGGCCTGCACGCTAACGGGGAGGGCGATGCCGGAGACATATTCCAGTGCAGCCAGCGCCATGAGCGGGAAGCGGTGGGCCGGTATCATTGCCTTGGTCTCTGGCACACCGAGCAGTTCCAACATGTCGGTATAGAGCGCTGAAGCGGAGGACGGTGCGTCATAGGGCAGGGGGCCCAACCTGCGCCATCGATCGATCAGAGCGAGGCTTGTCACGTCCGGGAACCAACGCAGGTATTCTTTTCCTGGGTCCTTGTTGGTGTGCTGCTGCGCCTCCCTAGAGATCCGGAGGTCAAGATCGATCCAGACAAGCCCGGGAAAGGCGTTGGCACCATTGAGTGTCAATTCCCCTGAGCCAACTGCACGCGCCAACGCTTGCAATCCCTCCAAACGACCTAACCCTCCACGCAAGGCAGCGCTGGCCAAAAGGAGGCGTGGCAAGTCAGCCCCGGGCGTGGAGCGTCCGGCCACGGTCAGTATCTCGTCCAGACGGTGCCTAAGGTGGATGATCTCCATCGCTTGGCCAGGCCATTCCGCGTTCCTGAGCGGCGCAATGGGGGCAGGCGGCCGCTGAAGATGGGTTTTCTTGAGGGACAGACCCAGCCGATCATTTACCCGCTCGATCGCATAGTTGACGATGTGGTTACGGTCTTTTGGGCCGAGCTCGGGACCGCGCTCGGCCACCGCGGTCTCGATCGCAACGGTCCAGTCTTGGGGGGCGGCATCGCTGCGTAGCAGCTCGTCTACAATCTCAGCAGCCATCACTGCATCGCGGTCAAAGGATACGTTCATTGCGGGAGCCTCCGCACCTCGGGGGCGTGAAGACCGAGGTCCGCCGCATGCTCGTCAATCGCATCGGCTATGCTCTGCAGATCGCCAGCCCGGTAGGCGCCGTGGGGCAGGTACTGCGCAGCCTGCCAGCCGCCGTGCCCCATCCAGTAGTCAAGCATCCAGCCAGGGAAATCTGAGGCGACAAGCTGGGTGCGCCAGTAGTGGCGGAACAGATTTCGCTCTTGCCGTGGCGGCTTGTGGACCTTCCAGAAGTCAGAGCATTTGAGGACTTCCGGCGGTTCTGCGCCTACCGGGATGTACCAAAGCGGCGCGCATTCTCCGCTCAGGGAGGCATCTATATGGGCCGCTAGGCCCGGCGACGTGAGGCTTGCCCACGGGCGAAGGTTTTCCAGGTGCATGCGCAGGGCGCGAAGCGTTTCGGCCAACAGGCTTGGCACGGGCAACCACCGTGCATCATCCACTTGGCGGTTGCCCTTGTCTTGCAACCTCAAACTCGGACAGGGACCCTCCAGGAGCATTTGGCTGAAGGGTGGGCAGGCAACACCGTGGGGCCGCATGGCGGTTGCGAAGGCAACGATACCCGCGACCTTGTTCACGAATGCTGCGTGTAGCTGTTGGACGGCATAGGGGCGCCGAGCGGCCAAACCCTCTTCCGCTTCCGCGAGCTTGTGGTCCAGCGCCGCGAAAAACGTCGCCACAGTTTCGGGCGCAGGCACACGGCGTGAACCAATGGAGTTGCTGGAACGACCCAAGGTGCAAACAGCCGTGTCACGCTCAGTGTCGCTCAGCCAGTTGGTTCGGTAATCGGCATAGATCTGGTCCAATTGCGCTACTTTCACCCGTGTATAGTAGACCTGAGGGCACGTGCGGATGTCTTGCCGCGTCAGCAATCCTGTAACGGCTGCATCGGCCCCAGCCGAAACAAGTGCTGCGGACAGACATTGTGCGATCCGACTTAGACGCCGACGGCGGCCCGGTCGAAGCTTCAACCATTGCTTGGCCTGCTCTTCCAGAGCATCGAGGTCGTGGGCGCCCTCAACGACCTTGCGGGCTTCGGTGGCAAGCCACGAGTTTATCAAGATCCCAAACCCACCGGTGGGAGGTTTGGGGGCACTTGTGATAGCGGGTGCAAAGGCAATGCCGAAATCTTCCCCGCGCACATGCCACCATGGGGTGCCGGCAGTCTTCGGCACAGTTGCCGACAGATCGTTGAGCGTGTCGAAGCTAGCGCCCAGAAACAAACTCACGGCAAGCATCACAACACCGGGCTCTGCGCCGTGGGCGATGGCCTTCCGGAGGTCTCGAAAAAGCGCACGAGCCTCATCCTGGGTCAGATGTCGTGTGGCTGTGATGGCCGACAGAGGAGCGTCGGTCTCCATGAGGTCCTCAATCAGGTCGTCCACGTCCTGATGGTTGGACCTCAACCAAACAACACCCGCCACGTCTGCCGCTTCTTCCACGGTGACCAGCGGCGCGTTGTCATGGTCGTGCTGGTTCAGGTCGAGGACAGGGAGGACCGGGACGTCCGTTGACAGCGCGCGGGGTGCTGTCAGCTCTGCCGCCAAGCTTTGGCTTCGCTTCGTGGCCTTGCGCGTCACGTCGCCCACATCTCGCCTTGGGGTCCCCGCGAGGTGATCAAAGTGGCGCCTGATGTTGTCGATCTGCCCAGCCTGAGCGTTGCCAGTGCCCCTCTCCCGCACCGCCCAGGCGTCCAGCGAGCACCTTACCTGCCAGAGACTGACGTCAAGGACGGAAGGGAGCCGGGCACGCTCACCGCTCCAGTCTTTGTCCGTCGCCAGTTTTCGGACTGTCCTGATTGCAAACATCCACGCCGTGTGGTCCTGATCCCCTTCATCGATCGCGTGCAGCGCACCGGCGAATACCCACGCGCGCAGCATATCGATAGATGGCGCTCCGGGCGTTGCTTGGGTTGGCCTATGGGCGAGAAGGTCGCCGATTGGGTAAGTTTTCAGTTTGCGGTCCATGGCTCGCTGGGCGGCATCAACAGTCGAGCATTCTGCAACTGGTGCCGGGAAGAGACGCGCGAAGCATCGCTCCACGGTGCCCTTGGCTGCGTACTCAGGCAGCAGATGCAGGAGCCTGCTGCCTTCGGCAGCAAACTCGACACGCGCGACGGGGCAAGCTGGCAATAGTTTCTCCAGGGGATCGCTCATCGCTGTGTCCCCCGGAAACGGCTGATATCCACCGCTAAATGACGTGCAAGCGCAGCATCGGTGGTCTGACCGATTGACATCTTTGTGACGTCTTCCGGAGCCAACTGCAGAGCGCGCTTGAGGTCTTGGAAGCCACGTCGCGGGTGCAGCTGATTGAAGGCGAGGCTGGTGATTTCGGCCCAAGCGTGGCGCGCGATGTCCGCGCCCTCGAGCCCGTCGAAAACAACTACGGGGATGGTTTCACGGTCGGCAAACGCCATCCGCGCCGCGAAGTTGCCAAAGAACAGTGCGCCCACTTTGTCACTTCGCACCGCAAGAAGAGGATCGGCCAAAGCCGGGCTGATCCATGCGGATACACGGATGTTGCGATATGTCTCAAACGCGGGTGCTGCGAGAGGGTGGAGGGCAAGCTTGGTGCTTGGGATCCACCGTGTGTGCTTCAAGTTCGGGCGCAGGCATAGCATTGCCATGCCGTCGGAACGGGTGCTTTGGGTCATGGATAGACTCCAGTCTTCAATGGCCGTTGGACCAGACAAAAAGGATGGCCAAGGCGCGCGCATTGCAGCGGCCGAGGCCGAGTTCATGTGAAGAGTGGAGCATCAACCCGATGGAGTTCGGGGACGCCGTATGGAGGATCGCATCCAATCCCAGGGACACTGGTCGCTACGCATGCGCGGAGAACCAACTAAAGCATCGTCGCCAAGACCGAAGCCTTAAAGTCACGACGAACACCGTGCTATGGGCGGGTCCATACTGTCGTGTGTCCACGACACCGCCGGTGGCTAGGCAGGCAAAGCCCTTCGCCTGGAAGAACACCCGAGAAGAGCGTTCTGTTTTGGACGCCTGGGGCGCGTCCGATATGTGTGACGACAACCATCTAACAAGACTAAGCACCTGCCGCGTGCGCTTGCGTTCCGACGGCGAGCGCCGGTGTGGATGTCGCTCCGGTTCCAAACCGGATCTCTGAGGCTCCGAGTGCCTCGGAAGCGCTGCACGTTGTGCAGGCCAGTGACCTGGATTTTTGGGCCACTTTTTTGCGGAACGCGGGAAACAACCCGCATTCGTTCGGTCTTCACTCGGTTACGTTAGTTGCACCTGCGGCGGATCGCAAGAGCGCCCGCGTCAAGTAACAGGACTGATACCGCATTTGCTGATGGCGAAGGATATGAAATGTTTTGGAAATTCCCCGTCTCGCGCTCTGGCACTCCTTGCGTGTGGCAAACCCACGCAAACCGCTCTATGGCTTTTCTGTCGCAGTTCCTCCTGTGTTTCGAGTTGTCCCCATTTCGATCGGCGATGTTGGAAGAACCATGGTAGCTCAGGCATACCTCTGGGCATATGCTTGCGTCGGAGATGGAAATCACCACGACTGGAGGCCGTAGCTGGATCGTGCCGTACTGGGAGCGCGTTGCGCCGAACTTGAAGCTTTTCATTGGCGCCTTCGGATGAGCGATTTGGGAGCCGTGGCGATGTTCGAGGCTGACCATGTGATCGTTCGGCATGGCAAGGGAGGCACGCAGTACCGAGAGGCCTACTATTGAATAACCACGAATTTGTAGGTACAACAGGGTATGAGTTTGATCCGGTTTACGTGGGATGAGGACAAGAACCTCTCTAACCAACGCAAGCACTCCGGGGTCTCTTTCGAGCTGGCGGCACGTGTATTTGAAGATCCGTTCTGCCTGACCCGCCAGGATCGGATCGAGGACTTTGAGCAGCGCTGGCAAACCATCGGTATCGTCCACGGCGTCATACTGCTCTTGGTCGCCCATACGGTCATCGAGGAGGACAGCGAGGGCCAGGTTATCGAAACCATAAGGATCATCTCCGCCCGAAAGGCTGATAGATCGGAAAGGAAGCGATATGAAGAAGAAAGAGGTTAGCTACTCGCCTGACACGCTGCCACCTCTGAGCGCTACGCAGCGGTCGCGTCTTGAGGAGCTGGCGGACGCGCCGGACAACCAGATCAACTATGATGACATTCCCAGGCTGACCGATGCTCAGCTTGCCGAGTTGAAGCGCCCGGAGCACTACCGCCCTGTCAAGAAGCAGATCACGGCGCGCCTCGATGCGGATGTGCTGGCCTGGCTTAAGGCCGGGGGGAAAGGCTATCAGTCTCGCATGAACGCGATCCTGCGGCAGGCGATGTTGAACGCGAAGTAGCGCGGGGCTTGAGAGATGAGCACGGCATAAGAGGATAAAACCGGCGAGAGCGCCGGTTTCAGGACGCCTTGCGACCCTGGCCAAACACGCGGTCGAATGCGGCATC
Source organism: Dinoroseobacter sp. PD6 (assembly GCF_028807315.1). Taxonomy (NCBI): domain Bacteria; kingdom Pseudomonadati; phylum Pseudomonadota; class Alphaproteobacteria; order Rhodobacterales; family Roseobacteraceae; genus Dinoroseobacter; species Dinoroseobacter sp. PD6. The sequence continues at coordinate 21,598 of NZ_JARAMN010000014.1, read as the reverse complement.
GAGCGACCGGGGATCGTAGCGCGGCTGGATCCGGACCATCGGGATCCCCGCCGAGATGAACAGGAACGTGGATGAGAGCCCACATTTGCGATACGCAAATATCTGAAAAACGAGGAAACTTTGGGGATTCGGCATTCGTGCGCGTTTCTCCCGAGAAACTTGCATCTGAGGGGCTTGGGTTTCCCGAGGCCACCTCCAGCGCTGAACCCGCATTTGGGTCTGGCTGAGGTGCAGTATCGGTTCGAAACCGATACCATGTTGGGGTTTTGCGTCCTGCGCGAGAAGAACAGGAACGTGGATGCGAGTCTGCATTTGCGGTACGCAAGTATATGAAAAAAATGGGAAATTGAAACCATCCGGCATTTCTGCGCATTTTTCCCGGGAAACTTGGGTTTGAGGGGCTTGGGTTTCCCGAGGCCACGTAGAGCGCCGGACCCGCATTTGGGTCTGCGTGATGTGTACTATCGGTTCGAACCCGATACCACGTCGAGGTTTTGCGTCGTGCGCGACATTGACCGGTCAGTAAACTCCACTGGTGCTGTGATCATGGCAGGGCTCGCGTGTCTCAGAAGCAGGTCACTCCGCACAGCAATATCTCGTCTTAGATACGCATGGTGTGTTTTGGCGGCTGCAGTTTAAGGACCAGCGCTGGCCCTTGGTCCTGATGAACAGCCCCCCATCGCAGCAGCCAGCGTTTTCCACGTGCGACGTGGACCAGGGCCTATGGCAGATCGCTGTAGACGTAGTGGATGTCCCGGTTGGTCAGGACCGGGTTGGCCGTGCCTGTGGCGGGGACGCGGATGAACTGGCGGAGGAAAACCTCGCCGTCGCGGCTCATGCTGTTGCCAGGATTGGTGCGAATGCGGGTGAGGACGTACCAGCCTCCTGGGGCGAGACCGTCGAAGGTGAACTCACCGTCGGCATCACAGACCGTCCGGCGGAAGGCGTTGGACAGTGCTGGATCCTCATAGCGGGCGCGGAAAGCCATGATGGTGTCCCGCGGAAATGCTATTTGTATGCGCTGGTCGATCTCGCGCGTGAAGGCCGTGTCCGGTGCCAGCAGGACAGTGCCAGCCGCGCAGGTCACGATGCTGCCATCGCGCCGACGATAAAGAGCGGACCCTTCGATCCGTCCAGGACCCGCGGCGGTGAAGGCGGCCACCTCGCTTGCGTCAAACGGGATGTCCGGGATGGTTGGCGCGCAGGCGGCCAGAACGAGTGCGAGGCCGACGAACAGCCCCAGGTTGGGAATAGGTTTCTTCATGGAACGTCTCTGGGTTGGGCCACGGCTGTCAGTGTGTCAGACATCCGTCGGTAAAAGGTTTGGAATGTCGGCATAGGTCTCGCCCGCCAATAGGCGCTGCACCTGGCTCAGGTTTGCCTGCCGCTCATCCACGCCATCCAGATGGTGCGCGATTTTCTCCGGGCTCCAGCCGCTGGCATGCCAAATCCGCGCAAACGTGATCTGCATCTGGCTCAGCCGGTCCTGCCGTCCGCAGGTCACGCCAATGCGGTAGGTCAGGTTCTCGGCCCAGAGACGCGCAATGGCAGTGGCATCGGGGGCGCAGCCGGCGCGGCGCGCGCGGAGCATCTCGTTGAGAGCGTCGATGTAGGCTTCATCGCAATTGCCGGGCTCGGGTAGGGACCCGCTGCGGCGGAACTGCGACAGGAACTTCATGCCAGCGGCACCCCCGGGGATCATGTTCAGGCCCTGCTGATGGATGGGGAACAGGCTGCGTTCCTCGATGACCACTTCTTCGACACGCATGGCCGTTTCACGATCCAGCCCGGCGCGGAGGATCTCATGCTCGGTCTTCACGATGGGGAAAAAGTCACCGCGGAGTGCCGTGTGAAACAGCGTCTGACTGCCAGACGCGGCGGACCGCTTGTGCTCCTGAAACCTGCGCGCCCAACTGCGCCCGGTCAGGCCAGTATAGACCAGACCGGTCCCTGCCAGGGCGCTGTAGGACAGGGTGGGCATGGCCCCGGCCACCTGAGGCGCGAAGGGCAGGGGGTTCCTACTGCGATAGAGGTGATGCTGATAGACTTGATAGCCGCCCTCGCGCAGTGTCAGGTCTTCCAGTGCGCGAAGCGCAAATCCAAGCGGCATCACGAAGCCGCGCTGCTCGGAGTGGCTGGCAACCAGCACGACCAGGTGAGCCCCCGGATATTGCGTCGTTGGACGGTCGCTGTGAGGCGTGATTTCGATGTGATGCTCCTGCACCTTGCGCAGCTTCCCGGCGCCGATTGAGGGGATCACGAGCCGAACGTCGAAGTTCGGAAGTCGGACATCCGCAAGACGGCGCGGATCAACACGCTCCAACGTGCCCAACATATTCGTCCGCCGCGCAAACGCCGCTGCACCGGCAAGGCCTCCGGGTGACTGCTCCTCGGCTTGCCGAAATGCACGTTCCAGAGCGGCGTAGATCGTCTTGTGCAGCGGAAACAGCAGGTGCTCGAAAGCGGTTGGAGAGAAGAGGGTGGGCATGGGCACTCCTTTTTTGGGAGTAATTCCATAACGGGAGTAGCTGGGCAAGTCCTAACTCGAGGTTGCCCATTGGCTGGAACTGCTCATTCTCCAGAGTATCGGGAGTTTGTCGCGCTCCTCGTGGCGGCGCGCAAAGATTTCGGATTGTCCCAAGCACAACTTGCAATCCGCTTGGGCAAGCCCCCGTCGTTCGTAGCCAAGTATGAACTGGTTGAGCGGCGCCTTGATGTTCTTGAGTTTGTGATTGTTTGCAAAGCGATAGGGGTCGACCCCGTGTCGGTGTTCAAGGAAGTTGTTCTCAGCTTGCCGGATGGATCGGCTTTATGACTATCGGGATTTTCGGCGGGTTACCGGTATTCGGGCGGGTCTTGGGGGCTTGCATGTCTCAAAAGCAGGTCGCTCCGGCCAGCGAAACCTTCCGATGGACGCGCCTTGGGCGCCACGACGGCAGCGCTACACGGATTTGCACCGGCCCGTGGTTCTGTTGAAAAGGGCCCCATCGCAGCAGCCAGCGCTTTGCTATGAGCGCCGTGGACCACAGCCTACGGCAGATTGCTGTAGACGTGGTGGATGTATCGGTTGGTCAGGTCCGGTGCCGCGGTGCCGTTGGCTGGGACGCGGATGAACTGGCGGAGGAAAACCTCGCCGTCGCGGGTCACGGTGCAGCCAGGGGCGTTCATTTCATCAGAGCCTACGCCCCCGTGTGGGGGGCGACCGATCCGGCCCGGTCCTCTTGGGACGCCTTGGCGGTTTCAATCCACGCCCCCGTGTGGGGGGCGACTTGGATCGGTACGGCAACTGGACCCGGGCGCAGAGTTTCGATCCACGCCCCCGTGTGGGGGGCGACCGATCACCCGCCGCGCTATCACCCGGCACGGTCTGTTTCGATCCACGCCCCCGTGTGGGGGGCGACGGCCCGGGGGAGGGTTACTCACTCCGCAGCCACGTGTTTCGATCCACGCCCCCGTGTGGGGGGCGACAGAGCATCAAGCCGGTCCCGTGGGATCACGGGCCGTTTCGATCCACGCCCCCGTGTGGGGGGCGACGTCACCCACCGGCTGCTGCATACCGAGCGAAAGGGTTTCGATCCACGCCCCCGTGTGGGGGGCGACTCCGCAACAGCGCGGTCACATTGATCAACGCCGAGTTTCGATCCACGCCCCCGTGTGGGGGGCGACTCAAGATTGAGTGCGAAGCGGGCGTGCCGACATGTTTCGATCCACGCCCCCGTGTGGGGGGCGACCCTTCATGCTCGTAGGTCTTGCCGACTTCGTACTGTTTCGATCCACGCCCCCGTGTGGGGGGCGACGCGGCGCAGATGCTTTATGTCCTTGTGCCCGAGGGTTTCGATCCACGCCCCCGTGTGGGGGGCGACATAGATTTTCATCCCGCTCACTCCGCCGCCACGTGTTTCGATCCACGCCCCCGTGTGGGGGGCGACAGGCGGTCAGGGCGGCGATCCGATGCGGGCCTGTGTTTCGATCCACGCCCCCGTGTGGGGGGCGACCCGTAATTCGCCATCCATTCGGCGCGCTGGTGATGTTTCGATCCACGCCCCCGTGTGGGGGGCGACCGGCAATCTCCGCTGCCCATTTAGCCGTAGGAATGTTTCGATCCACGCCCCCGTGTGGGGGGCGACGAGGTCGGGCAGGCTCTTGAGGCCCGCTGCAAAGGTTTCGATCCACGCCCCCGTGTGGGGGGCGACCGGCACTTATACCGTGAACGCTGCGGGTGCTGATGTTTCGATCCACGCCCCCGTGTGGGGGGCGACTCGGACGCCTCCGCCCATGTTGCCCAGAGCGCGGGTTTCGATCCACGCCCCCGTGTGGGGGGCGACAATGTCCTTCGACAACATGGCGGGGGTTGCGGTTGTTTCGATCCACGCCCCCGTGTGGGGGGCGACGTGAAATTCTATGCCGAGTGGCTGCGGCCCTGCCTGTTTCGATCCACGCCCCCGTGTGGGGGGCGACCAACAGCCGGAGGCGCGACCACGTCCAGCGCGGAGTTTCGATCCACGCCCCCGTGTGGGGGGCGACACCCTATTCTGCTCGGGGCGGGCAACATCGTGCTGTTTCGATCCACGCCCCCGTGTGGGGGGCGACGGTTATCTGCTCAAGACTCTCTTCTTCGGAGATTGTTTCGATCCACGCCCCCGTGTGGGGGGCGACCATCCGCAGCATGATCGTGGACCGCACGACGATGGTTTCGATCCACGCCCCCGTGTGGGGGGCGACAGTCGTTAGGCCCGACACCTTCGACATAGTTGATGTTTCGATCCACGCCCCCGTGTGGGGGGCGACGTTCGTGGGGTCGATCCCATGGCGCATCTACGTGTTTCGATCCACGCCCCCGTGTGGGGGGCGACCGTTGCTAGACTTCCCGTGTGCCTGTTGCCCTTGTTTCGATCCACGCCCCCGTGTGGGGGGCGACCCTCCAGCATCCAGCGCTGTGCCAGATCCTCGATGTTTCGATCCACGCCCCCGTGTGGGGGGCGACCGCGCCGCACGCCCCTATCTTTCGGAGCAAGCTGGTTTCGATCCACGCCCCCGTGTGGGGGGCGACGGGGTCTGTGTAACACGCCGAGATGCGAAGTAAAAAACCGCACCCCCAGCGAACCGAAGGATCTGGCAGGACCAGAGGGCCGGGCGTCGGCAGGATTGGTGGCAACCCTTTGATATCGCTGACATGCGAACCTGACCGGACTTGAGCGGGCGCTTGGGGTTCGCATCAGACGATCATCAGGTCGTCCGGGTCCTCCGAGGGTTTTGCGCCGATATGCTCGACCCGCCTGCGCCACTCCCGCCCGAGAAAATAGAACCTGAGGCTGTCGGTCTCGGGATCAATCGCTTCGATCAGACGTGCCCGCATCTTCGCCCAACGCGCCGGATCCACGTCACACTCGAAGACGGAAAATTGGACACGCTGACCGTTATCTTCGCAGATGCGCGCCACGCGGCGCAAGCGCTTCGCGCCGCCCGGGCCGCTCGCGACATCGTATGTCACCAATACCAGCATCTACCAGATCCACGCCGGATACGCGTCCAGGTCGCCGCGCAGGTGGCGGGCGAGCAACTGGGCCTGCACCTGCGGCATGAGCCCGAGCGCCATGCGTTCGTCGAGCCAGGCGTGGCGCAACTCCACGCGTTTGCGATCGTGGTAGGCCTGGAGCACCGATCGCCGCCCCGCTTCGGTCATCAGAACCGCGCCGGTTTCCTGCGTGTCGAAATCGCCCGGGCGAAGCTGCCGGCGGTTGATCAGGGTCAGGGCGACGCGGTCCGCGAGCGGCGCGCGGAACTCCTCCATCGCGTCGAGCGCAAGGGACATCCTCCCGGGCCGGTCGCGGTGCAGGAACCCCATCTGCGGGTCCAGCCCATGGGCTTCGCAGGCGGCGCGGGTGTCGAGGGCGAGCAGCGCATAGAGGAACGACAGCAAGGCGTTCACCGCGTCCCGCGGCGGGCGTCGGTTCCGACCGGCAAAGGCAAACACCGGGTCTTCAACGCGGACCAGGTGGCCGAACACGGACCAGTAGGCGTGCCCGGCCTCCCCTTCCTGCCCGCGCAACGTGTCGAGGTCGGGCGCCGCGAGCGCATGCCGCGCGGCATCGGCAAGCCGTCTTTGCGCGGCGTCAACGGCATCCCCGCCGGGGGTATCAGCATAGTCGCGCAGATGGCGCCGCAGAACGGCGCGCTGGTTGGCGATCTTGGCGGCGACGATGGACCGGGCCACCGGCAGCGCGGGCCCCGGATCGGCGGTTGCCCGGTGTTGGGCCCGCCGGAGCAGCACATTGCCCGATTGCGGCCCCTCGAGTCGCGCCATCAGCTTGCCGGAATAGCCGAGCCAGGCCATCGAGATCCCCGACGCCGCAGCGAAATGCATGACGTCGGGGGAGGCCGAGGTCTCGCCGAACAGCACGATCTGGCCTAGCAGGTGGGCCGGACTTCGTTTGACCACGCGCCCGTCGATCTCGACCGCGATGGTCTCGCCGTCCTTGCGCAGGCGCGCGCCTTCGGTCGCCACATAGAGCGTATTGAGCAGACGCTTCACTCCGGCACCGCCGCGCGGTCCAGCCGCCGCGCCACCCAGTCCGCGGCGCTGCGTTGTGCCAGCGGTCTGCACAGCGCATTGAGCGAGCAGCTCTCGCATCGCCCGGCATCATAGACCGGCGGCGGCAGGGTACCGGAGGCCATCGCGGCGCGCGCCTCCTCCGACACCCGATGCGTCAGCGCGCGCAACGCGCTGTCGAACGCCACGACCTGCCGCCGCCGTCTCGCGCCGTAGAACAGCGCGCCCTCGGGAACGCTCTGCCCCGTCATCTCTTCGAGGCAGAGCGCCTGCGCGCACAGCTGCACCTCGTCGGCGCGATGGGCCTTGGGCCTGCCGCGCTTGTATTCCACCGGGAAGGGCACGCGCCCGCGCATCTCGACCACGTCGGCCATCCCGTGCACACCCAGACGCGCCGACGCCACATGCACCGACCGCAACACCCGGATCCCGTCGCGGCTTTCCGGAATGCCGCCATCGGCCCGTTCGTGCAGGATGCGTCCCTCGGCGGTCAGGCGGTTTTCCTCCCACAGGCGTTCGACATGGATCAGCGCGCATTGCCGTGGGCAGAAGAGCCAGTGTTGCAACGCCGAGAGGGGCAGGCTGTCCGTGCTCACCAGGGCTCGATCAGCGTGACACCCGGCGGCAGATCGGTGTCGTCCACCTCGATCCGGTAGTCGGAAAACGCCCGCGCCGGGGGCCAGTTATGGCTGCGCGCATCGCCCACCGGCACCGCATCGCCGCCATGGACGCGGCTGACCGCGATCCGCTCGAACAGCCGATGAGCCTGAGCGTTGCCGAGATCGCTGTCATGGCGGAACGCGATGAGGCGGCGCGCCGCCATCATGCCCCGCGACGCCGAGCGGTCGAGGTCCAGCATGTCCTGCAAGGCCGTCCAGAACAGCGCAAGATCGGCTTCGGAGAACCCAGTCCGTTGGGCAAGCTTGGCGTTGATGAAACCGTGCACCCGGTAGAGCCCATAAGGCACGATGTTCTTCCGGCCCATGGTGCGTTCCTTGTCGCGGTCCTTCTCGTTGGTGACCGAGGACCGGGTGATCGACACCTCTAGGGGCATGATCGGCTCTTCGGAGCGCGCGAACGAAAGCTGAACCGGCCCGCGGACCTGACCGGCATTGACGCCCGTGGACATGACCGCGCCAAAGGTGCGGATGTCCCAGAAATTCGCGCACATCCAGTCTGTCAGCTTCCTTGCGTCCGCATCCGCCTTGGGCAGCTTCGAATAGTCGCCCGCCTTCTGCGGCGCGACCTCTGTCGCTGTCCATGCCTCCTGATGCGCTTCGTTCAGGACCGCGCGTTCGGTGAAATAAATCCGGTGGGGGGCTGCATTGCCATGGGCGGCGGCCACGTAATTGCGCAGCTTGCGCTTGATCGAGACATCGGACATCAGTCCCTGGTTCGTCTCCGGGTCCATCCGGGGCATGTTGCCCGAGTCGGGATCGCCGTTGGGGTTGCCGTTCTCCACGTCGAGGAACAACACGAAGTCATACCTGTTGGCCAACCCGACGCTCTGTGTGCCCTCCGGGTTGAGTTGCGCTTGCTCGCTCATACGTTTTCTTCCTCTGTATCCGTGTCGTCGATCAGGGGGTCCACGGCATCCTCGGCCTTGGCGTAGAATGCCGAGATCTGGTGATAGAAGCCGATGAAGAACCGGCCCTGCGCCTCCAGCGGCAGGGTCGCGGGCATCTCGCCCTCCAGCCTGTCGATGATGGCGGCGACCGCGCGGTCGGCCTTCACGCCGGCCCCGGCCTTTAGTCCGCCAGCCTTGCGTAAGGACGCGAGGTTATGCTCGTAGCCCCGCATCAGCACGGGAAACACCCGCGCCGGCGTGGCCGAGGCCGCGCCCATGTATTTCTGCCGCAGACCCGCCCCGCGGTCTTGATAGCTCTTTTCGGCATAGACATAGGCTCCGAAAAGCCGCCCCAGAAGATACGCGACATCACGCGCGTTTTCGTCCAGCGCCATGGGCACCTCCTGTTTGAAATTGCGCCGCAGCAACGCGGCGATCGTTGCGGCGCGGCGGCCGTCCACATTGCCATGCCGGGCACGGTCGGGCTCTTCCTCCACGCGTATCCGGCCCATCACGGCGGCAAGCCACGTGGCCGGATACCGCCCGCCGGTCAGGATGGAGCGCATCAGATCACCGCCCAGTCCAGCGGGAATGTTGCCTGCATCGCGCTGCGGCGCCACGTCATAAAGCAACGCCCAGGGCTTGGGCGCCACCTCCATGCCGCCCTTGACGAAGGGCGACGGCGTTATGGCCATGTCGTCCCAGAACCGCGTCACCGCGCGTGCGAACTCCCCCAGGGTGCCGGGATGCCAATACCGCACCGCCAGCCGCGCGGCATTGGGCGCAAGTCCCAGCACGAAGAGCCGCGCATCCGGATCAAGCTCGTTGTCCTTGCGCGCTGAACCCGTCGCCACCGCTGCTACGCGCGCGCGCAACTCGCGCTCCACCGCACCTTCGTCGGTGCCCGAGATCATGGCGGCGAAGGTCCACTCCGCCTCTGGCTGGTCGGCCCAGAACGCAACGGTGTCGCCACCAATACGGATCGTGTTCCCCGATCCCTTCGCCAGCAGCGCATTCAGCGCCGTGCCATAGGCGAATGCTGCCGCCTCCGAGACAGGTGCGTTGTCGCCCTGTTTCTTGCCATGGGACGTCTCCGCATCGTTATTGAAAGACACAAGCGAGGCTCCGGAAGATTGCGCGCCCATCACCCCTTTGATCGACGGGTGGAGCCGCGCCGTTGGCCCCTCTCGGCCCGAAACAAGACACATCGGCCCCTCCCCGGACGCCCGGACCAGCAAGGCCTGTGCGGCGGGCAGATCATGCAGGAACGGGCCATCCCCAACGCGAAAGACGACATTCTGATCCACCAGTGCTGCGGCATCGGGAAAGTCCGCGATTTGCTCCGGCTGCCACATCTCGCAAAAACCGCGCAAGGCTTTCAGGGACGGATCGTCCGTCTCTTCGAGAAGCTCCAGATGGGACGCCTTGAATGCCTCGTGTTCTGCCAGCGTCCGCTTGCCCTGACCCGGCCCGTCGGATGTTTCGGTCAGGCCAAGCACATAGGCCGTCTTGTCCCAGTACGTGTTAGGTTTGACGCCCGCGGTGCGCTTCACCGCTGCTGTCACCGACATAGCCCGTGGCTGCATCTTGCCTGTCTTGTCCGGCGCCATGAGCGACCGCATTTCCCGGACCGACCCATCCTCTGCCAGCACGATTTCACCGCCGATCTTCTCTGTCGAAAACCCCGGCCTTGGCCAGCCCTTCGATTCCGCCCGCGACTCGTAGAGCGCGACCAGTTCCTGAAGGATCGTCATGTCATGCGTCCTTCGGACAGGCATTTGCCGACGTCGATCACGCCCTCCTCCATGAGCGCGCGGTAAAAGACCGAGGCGCGGTTGGCACCGGGCGCATAGTCGATATCGTGCAGCATCCAGCCCAGATCGCGGCTCTCCGCGATTGCGTCGGGGAACGCCTCGACCAGTTCGAAATCCGCCGGAAATTCGCGCACGCCCAGGCAGGGCTGGTGGAAGCACTGACCTCGGGTAGCCCGGCGGCGGAACATCTCGGCGTGTTTTCCGGGATTGTCCCCGGACCCCGCTTTCGCCGTCATCTCGAAATGCGCCTCGATCCCATAAGCCACATCGGCGAGACACAGCATTGCACGCTGCTGGCGATCCTCGTCCACAGCCAGAGCCAGCCCGCCCAGATCACCTGCCTTCATCGCCGAACGCGCCTTGCCCGCGGGGATCTTCGACGCCACCTCGTTGCGGCGGATCGTTTCGAACCGGATCGGCTGGAGCACGTGGATGCGATCCACAACCCAGCGGATCGCCGGTTTCCAGTGGATCGCCTCAAGGATACCGCGCGCCGCCGATGGGGTGATCACGTCGTAGGACACCCGTTCGACCTTCATCTCGGGCCGCGTGAAACAGGCGTTTCGGCCCCGAACAAGAAGCTTGAAACCGAGGGCGGTCACGCGGAAATCACCATACTGGAGCGCCTTATAATATAGTTTTCCACCAGAAAACCATCGCCGATGACCATAAACCGGTCAACAACTTAAGCGATATGATGCGCTCGACCTCTCAACTAATTCCACCCGGATCGCCTTCCGCGCCCAAGCCTGCCCTCGGATCATACACATCGCTGGTTTGAAGCACCGCAAATTGCTCCTGGAAGCTGTCCGCCGCCCACCAAGCGACATGGCCCTGATCCCACAGCATCTTCCACAACCCCCAGGGCACGTTGACCGCGTGGGGCTGCACCCGTTTGGCAACCGCGCCCGCCGAGCGGAAACGCAAGTCCTCAAGCGCATCCCAAGGGATCCCCCATGGACCGTCGCAGACAATCACTGCGCGCTCACCGCCGGGGATGATGCGGAACGCTGCCTCGATCTGCTCATAGGGGCAATTCATGCCGTTTTTGCGGATCGCGTGCAGGATACCGCCGATACCGCCCACCTCCATCGAATCGAGTGCGTCCGGCCCATAGGCCCCCCACAAACGGCGGAAGTAAGAGGCCACCGCCGCTTCCCCGATCGGATCGACATGCCCCTCGGCCAAAACGGCGCGCCCGATTGCGGCAAATTGCTCGACCGCGGGCGGCGCGGGATGCTCTGAGCGGAACACCTCCACCGCGCCGCACTCGAGACTGCCCTCCCGATTGCACCGCCCCGCAGCCTGGGCGACGGAGTCGATCCCCGCCGCGGCGCGCAGAACCAGTGGGAAATCCACGTCTACACCCGCTTCGATCAGCGAGGTCGAAACCAGCCGCACCGGCTTTCCGTCTTTCAGCCGCGCCCGGACCTCGGCCAGCACGGCCCGGCGATGCGCCGGAACCATAAGCGTCGAAAGATGCGCAGCCCCCGGCACATCGTCGATGGTCTCGAAGAGCCCCCGCGCCTGCATCCGGTTGTCGACGATGCAGAGGGCCTGATTTGCCCCGCGCAGCCGCTCGGCCAGGGTCGTGTCGTCCATCGCGCCCACGTCACGCACCTCGACACGCTTCAGCGCCGCGAAAAGCTGCGCCGGATCCGGCGCGATCTCGCGCGCGGCCTCAAGCGCCTCCTCGGCGGGAAAGCCGCCTAGCTTTGTCAGCGCGGGCTGCGTTGCCGTCGACAGCACGACGGTCGCGCCGTAGCCCTCTAGGAGCTCCCGCAGCGCAGCCAGACAGGGACGTAACAGGGGCAAAGGCATGGTCTGCGCCTCGTCCAGCACGATGACTGACCGCGCAAGGCTGGGCAGCTTGCGGCAGCGTTTCTTGCGCGCGGCGTGCAGGCTCTCGAAAAACTGCACCGCGGTCGTCACGACCACCGGCACGTCCCAGGACGCTCCCATCACGCGGCGCTGCTCCCGCTCGGTCTCATCCTCGCCGTCCCAATCGGCGTTGGAGTGATGCTCCAACACGGCCTCCGGGCCGAGCACCTCGCGGAACACGTCCGCCGTCTGCTCGATAATGGACATGTAGGGGATCACATAGATCAGCCGCCGCAACCCATGCGCCAGCGCATGATCCAGCCCGAACCCGAGGGATGTCAGCGTCTTCCCACCCCCCGTCGGCACGGTCAGGGTGAAGAGGCCCGGAGGCGCTGCGGCCACGCCCCGGGCATGGCCCAGCACACGGCGGCGCAGGTCGTTGACAGGCCCATGGCCCCCCAGCCCGGCCATATGGGCGTCGAAACGGGCCCGCATGTCCGGCGTCACTGTCCGGGGCGGCTGATCCGCACCTCCGGCATAAAACGCCGCCGTCTCGCGGTCATCGGCATCGCACAGCGCGCCGTAGAGCATCCTGATGAGAAACTGTAGCCGGTAGGGAGCTTGCTTCTGACACTGCGTCACGCGCTCGGGCCAACGCCAATCGGGCAATTGACACCAATTCGGCAGCGTTAGTGCCTCCGCAGCGTCGATCCGTGCCTGAAGGCGGTCGGGATCCGGCAAACGCCCATGATGCCCGGCGATCGCCGCGGCAAGCGGGCGCCCCGGACCCTGCCACAGTAGTTTCGCCCCCTCCCCCGAATGGGCGGTGTCGTTCACCTCGCCCGCCAGCTTGGCCTGGAACCCAGATTTCATCTTGCCCAGATCATGCAGCAGACCAAGTGCGGCCGCGATATCCCCGGCCCCAAAAGCTTCGGCCCTCTTGCACGCAGCCTTGGCGACCCGTAACGAATGTGCCTCCAGTGTTTCCCAATCGGATGCCGGAGCATTCTCGACGGAATGGGCGTAGATCATTTGAATTACCACTCATCTTGTTGGGTGTTATTACGAGGTATCGCGGGTCGATGACGCGAATGACCTGTGAGCGATACCTGAACCGCGACTCCTATTCCTTCTGAGGGTAGGGGGATCGGCCCATTTCCTCCATCATCTTTTCGCGGAAGACCTCAGCGGGTGTTTTCCATCCTAGGTACTTTCTGGGTGTCGCGTTGAGGCGGTCGCAGATCATTTTCAATTCATGATCTGAGACCGCCGTGATGTCGCGCTTTCTCGGCAACCATCTTCGGGCGCGGCGATTGGTGTTTTCCACGGTGCCTTTTTGCCAGGGTGAAGACGGATCACAGAACCAGGTCTGGGTTCTGCTCTCAGCCTGAAGGTGGGGCCAGCTGACGAACTAATTGCCGCGGTCAAAGGTGATTGAACGACGCGCGATGTGGGGCAGGTCACGGACGGCTTTCATGATTTTGCCCATCACCGGCTTTGTGCGTTTGTTCGGGTTCTTGAGCAGAACTGTGAACCGGCTGACACGTTCAACCAGCGATGTGACGTTCGATTGTCCAAAACGTTGTTTGAACAAGACAAGATCAGCCTCCCAATGTCCGAACTGGCGGCGGTGTGCGACATCATCCGGACGGAACAGGATGCTGACATCACGGTCAAACTTGGGCTTCTGGCGCTTTCTGGCGCGGCGCGGCCTGCGCGCTTTGCGATGCTCGGGCAGATACCACCAGAGCTCCTGCGCCATACCTTCCTTGGAATAAATATAGCGATAGATCGTTTCCTGACAGACGCGCAGTTTCGCTCCCTCATAGATCATCCGGTTGCCGATCTGCTCGGGCGTCCAGCCTTGTTTGATCCGCTGCACAACCGTTTTACACAGCTCAGGATGTCGGATCAGCTTGCGTTGCACAGATCTTCGCTTGTCCGTCTGCAGTTGAGCCGCGTGGCCGAAGTAACCGGCATACTTCTTCGGGAAGGCATCATCCGCCCAGAAGTTACGTTTGATCTCGCGAAAGATCGTCGATTTGTGACGCTTCAAGACACGCGCCATCTCTCTGACGGGCACGTTTGCATGCCACCAGCTCTCGATCTTACGGCGTTCTTGTAGCGATAGTTGCGTGTAAACGGCTCCCATGCCATGATCTCCTACTAGATAACTCATTGTTTTCTAATAGGAGTCGCACTTCAGGGTAGCGCGCTCCCCGCGTGCGCCATAGCGAAAGTGCGCCGATCCAGTGCGATGCTGTCTTCGGCCAAAGCGCGCACTTCATTGGTCATGGCTTCCATGCGGAAATCGGGCTCGCCCCACGCGTCGCGGACAGCGGAGGGGATCATCCGCATTTGCGGGGTATCGTCATCAGGCCAGTTTCCAAGGTAGAAGTTGGCTACCACAAGGGTTGGGCTCACATGCAAATCGGCCTCGGCCATGTCGCGAAGAATCCCCGCACAGAGATCGGCATCCCAGCTATCGAGAATGATGGCGTTGCGCGCGGCCATGACCTCAAACACGGCGGCTTGGTCGCCACCCTCGGCGATGACGCGGCGCAAATCGTCCAGCATGCGCTGCTCTTCTGTCGAACAGGCCATCGGGATGCGCCCGAAATGCTCCATGCCCGATTGACCTGCGTCGATTGCAGCCTCAAGGCTGACGCGTTCCGGGATGTGCCCGATGAGTGGCAGTCCCGCATCTGCTGCGGCGTCAGCCAGCGTCGCGTAAGTCGCCTGATCAAGCATGGAGTATGACTTCACCGCAGCCCAACCTTCGCTTTCGATCTGGCCCACGACAGTGCGCGCGTCGTCTGGTGTGTCCGCAAGAAATATACCCGGCCAAGATCCAGGGCTTGCATCAACCCAGGCGCCCGCCAGAATGAGGCGCGGTCCAAGCATGTCGCCGGTCTCGATCTGGCGTTGCATGGCCTGTTGATCCGCTATGGGCCAAAGGGCTCCCATATCGCGAATGCCCGTGATGCCGTTAATGAGATAGAGCGGCAACGCCGTCTCCGGCTCTGTGGCCGAGGAGAAGATATGGACATGGCTGTCCCAAAGTCCGGGGATCAGATAGCGCCCGCCGCCATCGACCTGCACCGCTTCCGGCGCCGTGATTTCGGTTCCGATTTCCGCAATCGTGCCGTCGCGGATCAGAACTGATTGACCCTGCGTGATGTCGCCGGACGCGATATCGATGATTTGTACATCTCGAAGCAGTGTCTCTTCGCGAGCACTCGACTGCGCAATTTCAATCGCGAGATCGGCAAGCGCGGCCTCCAAGGCGGGGACAAGGTCGGTGCTGTCGTCTGCGATACCGACATCCGTATTGATCTGAAACGCGATCGTGACGCCGTGATCAGCATAGTGGCGCAGGCTTGAGACGTAGCCGGGTATCCAACCACCATGACCATAGACCGGCCCGCGCGCCGTCTCGTTGTAGATGGCAATGCCTGCGCCATACTGAATGTCCGGTGCGTCGGGCGACACCGGAATGTTATCGAGCAAGCGGTCCAGATAAGGGGCTTCCATCGCGTCGCCGTTAAACAGCTTGTGGCCCCACATGGCCAAATCATGTGCGGTCGAAACCAGTCCGCCGCCCGTCCATTCCATCGCCGGGTCCCAGACCAGATTGCCTGCGTCATCCATCGTGCGGGCAGGCAAACCAAAAGGGTTGTCCTCGGCAACATAACCAACGGCTAAACCCGGAATGGAAGGGGTGTTCGATGGGGCTGTTGCAGTCAGACTGAGCGGCGCAAGGAACCGGTCTGAGACGAGATCGTAGTAGGGCCTTCCGCTCGCTTCTTCGATGACAAGGCCGAGGAGGAGATAACCCGTATCGGTGTAGGCCCAACCAGACCCGGCATCAAAGAGCGTTTCAGCACTCAGGACAAAGGCGATGGCCTCTTCAGGCGTGAGCGCAGCCGTACCGCTCGACATGCGTGTGGCCATCTCTGCTTGGAAAGTCTCAAGGTGGACGTGATCGGGCAAACCCGCACCGTGCCGAAGCAGATCGCCAAAAGTCATCGTGTCGGAGTTCGGTAAACGAGCAAACCAATCGCGATCCGCGAGATAATCGGAAACAAGGCCGGCGCGGGACAGCGCGCCCTCATCTTCGAGCGACAAGGCGGTCATCGCGACGAAAGTCTTGCCGATACTTGCCGCAAGCATGCGGGTTTCAGGCGTCATCAAGGCACCCGACTCCTGATCCGCGAGGCCAGAAGCGACGCTGATGACCCGCCCATCGGGCATCGCAACAGAAGCCGTTGCTCCAGGGAAGCCGTATTCGCTTTGGAAGCTGTCCAACAAAGCCTGCAGCCTATCACGCGGAGTGTCTGCGCTCGCGGGACCAGTTAGCGCGAAACAAATGGTCAAAGCCAAACGTACGATAGAATGCATCATGTCCGTGCCTCACCAGGGATGACTTCAGTTGCAGCGCCCTCACGGGAGAACATCATGTCCCGTTTCCACCACACGACAATGGCCGCCACACCGACCAACAACCATGTGTCCCAAGGCTGCGCATCGGGCCAGAACGGGTTGATCAGCTGCCAGTGAAAGAGCATCGGGAGCAGAAGGCTGCCCCGGGTCGCATTGAAAATCGGTGTCACCAGAATGGCGATTGTGATGTTGCCGATGAAGAATGGCAGGAAGCTCCACTCCGCGAAAACGACACCGGCCAGGTAGAATGCGGGCAAGTGCCACACACCCCAAATCGCGCCGATCAGTGCACCGGCCCAGATCGGCGCGAGGTACCTTTGTAAAAGGGGCTGAGCGACACCGCGCCAGCCGAACTCTTCAACCGGCCCCAGAAAAAGCATCATGAACATAAGCGAGATCATCGCACCCACGCCTTCCGGCGGAACTGGCGCTAGGAACGGCCCGCCTTTGATGAGTGAACCCGCCATGAAGACCACCGGGATCACGATCAGAATGAACGCGCACCAAGGTGCCGGGCAGCGCCACATGAGTAGTCTTGAGAGAAATCCGCGCAAGCCGGTAAAGCCGCCATAGATGAGAACGACCGTGAAGGCAGCGATGGCAGGCGCCCAAGTGGCGAGGAAGAAAAAGGGATGCGCGCCGCTTATCTCGCCGAAACGAGCGGTCATCGCTTCGGGCCAAAATATGTAACTCCCGATGACACCCCATGTGATGAGGAACGTCAGCCCAAAGAACAGGAGTAGTACAAGGATTGAAGGTCTTTTGGTTGAGTATTCCGTCGCAACAGTCATCAGAACCACCATGAATGACACTGTGAACGCGAGTGGGACTCTACCACAAACGGGGCTATGCGACGCTGATCGGTGTCAAACTTGACCAGGCATGGCCCTTGAAACTGCCCTAGGTACCTCGCTTTCGATCAACGAAACAAGCGGAGGCACTCAGCTTACAAGCGTCTTCCCTTGGATTGGACCGGGCTGGATGCCCTGCCGCAGATTGACCCAATTCGATAGCGACAAATCTCGGGATTATCGTCAGCGGCCAAATTTCCGACAGCCTATTGGCACCGTTCCGGTATTTCGGAACACTCTTGTGGCTTCGGCAGTAAATCTGACGACACACAGGAACTGGGGACCGCAGCGCCGATCCAGTGGTGCGAATTCATCCACAAAAGTGAAAGTTGTCTTCCTGTTGTGGGACTGACGGAAGAGCCCTTTGCCACTCTGACGGATGCGCAGCGCGCGGCTGTGGCCGCCTGGTGCCCGCCTATGATGCAGACCGCTGGAGCCGTCTATGATGAGGCGGCGCCGATTGCGGAAACACCGGATTCTGATGGCGAGGTCGCGCAAGCAGCCTGAGTCCTCATGCAACCCGCGCGAGGCATTCCCCGCGCGGGTCGACCCTTCCAAACCGAATAGAAAGACATCTCCATGGCTATTCCCAAGTTCTCTGCTTCCGCTGTCGCGGCGCAAATCGCCCATGCGCGCGCCTGCAAAACCTTCCTGCCCAACTGGAACGGACCGGTGGACAGGCCCGCCCTGATCCTCATTGTCGGCAATGGCGTGCATCTGCGCTCGAATGGCATCGATGGCACGACCACCCGCATCGTGACCACCGAGCAGGCCGATCCGTCCTTCGCCTTCGTCGACGGCATGAACCCGTTTCGGGACACCGACTGGATGGCGCAGCGCCAAATGGCGTTTCGCGATCTGACCGGCCAGTTCTATACCGTCATCCTGGATGACGTGCAGGTGCTCATCGACCGGGGGCAGGGGGCGATCCGGCTCGCCACCGATGGTCACAGCATCCGCGTCTTCGTATGCCGGGCCTCGGATTATCTCATCGGCGGAACCTACGAGGTGCCCTCGGGGCTTGGTGGCACCTTCCGGGTCATCCTCAAGGATGCCTGCGACACCTTCGCGATCGTTCAGAACTGTGGCAATTGCGAGGATTTCGACAAAATGTTGCCCTATCGCGTGCCGCTCGATGCGCTGATGGAAATCGATGACCGGAGGGCGGCGTGATGGGTTGGCTCTTCTATACCGATCGCCGCGTCCAGACTTACGCCGATGAGAAGGCCGAAATCACCCGGCTATGCACGTTCGACAGTGACGTCCGCCGCACCGAACTCCTCAAAGCCTGCAAGGTCGGTTCGACTTGGTATGCAGCGGTCAAGGTCACCAACCTCGACGGAACACTGGTCGAAGACCGCACCTACACACCAGACAAGGATGGCTCGATCACCTTCGCGGCGGTGTTTCTCACGCGTTACGACGATGGTTGCTGGGGCTACAAGGACATGGAAGAAAGCGCAGGCCCGGTAGAATCCCGGGCACCGCTGAGCATTCTGAACCTGCTGTCCGATATCAAGGATCCCGACAGCTACGCTCATGCCTGGCGGCAACGTTGCCGCGATTGGGCCGCCATCCCGGACTACGAGGAGGGCGACAAGATCCGGCTCGCAAAACCCGTGACACTGACCGATGGCAGCACCTGCCAGATCGTGACGGCCACGCATTATCGTCGCGGTCGCCAGAAGCGGCGCTGCTATCGCATCAAGGAAACCGGCGGTCTCGTCCGGCTGTCAAAGGCCTCGCTCGCGGGGTCGACCCTGCTGAGTACGAGTAAGGCGGAGGCGGGCCCCGTACTCGCAGAGTTCTTCGCGGGGCAGGGTAGGGGGTGAAGCGCACAAAAAAGAGGATATCACCGTTCGGATGCGTAACCCCACTTGCAAAATACACAGAAAAGGCGTATATTCTGTATAATTCAGGAGTTCTCTAGAGGATCGATATGAAACAGTTCCCTGCTGGCGACTTGACCCGCAACACCGGCGATCTTTTCGAGGCCGCCACTGTCGCGCCGGTCGCCATCACGAAACACCGCAAACCGCGCTTCGTCGTTATGTCGATGGAGCGTTTTGAGGCGCTAACCGCCGAGCGCGGATCGCAGGTTGCGCTCGATGTCGCGGATATGCCGGACGACTTGGGCGATCTTCTGGACAAGGGGATTGAGGATCACTTCCGTGACCGCTGACGTTCCTGTCGCGGGGCAGGTCTTCGACTATCATTATCTCTGGAAATGGCAGGCCGATCGCGGCGAAACGGAAGGCCGCAAGAAAAGACCGAGTTGCGTCGTCATCGTTGTCACCAACGCTGCCGGTCAGCATGTCCTCTTCATCGCTCCGATCACGAGCAAGTCTCCGGACAAAAACCGGTCTGCGCTTCCAATCCCGGAAACCGAGGCGCGTCGGGCCAAACTGGCAACCGATGTCAGGCTTTGGGTCATCCTGGATGAATTGAACGCCGATGTCTTGGAGCAATCCTATACCTTCGAGGAACGGTCGCCGCGCGGCGCGCTCAGCCCGGCTTTCACCGATGCCATTCTCCGCGAGGTGCAGCGCCTCCGAGCCGCCGGAAAGCTTCGTTTGTCGTCCCGGAGTTGAGCCGACTGTAATCCAACCATCGCTTCGTCTCGAGCCGATTTGGGTTGCAACACCGTCACCCGAACTCACAGAACCTCCTGCTTGTAAGAGCCTCCTGAAAGTCAGAGGGGGCTGTTTGTCTTTTGGCATCCGAAATCTGATCCAAAGGACCCTCACGATGGCAAAGCCGCAACTCAAATCCCAGACCATCTTACCAATCAGCAAAGACCTTCGCGCCGCCCTCGCCAACATCGGCGCGACGATCCGGCAAGACCCGCTGAAGAGCTCGACGCTTGCGCGGATCATGCGCGACACTTTCGGCGGCAGCGATGCGAGCGGTGTCTGGGATTGGCGCATGGCCTACGACATGATGCAGGCGGCCGCAGCGACAGAGGTTATTCGCGACCAAGGCACCAACGCCACGACTTTGGCGGCCATGCCATGCAGAACGCTGCCGGATCGGAAGCGGGGCGAGGCGCGAAACCATCCCAACAAGGCCTTGCCGGCCTGCGTCTCCAACTCGCAGCACCGCGGGCACGCGTCTTCTACATCTCAGCGACCGGGGCCACGAGCGTGCACAACCTGGCCTATGCTTCGCGCCTCGGTCTTTGGGGGCAGGGTCCCGAGTATCCGTTCCCGAGCCGGGAGAGCTTCGTCTCCGCCATGGAAGCCGGCGGTGTCGCGGCCATGGAGGTTGTCGCGCGGGATCTCAAGACACTTGGGCTCTACACCGCCCGTGCGCTCAGCTTCGATGGGGTGGAATACGATGTGCTCGAACATGCGCTGACACCGGCACAGATCGAGATCTACGATGCGTATGCAGGTGCCTTCCGCACGATCCATCAGAACCTCGAAACCGCTCTGACCGCAACCGGCGTGAACGATGCGTCGGGTGAGACGAACGCATCTGCGGCCAAGGCCTCAGCCAAGTCGCGGTTCGAAAGCACAAAACAACGCTTCTTCAATCACCTTCTAATGGGGATGAAAGCACCAAGCGTGATCGACGCGATGCGCAGAGATCGCGAAGCCGGCTATGCCTGCGTCATCCAAGTGGTCTCGACCGGCGAAAGCCTTCTGAAGCGTCGCCTTGAGGCAATGAACCCTGAAGACGAGCTGGTTGAAGGCGCGTTGACACCGCGGGACTATGTGCTGAGCTATCTCGAGCAGGCCTTCCCGATTCACGCGCAGAAGCTTGTCGAGATCGACGGCAACATCGTAGCCGAGCCTCTGCGTGATGCGAACGGACAACTGGTAATCTCGCGCGAGGCTTTGCAGCTGCGCGAGGAGGCGATGGTCGAGATGATGTCCCTCGCACCGATCCCATCCGCGCTTGATCAGATCATCTGGGCCTTTGGTGACGAGGCGGCGGCCGAGGTCACGGGTAGTTCGATCCGGCCGCTCAAATCCTCCGACGGTGCGCTCTACATCGAAAAGCGTGCTGCAAGCGGCAATTCATCCGAGACCGCCGCATTCATGGATGGCGAAAAAGACATCCTTATCTTCTCCGATGCCGGTGGGACGGGACGCTCCTACCATGCGGCCCAAACGGCGAAGAACCAGAAGCGGCGGCGGCACTATCTGCTCGAGCCCGGCTGGCGCGCTGACGCCGCGATCCAGGGGCTCGGGCGAACACATCGGTCCGCACAGGTGTCGGCCCCATTTTTCCGGGTCTGCACCTCGGATGTACATGGCGAGAAGCGCTTCACCTCCATGATCGCCCGGCGGCTCGATCAGCTCGGGGCGCTCACCAAAGGGCAGCGCGAGACAGGTGCCCAAGGCATGTTCCGCGCGGAAGACAATCTCGAAAGCCCGATCGCGCAGGCCGCGCTCCGCGGCTACCCAGACTTGATCCGGGGCAGAGGCTTGAAATTGCTGCTCCAGCTTGTTCTCAGCCACGATGGCCGGCGTGCCGCCATAGCGGACCGGACGGCATTTGTAGCCCACCTGAGCAGCGATCCCATTCAGCGACGCCAACCGGGCAA